>JALOPS010000262.1 GCA_025453745.1 Gemmatimonadaceae bacterium
GCCAGCCAGGAGCTGGCCGCCACGCTGTTGCAGGGCGCGGTGACGCTCGGGCTCGCGGGGCTCAGTGCGCATTTCTACCATCGGTACCGGCGTCCGTGGTTCGCCTGGTTTGCCGTGGCGTGGGCCGTGTATGTGTTGCGCCTGTTGTGCATCACGAACTTCCTGCTCACGACGCATCGCGCCTGGCTCTACGCGCATCAGGTCACCACGGGGTGGACGGCGCTGGCGCTGCTGTGGGCGTCGCTGGTCTTTGCGCGCGATCCGCGGTGGCGGCCGTCGTATCTGCTGCTCGCACTCTTTCCGCCGCTCTGGTCGTACGCGGCCATCTACGTGATGGACGAGTTCCTGCTTGCGGCGCTGCCGGCGGTGCTCTTCCTGAGCTTCGCGACCGCGTGGAGTGCGGTGACGTTCTGGCGGTACGCGCGCCAGGGGCAGGGCAGCGGCGCGCGGTTGCTCGCCGGGGCGTTTGCGCTGTGGAGCCTGCATCACCTCGACTATCCATTCCTGCGGCGTTACGGCGCCTGGACGCCGTGGGGCTACTATCTCGACATCGCCTTCGAGCTGCTGGTGGGCGCCGGGCTCGTGGTGCTCGTGCTCGACGATGTCGGCCGCGGCATGCGCGCGCTGACCGCACTCTCGGGTGATCTGCAGCGTCGCGCCGAAGGCGACGACCTCCTGGCAGTGGTGGTCTCGCGCCCGCTCACCTTGCCTGGTGTGCGGGCGACGGCGCTGGTGCTCTCGGATGCGCTGGTGCGCACGGCAGGGCCGTGGTCTTCGGCGGCCGGTGATGTGGCCCCGTTGACCAGGAAGGTGGTGCAGAGCGGACGTCCGCAGGTCTCGCGCGAGTTCGCGGGATGGCGCTATGTCGCCGCACTGCCGGTCGAGCAGGATGGCGCGACGGTGGGGGCGCTATTGATGGCCGGTGACTTGCGCAATCCGTTCACCGCACTCGACGACTCGTTTCTGCTGGCACTCGGGCAGCAGGTGGGAGCGGCGCTCAAGCGCGCCGACCTCGATCGCCGCTTGAGCGAGCGGTCGGCGGAGCTCTCGCGCCTGTCGACCGCGATGGTCGATCAGCACGAGGAAGAACGGCTGCGTCTCTCGCGTGAGTTGCATGACGAGACCGCACAGGTCTTCGGCGCGGTGAAGATGCAACTCGATGCGCTGCGCGTGGCGGCCGCGCCGCCGCAAGCGGAGCGACTCGCCCGATTGGGGACGCTGGTGGACACGGGGATCCGGAGCATCCGCACGGTGACCGACGCGTTGCGTCCGGCGCTGTTGGATGATTTGGGGCTCGTGCCGGCGCTGCGTTCGCTGGCGGCGAGTTTCGCCGAGCGGTCGGGACTGCGTGTGGATGTGCAGGCGCCGGAGCGGTGGAGCGGGCCGCCGCTCGGCCCCGACGTCGAGCTGGCGCTGTATCGGGCGTTGCAGGAAGCGCTCGCGAATGTGGCGCGCCATGCGAAGGCCGGACGCGTCGAGGTGGTACTGCGACGCGAGGCGAGCGTGGTCGCCTTGTCGGTCGACGATGATGGCGAGGGGCTGGCCGCATCGTTCGAGATGGAAACACTCGCGCGACGGGGGCACATGGGACTGGCCGGCATGCGCGAGCGCATGCAGCGTGCCGGAGGATCCGTGACGCTCGGCCCGTCGCGACTGGGCGGGACGCAGCTCCATGTACGCGTGCCGGCCCCCGTCGCGCCGGCACCCTCGCATGGTTCCTTGATGGAGCAGACGGCATGACCAACGAGACGGGATCGATTCGCGTGGTGCTGGCCGACGATCATGCACTCGTGCGCGAAGGGTTGCGACATGTGTTGCACGACGAGCCTGGCTTTGCCGTCGTCGGCGAAGCGGCGTCGGCACCGGAGGCGGTGCGCATCACCCGAGCGCAGCAGCCCGACGTGGTGCTGCTCGACATCTCCATGCCCGGCGGCGGAGGGCTCGATGCCACGCGCGAGCTGCGCACCACGGATCCCGTGCTGCGCATCCTGCTGCTGAGCATGTACGACTCGGTCGAGTACGTGCGCGAAGGCGTCCGGCTCGGCGCCAACGGGTATCTGCTCAAGGACAGCGCGGGCGCGGAGCTGCGCGATGCGATCCGCGCCGTGCATGGCGGAGCGCAGTACTTCAGTCCCTCGCTCGCGGCGGCGCTGGTCCGCACGGAGGGCGACGGTGCGTCGGCGTCCGAGGACCCGCTGCGCGTGCTGACGGCACGCGAGCGCGACGTGCTCGGCGGGGTCGCGCGCGGGCTGACCAACAAGGCGATCGCCGCCGAGCTGGGGATCGGGCGCCGGACGGTCGAGGCGCACCGGGAGAACCTCATGCGGAAGCTCGACATCCGCACCGTGGCGGGGCTGACCCGTCTCGCCCTGGCGCAGGGGCTGGTCGAGGGCGAAGGGGGCTGACGCTCAAGCACGGGACCGCCTGGGCCGAGACTTCGACCGGACCCGTCCCTTCTCCACGCTGGCGATTCCCGTGCACTTCGACTTGCGATCGGTGGCCCGTGCGTTCGACCATGTCGATGGATTCGGCGTGGTCATGCTCGCGTTGGACGGGACCGTGCTGTCGTGGAACCGGGGCGCGGAGCGGCTCTTCGGGTATGCGCCCGAGCAGATGATCGGACAATCGATCGCGCGGCTGTACGCGGCGGATGATGTCTCCGCCGATCCGGTGCCCGAGCGCCTCCGTCGCGCGGCGGAGAGCGCCGACACCGTGACGTATCAGGGGTGGCGCATCCGCGCCGACGGCACGCGGCTGTGGAGCGAAGGGGACCTGTCCGCGTTGCGCGATGCGCAGGGCGTGGTGGTCGGCTTCATCAAGACGCTGCACGACCGCTCGGAGCTGTATGCACGCGATCAGGAGCGGGCCCTGGCGGCGGTGGTGGCAGCCCAGGGCCACGTTGGCGTGGTGATCGCCGACGTGGCCATGCGCATCGAATGGGTCAACGGCGCGTTCGAGCAGCTCAGCGGCTTCACGCTCGAGGCGCTGCTCGGGCGCTCGCCCGACGTGTTGTACGGTGCGGAGACCGACGCGACGACCGTGGCAGCGCTCGAACGGACCATCCGCGCGGGCGACGTGTTCACCGGTGAGCTCTGCTGCGAGCGTCCCGGCGGCGAGACGTACGTCGTGGAGCTCATCATCGTGCCGACGCGCCACGCGTCGGGCCGGGTGGAGCGCTTCGTGGGGTTTGGCATCGATGTCACCCGGCAGAAGCAGACGCAGCACCAGCTCGCCGTGGCGCGTGAGCGCGTCACCGTGGCCGAGCAGCAGTTGCACAGTGTGGTGGAGGCGATGGCGGACGGGCTCCTGTTCATCGTGTCCCCCGCGCGGGTCGAGGCGGCGAATCGCGCAGCGCTGTCGTTGCTGGGCTTCGAGTCGCTCGAGTCGTTGCAGCGTGCTGCGCCGGCCGGACTGCCCTTCTGGTCGGCGGCCGATCGACCGGTGGCGCTCGCCGACCAGCCACAGGTGCGTGCGCTGGCGACGGGCGAGCCGGTCATGGGCGAGACGTACCGCGTCACCGACGGCGGGGGGACGCGACGGTGGCTGCGCGTGCAGGCCGTGCCGCTCGCGCAGGGGGACGCGGGTGCCGGCGTCGTGCTCTCGCTCGCCGATGTGACCGAGGCGCAGCACGTGGCCGATGCCATGCGCGCCGCTCGCGACGCCGCGCACGCGGCCAACCGCACGAAGAGCGACTTTCTCGCCCGCATGAGTCACGAGCTGCGCACGCCGCTGAACTCGATCATCGGCTTCTCGCGTGTGCTGCAGCGAAAGGGCGCGCACGCGCTCGACGACACCGCGCGCGACCACGTCTCGCGCATCGAGCGCAACGGCACGCACTTGCTCGCGCTGATCAACGATGTGCTGGATCTCTCGCACGTGGAGTCGGGACGACTGCGCGTGGAGTGGGAGCCGTGCGACGTCCCGCGTTTCCTGGCCGACACGCTCGCGGAGCTCGACGGGCAGCCGCGCGCGGCGCACGTGGCGCTGCGCTTGCATGCGCCGGCGACCGTGCGCCCCCTGATGACGGACGCGCATCGCTTGCGGCAGGTGCTGGTGAATCTCCTGGCCAATGCGTTCAAGTTCACCGAGCGCGGGGCCGTGGACGTGCGGATCTGCACCGATGCGCAGGACGACGTCGCGGCCATCGAAGTCGCCGACACGGGGATCGGCATTCCGGCGAATCGACTCGAGGCGATCTTCGAGAGCTTCGAGCAGGCCGACGTGTCGCACAGCCGCCGGTTCGGAGGCACGGGGCTCGGGCTGTCCATTTCGCGGAAGCTGTGCCTGCTGCTCGGGGCGCGGCTGGAGGTCGAGAGCACACTGGGGCAGGGGAGCACGTTCCGCATCGTCTTCGACCGCGCCGTCGTCCGCCGCGCGGCGTGAGGCC
The DNA here is from genome assembly GCA_025453745.1 of Gemmatimonadaceae bacterium. GTDB lineage: Bacteria > Gemmatimonadota > Gemmatimonadetes > Gemmatimonadales > Gemmatimonadaceae > JALOPS01. Next base: position 4,388 of record JALOPS010000262.1, read on the forward strand.
GCTTGCCGACGTGGCGGTCGGTGGCGAGAATCCGACCGTCACTTACCCCGGTGTGCATGTCCGAGATCGTCTGGCTCGACGGGCAGTTCCTCCCGCGCGATGAAGCGCGCATCGCCGTGGACGATCGCGGCTTCATCTTTGGCGACGGCATCTACGAGGTCACGCGCTGCGTCGATGGCCGACTCTTCGAAGGGCGGCGGCATCTCGTGCGCATGCACGCCGGGCTCGAGGGGATTCGCATCGCCGCCACGCACCTGCCGAGCGATGCGGAGCTGCTCGCCCTCCACCACGAGCTGCTCGCGCGCAACGGGCTGACGGTGGGGCAGGCGACAGTGTACCTGCAGATCACGCGCGGCGCCGCGCCCCGGGCGCACCAGTTTCCCGCGGGCGACGTGCGCCCGACGCTGTTCCTCTCGGCCACACGGATCACGCCCGCGGAGTCGCTGCGCGCCACCGGCGCGCGGGCCGTGCTGCTCCCCGATCTGCGGTGGGCGCGATGCGACCTCAAGACGGTAAACCTGCTGGGCGCCGTGCTCGCGAAGCAGCGTGCCGTCGAAGCAGGCGCGCAGGAGGCGGTGCTGCATCGCGACGGCGTGGTGACCGAAGGGTCGATCACCAACGTGTTCGGTGTGCTCGACGGGGTCGTGCGCACGCACCCGGTGGGGACGCGCATTCTGCGCGGGGTCACGCGCGACGTGACGCTCGAACTGCTGCACGCGATGGGACAACCCGTCGAGGAGCGCGCGCTGCTCGTCGAGGAGCTGCCACTCGTCTCGGAGCTCTTCTACACCAGCACCACGCAGGATGCGATGCCGATCGTGCTGCTCGACGAGCGCGTGATCGGCGATGGCACGCCTGGTCCCGTGGCGCGGCGTCTGGGTGCGGCGTTTGCCGCCGCCCTCACGGATCCGGCGCGCCTGACGTAGCGCTCACGCCGCGCGTGCGGCGTGTGACGTGCACAACCGCCTGAGCCGGGCATCGAGCGCGTCGAGCTCGTGTGCTTCGTCGACGGCACACGCGCTCGCGCGCGCGGCCTGACCCATCTGTCGTCGATGCGCGGGGTCGAGGGCAAAGGCGACCATGGCGCGCGCGAGTCCGTCGACGATGTCTGGCCCCGTATCGTACCCGTTGTGGGCATGGATCAGATGGGTGTGCACACGTGCAATGCACACATCAGCCCTTTCGACTTCATCATGCCGCCTGACTGACGCCGTGCGCGCCCCTGGCACACATGGAAACGCTGCCCTGCAGGTTTCTTGTAACGGGTGCTGCAAGCCCCAACTCCAAATATGAGCTCACGAGTGAGTTGGATCGGAATGGCCGCCGGCGCCATCAGGACAGCGCGTGTGATTGCATTGCTTGCTGCCTGACGTGTGTGCCACATTTGCTTGCAGAGCGTGCCAAAGCATCTCGCCCGCCACGTCTCGGCCAACATCTGACCAAGCGCGTGCGCCTCTTTCTTTGCAG
>JALOPS010000263.1 GCA_025453745.1 Gemmatimonadaceae bacterium
CTCCACCCACCCTGCCTGATCGGTGATCGGCCGCCCGACCACGATCGGGTTGGCCGGTGGCAGGTCGGCGAACGACGGCTGGTCGGGCGTCGCGACGTTGCACGCGACCGCGCACAGCGCGAGCGCACCGAGTGCCGCCGCCCGCGCGCGCCCTGACGTGATCGCCCGTTGCCACGCACTTTGCCCCATGCCGCAAGTTACCCGCGGCGTGGCGTCGTGCCTACGTGGCCACGGGCTCCACCGCCGTGCGGCGCGTGGTGAATGTCAGGGTGCCGTCGCTTCCCGCGTCGGCGACGATCGTGTCGCCTTCGCTGAAATGCCCATCGAGCACCGCCAGCGCCAGCGGGTTCTGCAGATAGCGCTGAATGGCCCGCTTGAGCGGTCGCGCCCCATACGCCGGATCGTAGCCCACCGTGCTCAACTGCTCGAGTGCCGCGGGCGTCAGTTCGAGCGCGAGCTTCTGCTCGGCGAGCAGCGCCTCCAACCGCTTGAGCTGCAACCGCACGATGCGACCGATATGCTCGGTCCCGAGCTGGTGGAAGACGACGATGTCATCGACGCGATTGAGGAACTCCGGCCGGAATTGCGCACGGAGCGCCGAGAGGACGCGCTCTTCAATTGCGGTCCACGACTCGTTCGCGGCGTCGAGAATGAAGGCGCTGCCCACGTTCGACGTCATGATCACGACCGTGTTGCGGAAGTCGACCGTGCGCCCCTGACTGTCGGTCAGTCGCCCGTCGTCGAGCACCTGCAGCAGGATGTTGAATACATCCGGATGCGCCTTCTCGATCTCGTCGAAGAGCACCACGGCATACGGACGCCGGCGAATCGCTTCGGTGAGCTGGCCACCTTCCTCATAGCCCACGTAGCCCGGCGGTGCGCCGATCAACCGCGCGACGGCGTGCTTCTCCATGTACTCCGACATGTCGATGCGCGTCATCGCGTGCTCATCGTCGAAGAGCACTTCCGCGAGGGCGCGCGCCGTCTCCGTCTTCCCCACCCCGGTGGGACCGAGGAAGATGAAGCTGCCGATGGGCCGATTGGGATCCTGCAACCCCGCGCGCGAGCGACGCACGGCGTTGGCCACGGCGCTGATCGCATCGGCCTGCCCCACGACGCGCTCACCGAGCACGCTTTCGAGGCGCGTCAACCGCTCGCGCTCGCTCTCGAGCATGCGCTGCACGGGGATCCCCGTCCATCGCGCCACGACTTCGGCGACGTCATCCTGCGTGACTTCCTGCTTGAGGAAGCGGGCACGCGATCCGCCGGCGCCATCCGACCCGGTGGACGCGACGGCGAGCTCCGCTTCGAGTTGCGGCAGACGACCGTAGCGAATCTCGGCGGCCTTGCCCAGGTCGCCCGAGCGCGTGGCCTGCTCCACTTCCGTGTTGGCCTGCTCGATGGCCTGCTTGATGCGGCCGACGTCACCCAGCAGCTCCTTCTCGCGCTGCCACTGCGCGCGCATGCCCGTGGCCTTCTCCTTGAGCTCACCCAGCTCGCGCTCGAGCGCGCCGCGGCGTTCGATCGACGCGGCGTCGGTCTCCTTCTGCATGGCCTGGCGCTCGATCTCGAGCTGCACGATGCGGCGCTCGACTTCATCGATCGCCTGCGGCACCGAGTCGATCTCGATGCGCAACCGCGACGCCGATTCGTCGATCAGGTCGATCGCCTTGTCGGGGAGGAAGCGATCGCCGATGTAGCGGTTCGACAACGTGGCCGCCGCAACGACGGCGCCGTCGGTGATGCGCACGCCATGGTGCGACTCGTAGCGCGCCTTGAGGCCGCGCAGGATCGCGATGGTGCTCTCCACCGTCGGCTCGCCGACGAAGACGGGCTGGAAGCGCCGCTCGAGCGCGGGGTCCTTCTCGACGTGCTGGCGGTACTCGTCGAGTGTCGTGGCCCCGACGACGCGCAGCTCACCGCGCGCGAGTGCGGGCTTGAGCATGTTGCCCGCGTCCATGGAGCCTTCGGCCTTGCCCGCGCCGACGAGGGTGTGCAGCTCGTCGATGAACACGACGAACTTCCCTTCGCCGTCGGTGAGCTCCTTGAGTACGGCCTTGAGCCGCTCCTCGAACTCGCCGCGGAACTTGGCACCGGCGATCATGGCGCCGAGATCTAGCGCGAGGAGCCGCTTGTTGCGCAGCCCTTCGGGCACGTCGCCGTTGACGATGCGCTGCGCGAGCCCTTCGACGATGGCCGTCTTGCCGACGCCGGGCTCGCCGATGAGCACCGGGTTGTTCTTGGTGCGGCGCGAGAGGACCTGCACGACGCGACGGATTTCCTCGTCGCGACCGATGACGGGATCGAGCTTGCCCTGTCGCGCGGCGTCGGTGAGGTCGCGCGTGAACTTCTGCAGCGCCTGGTACTGGTTCTCGGGCGTCTGATCGGTCACGCGATGCGTGCCGCGCACGGCCTGCAGCGCCTCGAGCAGCTTGGCGCGCGAGAGCCCCTGCGCGGCGAGCGCCGCGTAGCTGTCGGTCCCCTTCTGGTCGGCGAGCGCGACCAGGAAATGCTCGGTGGAGACGTACTCGTCGCCCAGGGCGCGCGCTTCCTTCTCCGCAGCGGCGGCGACGGCATTGAGCTCCCGGCCGATCGTCGGCTGCGCGTCGCTCTGTCGCGCGTAGCGGCCGGCGTCGCGCTCGGCCTGCTGCCGGATCGCATCGACATTGGCCCCGACCTTCTGCAGCACGGGGACGACGATCCCCTCGTCCTGCGCGAGCAGGGCAAGGAGCAGATGGGTGTCGTAGACGACCGGGTTGCCGGCGGCGCGCGCGCGCGCGACGGCATCGTTGAGCGCGTCGGCGCTCTTCACGGTAAGGCGGTCGGCGTTGATCATCGGTTGGGGCGTAGTGGTCGAGCGATCATGCGGACGCTCTGAGAGCGGGCAACGGTGATGCCGTGCGGGCTGCGCCAGGGCGGCAGGACGGCGGCACGGACCGCGTTGTGTGGCGCGGCGGCGCTGTCACGACGGCATATGCGCTGCCGAAGTTGCGCTCGGGCGGGTGGTGAAAACAGACGGCGCGCCGGACACCAGGTGTCCGGCGCGCCGCTTGGCCTGGTGTAGCCCATCAGGCCCACATCGTGAGCCTACTTGGCGACGAACATTTTCCGGACGGATCGTCGGCCGTCGATCTCGAGCACGCTGAGATAGACACCCGATGCGACTTCCCGACCGTTCCGATCCTTGCCGTCCCAGTATGCGATGAACGCACCGCATGGCAGGGACACGTTCTCGAGCGGTTGACCTCCAGCCACACCCGCTGCTCCACCTTGGAGCACCGGCGTCGCGATCGGTTGTGCGAGGACGTTGAAGACCTGCACGCTGACCCGATAACTCCTACCGGCATCCGTGCACTCGGGGGCGTCGCCCACCGAGAACGGGATGCGGGTTTCCGGATTGAACGGATTCGGGTAGTTCTGTCCGAGCGTTCCTCCGGAGCGGCGAGGCTGCTGCCCCTCCGCGGCCTTCGGCATGATCGCGCCGAGAGCGAGCACCAGACCCAGTGCTGCCCAGCGTCGTATCATGGTACGTCTCCGTCTGACGAAGTAAGTGCTCTGCGCTTCTCCGGTTGGTGGGTGGATTCCTGCCTGTGATGACACGATAGATCAGCCGACGGTTCGTGTCAAGCAAAAAGGGCGGTCGATCCGGTGTGCTGCATCACACATCTACTCGACCGTCGAGCCCGGCAATGGTCACACCGGGGACGAACCCAACGTTCCACATCACATGAAATAACTGGCCGTAAGTATATGTCAAATTGGTACTTATAGGTCTAAAGGTCGCGAGCGAGGACACACACGGCTGCCCCAGGCGCACCTGTCGCTCCAACGCAGCAATGCAGGTGAGCCAGCGCACGAGCACTCACACACCGCCAGACTCCCACGCCCCATACGCCCGCAGCGGACGACGCTCCGACAGGTGCTCGGCGAGGAACTCGCGCAGGAGCCGCTGATGGGCTCGACACGCCCCCGTATCGAGCGCCGACGGAGCGCCCCGCTCCCCGCCCGCTGCCATCCACTCGCCGATCTGCGCCAGCGCCGGGCGCGGGAGCCGGCGGCCGCCCACTGCGCGCCCCGCCTCGGGGTGTACCCACTCGACCGCACATGCGGCGCAGAGCACGCCGCCCGAGCGATGGTGGAACAGCAGCGTGTCACCCGGTTCGTCGGCCACAGGCCGCCCACAGCTCGCGCAGCGGTCCAGCGTCGGCGCGAAGCCCAGCGCCTGGACGAGTGCCCAGAGTGCCCCCAGGGCCGCACCATCGGCCTGCTCCGCCGGCACAACCGCCAGCGCATCGAGGCCATCGACCACCGCATCATAGGCGCTCGGTGAGGCTTCATCGGCCACGAAGCGCAGCGCCACCTCGGCGAGCGCGCCCGCCGCGAGAAAGCGCGGCAGGTCACGCCCAAGCCCGAGCCGTGGGCTCGTGGCCTCGAAGTCGCGAAGCGCGTGCAGGTCACGCCCGGGCTTGAGATCCACCTGGGCGACTCCCGTGGCGAAGAGATCGGGCGGTGAGGTGGCCGTGCGCCCGGCGCGCCGCACCCCCCGGGCCACCACCGACACCATGCCAGCATCACGCAGGAGGAGGCGGTAGATGCGCGAGCTCTCCAGGTAGTCCTGCGCGTGGAGCACCGTCGCGGCGGACGCGGTGATGGGCATGCGCTCGAAGATGGGCGATCGCGCAAGCGCGGCGCGGATCGCTCGCGCGACCGGCGCGACGTCCCGTGGCTACGCGGACGTCGCGCGCGCGAGCGCGTCCTTGAGTTCACGTCGCCGCTGCGCATAGGCCGCACGCACCGCCTCGCTCGGCGTCTCGAGTGTAGCGAAGTGCGCATCGAGGGCGGCGATCTCGCGCGCGACATCGTCGGCCGCGCTTGGCAGATCGGCACCGGCGAGTTCGCGCACTCCGAAGGCGCTGGCCGGCCGCCGACGCGCCGCCGAGCGCATCATCCAGAGCAGCGCGAACGCACCGCCGGCCACGACGAGCGCGATGCCGTTGAGCGGAATGGCGGATGCGCGCGTCGTGGGGAGCACGACCCGGACGCGCTCGCCGGCGGGGACGTCCTGCGCGAGCGCACGCGCAAAGCGCTGGCCTTCCACCGTCACCGCCGCCACCGGGCGCAATCGCGCACCGCTTGCGGCGGCGGTGGAGTCCTCGAGCAGTACCTCGAGCACGCTCGTCGCACCGTCGACAGAGAGCTCGAGCGCAGGCTCCGTCGCCGGCACGACATAGGAAAACGAGAGCTGCTTGATGCCCGGCGCAAAGGGCGCGATCACGCCGACGGCGGCGCCTTGCACACGCACGGCATCGGCAGAGATGTCTCCACCGCCCGCGCGCACGTCACGCGCCGCAGTGGGGACGCGCGTCGTGAACGTCGCCGACGCGTCCCGTCCCTCACGGGCGATCAACGTGCGCGCGCTGTCATTCGAGAGCTCGAAGACCTCGATGACGGTGCGATGCCCCGTCGAGTCGGCCCGACGGACGATCACATGCCGCCCCCGTACGTTCAGCGGAAAGGGCACGCTCGTGGTATCGAACACCGACAGATCCGCATCGCCCTCGTGCAGGTCGCCGGCGTGCAGTGGTGGGGTGAAGTACACGATGCCGCCGTATTCCGATGATGCGACATAGCGCGCAGAATCGGCGGCCGAGCGCGCAATGCGCAGCACGTATCCGCCATCCGCGCTCGTGCGCACCGAATCGACCGCCCCACCCCCTGCACCGATCAGGCGGTGCAGCACCACCCACTGCCCCGCCAGTGGGCGCATCCCCGTGGAGTCGTGCAACACATCGGCCGTGCCCCGCGTGAGATCGGGCGTGATCACGCGTCCGCGCACGACCTGCACATCG
>JALOPS010000264.1 GCA_025453745.1 Gemmatimonadaceae bacterium
AGATCACGCTCGCTCTCGAGGCCGACGGAGAGGCGGATCAGCTCCGGTGTCACACCGGCCGCACGGCGCTCGTCCTCCGTGAGCTGCTCGTGCGTCGTGCTCCACGGATGAATCACCAGGCTCTTGGCATCGCCCACGTTCGCCAGCAGCGAGAAAAGCGAGAGCTCGCCGATGACCGCACGCGCCACGGTTTCGCCGCCGCGAACGCCGAATGTCAGGACGCCGCCATAGCCGCCGGTGAGCGTGCGGGTGGCGACCTGGTGCGACGGATGCGACGCGAGCCCCGGGTAGCTGACCCACGCCACGTCGGGATGCTGGGCGAGATGCTGTGCCACGGCGAGCGCGTTGGCGCTGTGCGCGCGAATGCGCAGTGGGAGCGTCTCGAGCCCCTGCAACAGGAGGAACGCGTTGAAGGGCGACAGCGCCGCACCGATATCGCGCAGGAAGAGTGTGCGCAGCCGCACCGCGAAGGCGATGTTTGCCCCGCCGATGTCCTTGAACGCCTCACCGAAGACGAGCCCGTGATACGCCGGCTCGGGCTCCGCGAAGGCGGCGCGGAAGCGCGGCGCGCTGGTCCAGTCGAATCGCCCGCCGTCGACGACCACACCGCCGATGGCTGTCCCGTGACCGCCGATCCACTTGGTCGCGGAGTGCAGGACGATATCTGCGCCCTGCGCGATCGGTTGGCAGAGGAGGGGCGTGGCAAATGTGTTGTCGACCACCAGCGGGAGCCCGCGCGCATGCGCGAGATCAGCCAGCGCGCGCAGATCCGGCACATCGAGTGCGGGATTGCCCACCGTCTCCACATACACGAGTCGCGTCGTGTCATCGATCGCAGCCGCGACGGCGGCATGGTCGTGGATGTCGACGAAGCGCGTGGTGATGCCCAGGCGTGGCAACGTGTGCGCGAGGAGCGCCACGGTGCCGCCGTAGAGCCTCTTGGAGGCGACGATCGTTTGCCCCGCCTGCGCCAACGTGAGGATGGCGAGCGTCTGCGCGGCCTGTCCCGACGCGGTGGCGACAGCCGCCACGCCGCCCTCGAGCGCAGCGACCCGACGTTCGAACACGTCGGTGGTCGGATTCATGATGCGCGTGTAGATGTTGCCGAACTGCCGCAGGCCGAAGAGGTCGGCCGCGTGCGACGGCGAGTCGAACACGTACGACGTGGTCGCGTAGATCGGCACGGCACGCGCGCCAGTGGCGGGGTCGGGGCGCTCCTGCCCGGCGTGCAGGGCCAGCGTGTCGGGCGAGAGGGGTGCAGCGGTCGGGATGGTCATCGATGGCCTCCGGGTTCACTCGCAATGCGCATTGCGATGGGGAACCACGACGGGGGCACCCGACCTTTCGGGCGTCCGTCGTAGCGGACGCCGCCGGAACAGCAATGCGCCCGGGGACAGGCCGCCGGGCGCATACGCGTTTTAGCACCTTGTTTAACGTGGCGGCAATAGGCGGCAAAACACCACGGCTTCGGTTGTCGGCGCGCGATCGCGCGCGCGCCATGCTGCAGACGTGCCCACGGGCCGCAACGCAACACGGCCCGCGCCGATTGCATCGTCGCGGGCCGTGCGCCCAACGACTTAGACGGGTATCGCCGCAGCGACGAGGGCCGTGTGGCCCCGAGCGCGACCCGTCAAATCGGGGAAATCGCCGCGCTCTGCACCTAGTGTCGGATCGTCAGGGCGTTTTGTCAACCCCGATGTGCGTGACCGCGATCACGCAAAGGGCTTGGCGAGCGCCATGTACACCGCCACCACGGCGACAAAGGGCAGACCGATGAACAGCCAACGCGCCGCCGCAGGCTTGCGATACGGCGTGAAGATCACCGCCGAGAGCACGACCCAGCACACCAGCTTGATCCAGATGAAGGTGGGCAGCGCCGCGAGGCCGCCGCCGTTCGCGAAATAGCCGCGGCGCGCCAGCATGCCGAAGCCACCGGTGAGGATGAGCAACGACCCGATGCCGTGCACCGCGATCGTGAGCAGGCGCGTGCGACTGGTCTGCTTCGTGCCACCGTTTGCGGCATGAATCGCCACCCCGCCGAGCGCGGTGAACACGAAGATGATCCCGAGGATCTTGAGCAGTTCGTAGAACTCGTAGCTGCGAAACGACATCATGGCGTGAACGGGCGTGAGGGCCGAGGGACGAACGTCTAAGAGCGAGCGTGCAAGGACAACCGCCGTGGGTGAACCGTCAGGGCAGCGTCACGCGCGGTGCCGCGCCGCTGAGCCCGAAGGCCGCGGCGTTGGCCGCCGAGAACCGCTGATAACTCTGCACCGCGCGATCGAGCGCGTCCTGTGGTGTCGCGCCCACGGCGGAGATGTGCCCCATCTTCCGGCCCGCGCGCGCGTCCCGCTTGCCGTAGAGGTGCACACGCGCACCGGGCACGGCGAGCGCCGCGCTCATGTCGGGTGGTGTGTCGTGCAGCCAGGCATCGCCCAGCAGATTGACGATGGCACCCGACGCCACGAGCGACGGGTCACCCAGCGGCAGGTCACACGCGGCGCGCACGAGCTGCTCGAACTGGCTCGTGGCGTGCGCGCGTTCGCTGTGGTGATAGGTGTTGTGTGGGCGCGGCGCGAGCTCATTGACCAGCAGACGGCCATCCGTCGTCACGAACAGCTCGACGGCCAGCACGCCTTCGAGCGCAAACGTCTCCGCGATGCCGGTCGCGATCGCGCGCGCTTCCGCCTCGATACTCGGCTGCACGACGGCCGGCGTCACGCTCCACGTAAGGACGCCACGCGTATGGTGATTGCGCGACGGCGCATAGCTCACCAGGTCGCCGTTCGGCCGACGCGCCACGAACACCGAAAGTTCGAGGGCGAGATCGAGCCACCCTTCCACGATGCACGAACGCGCGCCCAGGGCACGCCACGCCGCCGCCGCCTCGCTCGACTGGCTCAGCCGCACCTGCCCACGCCCGTCGTAGCCACCTTGCGCAGACTTGGCGACACAGCGACCGAGATCGTGAATGGCGCGCTTGAGTTCCCGCTCATCCTGCACCGCGCGAAAGGGGCCGACCGGAAAGCCGTTGGCCGCGAGCCACTCCTTCTGGCGGATGCGATCCTGAATGATGTAGATCGGCGCCGCACCCGGGCGCAGCGGGGCCGCCGATGCCGCCGCTTGCAGCGCGCTCACGGCGATCTGCTCGATCTCGAGCGTAACCACGTCTGCGGCGTGCGCCAGCGCACCCGCGGCCGCGACATCGTCGAATCGCGCCGTGATCACGTGCGACGCAATCGCCCGCGCGGAGCAGTGCGGATCGGGGTCGAGCACGTGCACATCGTACCCGAGCGTGCGCGCGGCCATACCCGTCATGCGTCCGAGTTGCCCACCGCCCAGAATGCCCAGCGTGGCGCCGGGGAGGATCGCGGCCATGCGCTACGGCAGTGACGCGGCGCGCACCGTGTCCGCGCGTGCGCGGCGACGGGCGTCGAGACGCGCGCGCAGCGACGGGTCGGTGAGCGCGAGGATCTGTGCGGCGAGCAGCGCGGCGTTCTGCGCCCCCGGGGTACCAATGGCGAGCGTGCCCACGGGCACGCCGGCGGGCATCTGCACGATCGACAGCAGCGCATCGATGCCGTTGAGCAGCGTGGCCGACACCGGGACGCCAAGCACCGGGAGCTGCGTCATCGACGCCACCATGCCCGGCAGATGCGCGGCGCCGCCGGCGCCGGCGATGATCACGCGGAGGCCACGCGCGTCCGCGCTCGTCGCGTACTCCACCATCCACTCCGGCGTGCGATGGGCCGACACCACGCGCGCCTCATAGGGCACCTCGAGCTCCTCGAGCAGGGTACATGCCGCGCCGAGCGTCTCGTAGTCGCTGGTACTGCCCATGATCACGCCCACGAGGGGCGCGGCACTGGATGGGGACATCGCCAGGGGGTGGGGAAGAGTGCCCGACGGGAACGACCCCATCGGCGCGTGGCGGCAAGCTATCCTGTCCCGATGCACGCGGCACTCCGCTTGGCGCTCGGCGCCCTCCTGCTCTCGGGTATTGGCTGCCAACGCGGGTCGGAGGCGGCCCCGCTGACGGTATATGTCGCCGCGAGCATCGCGGTACCGCTGCGCGCGGTGGCCGACTCGTTCACGGCGGCGACGGGGCGCGCCGTACAGATCGAGTCGCAGGCCAGTCTGGAGCTCGTCCGGCGCGTCACCGAGCTCGCGCAGGTGCCCGATCTGCTCGTGCTGGCGGACTGGCGGCTCTTTCCCACGCTGCTGATGCCGCCCGGCGGCACACACGTGCATCACTACACGCTCTTCGCGACCAACCGCATCGTGCCCGCGTGGCGCCGCGATGCGTCCTTCGCGGACTCGATCACCACTGCGACGTGGCGGGACTGGCTCACGCGGCGCACACTGCGCATTGGGCGGGCCGATCCCGCGACCGATCCGAGTGGCTATCGCACGCTGCTTGTTTTTCAGTTGGCCGCGCGTGCCGCCGGTGATCCGTCGCTCGCGGCGCGACTCCTCGAGGCGGCACCGGCCAAGTTCGTGCGGCCGCGTGAGGCCGATCAGGTCGCGCTGCTCGAGGCCGGTGGGCTCGACATCATCTGGACGTACGAGAACCTCGCGCGACAGGCAGGACTCGCGTACGTGCGACTACCAGCGGCGATCGATCTGGGTACGCCCGCGGAGTCGCTGAGCTATCGGGCGGCGCGCGTGCGCGTGCCGGGGCGTACGCTGACGGATTCCGTCACCATCATCGGTGAGCCCATTGCATATGCGGCCGCGATTCCGATTGCTGCGCGCGACTCGGCGGGCGCATCGGCGCTGTTGCAACTCCTGACGGACGCCGCGGGTCGTCGCATTGTTGCGCGATTGGGACTCGATCCGCTCGTGTCGCCGTCGCCATAGCCTCCGAGCGTGCACGCGGCTTCGGGGCGCGTGGTGGGGGACACGTCGTGACCGCGTGCGCGGCGACCGGACAGTAGCTTCCCGGGATGTTTCGAATTCTTCGCCTCATCGGCGTGCCCCTCGATCTCGGCGCGAGTCGTCGCGGCGTCGACATGGGTCCCTCCGCGCTGCGCATCGCCGGCATCGCGGATGCGCTGCGCGCGCTTGGCTACAACGTGCACGACGTCGGCAACGTCGCGGTGCCGCAACGCGAGACCATGACCGAGTCGCCCGAAGAGCGCGGCGAACTCGATGCGATCACGCAGGTCTGTCGCGCGCTCGCGGAGCAGACGGCCGACACGGTGCGCGCAGGGGGCATTCCGTTGGCGCTTGGTGGTGATCATTCGCTCGCCGCCGGATCGGTGGCGGGGGCGGCCACCGCACTCGCCGAGCGAGAGCAGCGGCTCGGGCTGATCTGGCTCGATGCGCACGGCGATCTCAACACGCCCGAGACGAGCTCGACCGGCAACGTACACGGCATGCCCGTCGCGCATCTGCTCGGGCTTGGCGATCCCGCGTTCTCGGGGCTCTCGAGCCGCCGGCCGGCTGTGCTGCCCGAGCATGTCGCGATGGTGGGGCTGCGCGACCTCGATCCGCCGGAGCGCGATGCGATCCGCCGCCTGGGCATCGCCGCCTTCACCATGCGCGACATCGATGAGCGTGGGCTCGATGCGGTCATGCACGAGGCCATCGCGCGGGCGAGCGCGGGCACGGGTGGTCTGCATGTCTCGTGCGACGCCGATTGGGTGGATCCGAGCGACGCGCCGGGGGTCGGGACGCCGGTGCGCGGGGGGGCCACCTATCGCGAAGCGCATCTCGCCATGGAGATGCTCGCCGATACCAATCGCATCGTCTCCATGGACTTCGTGGAGCTCAATCCCACGCTCGATCGCCACAACGTCACCGCCGAGCTTGGCGTCGAACTCATTGCGAGCGCGCTGGCCGCGAAAAGTAGGACACGCGCGTCCAGTGCCCGGTGCGTCGGCATTGGCGGCACAGCATCGTGACACGCCGGGGTGTGTTCGTGCCTTTCGGGACGCGTTTGTCGGGTGCCTTCCTGTTGTGGGCGTGACGCGTCTGTTGCACTATCCCTGTGCGCCTCGGTCGAGCGGTCGTTCGACAGGGAGCGCGGCTCGAGAGAGGGACGCCGAACTCGGGTTGCCCATCGGGAGATCGATCCCGGGTGGGTCGGCTGACAGGCCGCTGGAGTCAGCCGAAGGGAGCGGGAGAAAAACCGAGCCACCTCGAGGTACGGACCGCGTGCCGCGAGAAG
>JALOPS010000265.1 GCA_025453745.1 Gemmatimonadaceae bacterium
CCCACCACCGCGTCGACGATCAAGCCGTGCCGGTTCTCCACCAGCACGGTGGCCTGGTAGCCGAGAATGGCGGCGGTGTTGTGCGACTTCCGCGCGAGCCGGGCGTCGGGATCGGTGACCGACTAGTGCGTCGCATTCGAGCGGCGCTCGCCCTGCCACGTCACGCCGTCGTTGCCGGGATCGACCGGCGAGTCGTCGTCCGTGTCCTTCGGACGGACGCTCTTGTGGCTCGCGAACGCCTCGAGCAGCGTGCCGTCGACGGTGAAGTGCTCGCGCGAGAGCAGCGCCTGGACATCAGCGCGCGCCACGACGGCCCCGAGGAACGCCCGCGCGAGGTCGCCGTCGAGCAGGCGCTGCCGATTCTTGGTGAATGTGGTCGCGTGCCATGCCGGCGCCTCGAGGTCGAGGCCGACAAACCACCGAAAGAGCAGGTTGTACTCGAGCTGCTCCACGAGCTGGCGCTCGGAGCGGATCGTGTAGAACACCTGCAACAGCATGGCGCGGAGGAGACACTCGGGCGGCACCGAGGGGCGTCCGACGTCGCTGTACATCGCCTCGAACCGCGGCGACAACTCGCGCAGGATCGGGTCGACGAGGGCCCGCATGGCCCGCAACGGGTGGTCTGCCGGCACGCGATCCTCGAGGACGACGGTTGCGAACATCTGCGGCTGGATCGGCAGGTCTCCACGCATCGACAAGCTCCCGAAGCGGTCACCGACCGGGCTGCAGGATCAGTGCCGAGCTCGCCGGGCTTTTCAGCACCCTGATAGACGCGTCGCAAGGCGGCCGCGACGCGCGTGCGATCCGTGTAACTCACGAAGGCGAGCCTCCGGCGCACGAGGTGCACGACGCACGGGTGCACCTGGGCGCGCGGGACGACGGCCGTGATCGCGGCCGGGAAGCCGGTGAGTCCGTCGACGAGCGCGATGAGGACATCGGCAACGCCCCACGTCTGCAACTCGCTGAGCACGCGATGCCAGAAGGTAGCACTCTCGCTCGCATCGACCCAGAGGCCGAGCACGTCTTTCGTGCCGGCGGCGGTGACGCCGAGCGCGAGGGAGACGGCCGTGTTGCGCACGACGCCGTCGTCACCGCGGAGCTTGACCCGGAGGGCATCGAGCAGGAGCAGCGGATAGACGCGCTCCAACGGCCGTTGCTGCCACGCGCTGACTTCGGCCAGCACTTCGTCGGTGACGGCGCTGATCACGCTGGCGGCGACTTCCACCTGGTACAGCTCCTCGAGGTGCCGCTGGATCTCGCGCACGCTCAGACCACGGGCGTCGAGCGCGAGGACGTGCTGGTCGAAGCGCGGCAGGCGCCGGGCGTGCTTGGGGATGAGTTGGGGCTCGAAGGTGCCGGCGCGGTCGCGCGGGATGGCGACGGGGACCGGGCCATCTTCGGCCAGGACGGTTTCGGGCGTCGAGCCGTTGCGGTGGTTGGGCTGGTCGGTCGGCTTGGCGTCCCCGGGGGCATAGCCGAGATGGGCCGTGAGCTCGCCGGCCAGGACGCGCTCCATCAACGCCCGCTTCATCTGCCGGAAGAGCTCGTCGAGCTCGGCGGCGCTCTGCCGCCCGCCGAGCAATGCATCGAGGGCCGCCGAGTCGAGCGCCGGGGCGGCTGGCATGGCAGAGGCTGGGGACTTCCGAGTACGAGGCATCGGGACCTCCGTGGTCCGCAGGGTAACGCCTCACACACAGAAATCAGAACACTCCCCGCGGACGCTCAGCCTGAGCACCGTGACGAGTCGCGGACGTAAAGCAAGAGGCTATCGACTGAGCGCTGATCGACATGCACACGTCACTGCTCTTGGGCGCGACGTCGGATCACGCTTATCGCTTTGCCAATTTCCTTCTTTTCCCAGCCCGCGGTGGAAGTGTACCGATGCTCCAAAGCCGACAGCTCCGCCACACCGCCACTCTCCGCGAGGGCCAGCGCGACGTGGCCGGGCATTTCGTCGAGCAGTTCGAGCAGAATGGGATTTGCTTGAGACGGCTGAACGCGTCGCGCCAATGCAAGCACGAGCATTTGGCGTGCAGTGCGGTACTCGCGGTTGCGTACGGCAGAGAGCAGCCAAGCTCCTACGTCTCGGACTTCCGTGCACGCCAGTGTGTTGGCAATAGCGTAACGGAGAGCGTCCGAGTGAGTCTCTCGGAAAACTCTAACTAGGGGTTCGGCTGGTAGCGGTGTGGCCGAAACCCCAAGCGCCCGCACCAGTTGAGTCTGAATAGCCACTTCATCGATAATCGGGAGATGTCGTAGCAGCAAGCCGGTGATTGACGCAGGTAGCGGTGCGTGCCGCGGCACCAGACTGTCAAGCGAGTCGACGGGAAAGCCTGCTGCAGAAAGCTCATCTAGCAGCGGCCGTGTGAGTGCACGGAGATACTGCTCACGACGAATGCGCTCTTCCTGCCGAGCATTCTGCTCGGTCGAATACCCCTTGTCGGCGCTGAGTTCCGCAAGAAAATCTGCAGCACTCTTTGCCTTGCGCTTGGTCACGGGAGAAGCCTCACCATGATCGATTGGTCCTTGATGAATTGCTGAAGCGGGCCGCTCAACTGCGTGCTCGGCCGCACCCATAGTTCGAAGGCAAGGTTGTTCGTTTGAGCGAAAATAGAGAAGTCACGCAATTGATTTGTGAGTGAAAGCTTGGCCACATTCTTCACTTCGCTCAAGGTAGTTGCGGTAAGCCCGTCTGGGACACGATAAGCGGCAGTACGGGTTGGAGATTCGATTCTTTGGTAACTCTTCGTGATTCCAGAAGCGGCTTCCCCTGCGGCGCCGAGAGCACGAGCGTGCGCGGTTGAAGTTGCGGAAGATCGGCCCATCGCCATGCCGAGGGATGTCGCGCCACGGCCTCCCATTCCCATACCGCCCGCAACTGGTAAGGTGGCAAAAGCTCCGAAATATTCGAGCGGCCCCTTCCATGGAGTGAGCATCCTACCAAGTGTCTCAGCGAAACACTTTGCTTGGTCAGCTCCTCGAGGACAGTCGCTCAGTCCGAACGGATCGCTGTAGTTGACCGGATCCCCCTTCGCGAACCCGTACAGGTTCAGCCCCCCCGCCAACCCGATCGGATCCTCCTGCGTGAACCGCCCCGAGACCGGATCGACAAAGCGGTTCCGCCGGTAGAGGAGCCCGCTGGGATCCCGCTTGTCCTCAAGCAGCGAGCCGAACCAACCGTTCAGTGGCTGAAACCCTGCGGCGTACGGGGTCCAGTAGCCAGCCCACTCCAGCGCCATGGTGCACCTGAACTCGCCCGTGATCGAGGTGCAGAACTGCCGCCCCCCATCGATCGTGGTGCCGAGGTCGGCACGCCCCTGCGCATTCCAGCTCGGGAAGATCGTGAAGGCCGGCGCGCGCCACAGGGAGCGTATCTGGTACGGGTTGAACTCGATCCCGCGGTCGGCGTAGCTGAAGCGCTCCACCGTCACCGGCTGATCGATCCCGTCGAGGTACCCGTAGCCCACCTGGCCGAAATGCGGATTCAGGTCGATCGGCGTGCCCGGGTTGTAGTCGCTGGTAGTGAGTACCGGCAGCTCCGGCAGCTGGCCATTCACTTCGCGTGTGCCGCTCTCGTGCGGCACCTGGATCTCGTACACCTCGCGCGCCCCGTCCCAGACGGTCCGCCGCACGAAGGCGCGCCGCGCCTCGGGCACATAGAACGAACGCCATCCGGCCTCGCGCCGCGACTGCACCAGCACGCGCCGCCCGAGCGCATCGTACCGGTACTCGTCCGACCGGAACAGGAACTTGCCTCCCTCGAACAGCTCGGGTGGCGGCGCAGCCTCCCGCGTCTCGACCACACGCAGGCGATCGGCCGCGTCGTAGAACATCACCCGATCCTTCCCGCCGACCGGCGGCCGCCCGGAGCCGACGGCCTGTTCCTGCCTGATCGACGCGATGATGTTGCCTGCGGCGTCGTAGTGATGGTCCGTCCGCTCTTCGCCCACGCGGGACATCGTCAGACGGCCGGTTCCGTCACCGACATACACCCACTGCTTCGGCTGCGCACTCGCCTGCATGCCACCTGCAACCTCACGCCGCGTGCTGTCGCTGCCGACGACCTGATTGCCGAGCGCGTCGAACAGCGTGAAGTCGTTCGAGGCGTTGAGGACCACGTTGCCGAAGTCGTTCATGTCGCGGCCCCGATAGCGACTCGTGCGCAGATGCCCCATCGGTGTGTACCCCACGAGGAGCGTGTCCTGCACGGCGCCGGCACCACGCACGGCGGCGAGCTTGCCGTCGATCGTGTAGGTCAGCCGGGCGTCCCGCACCACGCCGCCCACACTCGGCAGCGGGCGCGCCGCCGTCGTCGGCACACGCAGGACGTCGCGCGCGAGCTCGCTGTCCAGCGTGTACTCGAACGTGCGGCGCACACCGCCCGGCAATCCAAGCCCTGCCGGCCGCCCGAATCCATCGTAGTCCACCGATACCCAGTCGTTGAGCGCGCCAACGAGCACGCGGAGGTCGCCCGTGAGGCCATCGTACGTGTAACGATACACGCCTGCCGGCGTGGTCACGGCAGTCCGGCGACCGTCCTCGTTATACCGCGACTCCACCGTGAAGACGTGCGTGTCGAAATCCTGCCCCTCGATCGTACGGATCCGCTGCTCCTCGCGTCGCAGGAGGCCGTTGTCCCAATAGATCCGCGTGATGCGCGCATCCCGGTTGTTGGCTGTCGCGAGCTCGCCGGTGCGCGGGTCGTAGGTGAACCTGGCCGTGTCGCCGTCGATGGTCGTGGGCGAATTCGACCCCAACGGCCACTGTGGGCTCGGGTAGGGACCCACCAGACCCGACTGGTGGTAGCGTGACAGCCCAAGATCGACCCGTGCCTCGTACGTCACCGGATCGGTGACCCGAGTTTCCAGTCGGTTGAGCGGGTCGTAGGTCATGGTGATCGCGTGGCCACGACGCGTCAGCTTCCGAATGACATTGTCCGCGGCGTCGTACGCCATCGACTCGAATGCCGAGCCGTAGCCGGGCACTCGCCGTCGCACGAGCCGGCCGATGACATCGTAGGCCATGCTGTCGACCACTTCTCCCACCCCGGCGGCGTTCGCGGCGTCCCATCGCCGGACCCGGGTTGGTTGATCCTCCTGATCGTAGTCAGTTACCACGTGCAACGTCTGCGTGCCGCCCTCGACCTGCGCCGCAGCGGTCCGCGCCTCCGTGACACGGTCCCCGCCGTCGTAGGTCGATGATGTCACCCGCCATGTGGTCCCGGTGCCACCGTCGGTGACCAGGACACTGTCGGATGTCGCCCGTCCGAGCCAGTCGCGCCCGAAGCGCTGCTCCTTTCCAGTGGCACTCTGCGACCACCGGAGATTGCCAATGGCGTCGTAGCCGAACTGCTGCAGGATCGTCTCGCCACTCTGCGCACTCGCCCGCCCACGCACGGGTTGCTCGCAGATGATCTGCGGCGGTGGGCAGTCAGGAGGCGGGGGTGGCGGCGGGTCGGGATCACCCGGCGGCGGGGGGTCGGGTGCCGCCGTTGCAGGCCGCGCGACGTAGCGCAGCAGCCCCATTGGGCAGTCCGACCCGGTGCAGTAGCGGAAGAGCGTGCGCCGGGCCGGATCGGTGCCGGGCCACACCGCCGTCAGGAGCGGGAGCGATGCATCATGCTCCCGGTTCGATACCACGCCTGTCGGAGACGTGGTGCGCACGGGCAGGTTCCAGCGCGGATGGTAGTCGATGCGCGTCACCACGGGTGTGTCGAAGAGCGCGGGCACCGTGTGAGTTCTCTAATTTCTGACGCACTTTTTCTCTAAACTCTGTCGCAGCCGGTCCTCCTGCTCTCATCGTCGCGCCGCCCCGCATTGTCGCGGGCC
>JALOPS010000266.1 GCA_025453745.1 Gemmatimonadaceae bacterium
TCAAGGACTCTGACCCCTTGAACGAACCCCTTGAACGGATTTCAAGGACTCTGACCCCTTGAACGGTCGCGCCATGCTTCGACGTCCCTTCCTCACTGATCTCTCGCGGTACGCGGTCCTCGCCTCGGGCACACCAACGCTCTGGCGCCTCACGTGGCATCCCCGACTCGCCGACGATCCGTTCACCCTCGGTGTGGCGAGTGGCGACCCGACGGCAACCGGGGTCGTGCTCTGGACGCGCCTTGCGCCACGTCCGCTCGACCCGGAGGGCGGCATGGACGGACTGCGCACCGTGGTCTCGTGGCAGCTCGCCGACGATGAACAGTTCACGCGCGTGGTGCAGGAGGGGCGCGCGACCGCCGCGCCCGAACTGGGCTACAGCGTGCACGTGGACGTGCAGGGGCTCGAGCCCGATCGGTGGTACTGGTATCGCTTCCGCGTGGGCGACGCGACGAGTCCGGTGGGGCGTACGCGCACCACGCCGCGTGCGGGCGCGCTGACCCCGCTCTCATTCGCCTTTGCGAGCTGCCAGCGCTACGAGCACGGGTACTTCACGGCGTACCAGCACATGGCGGCGGAATCGCTCGATCTGGTGCTGCACCTTGGCGACTACATCTACGAGTACGCCGGCATCACCGATCGCGTGCGCACCCACCCCGGGCGCGAAGTGCGCACGCTCGACGACTACCGTAATCGCTATGCGATCTACAAGGGCGATGCCCTGCTGCAACTCGCGCACCAGCGGGCGCCGTGGGTCGTGACGTGGGATGACCACGAAGTGGACAACAATTACGCCGGGCTCGTCGGCGAGAACGCGTTCGAGAGCGAGGAACAGATGCGCACGCGCCGCGCCGCGGCGTATCAGGCGTGGTGGGAGCACATGCCGGTCCGCGTACCGCGCGCGCGGTCGTGGGCCGACCTCGCCATCACGCGGACGGTGGACTGGGGGGCGCTGGCGCGGTTCTGGGTGCTCGATACGCGGCAGTTCCGCAGCGATCAGGCGTGCGGCGACGGCAACAAGGCCGTGCCCTGCGGGGACTGGGCCGACCCTGCGCGCACGCTGCTCGGTGAGGCGCAGGAGCGCTGGCTCTTCGGCGGCCTGGCGACCGATCGCGCGCGCTGGCAGGTGCTGGCCAATCAGGTGATGCTCGCGCCCTTCGATGTCGCCGCCGGCGACGAACGGCGCGAATCGATGGATCAGTGGGGCGGATATCCCGAGACGCGCCGACGGCTGATGGCCGCCATCGAGCAGCACGCCACCGGGCGTACGGTCGCCATCACCGGCGACATCCACTCGAGTTGGGTCAATGAAGTGCGTCGCGATCCGGCGCGCCCCGACTCGCCGAGCCTGGGTGTGGAGTTCGTGGGTACGAGCATCGCGAGCGAAGGCGACGGGAGCGAGGGATGGGCAGGCGTCACGGCGCAGACGCGCGCGGAGAACCCGCACATGCGCTGGCACAACGCGCGCCGCGGGTATGTGCGGTGCAGCGTCTCGCCATCCGAATGGCGCTCCGACTATCGCATCGTTCCGCAGATCAGTGTGCCGGGCGTTGCGGTGCAGACCGCCTCGTCGTGGCGCGTGGCGCATGGGCGGCCAGTGCTCGACGCCGTCTAGGTCCGCGAGTCCTCTCCGCAGTGTTGCGGAGGGTCGCGCGCGCGGTCCAGCGCATTAAGCTGGAGCGTCATGAGCTACGCCGCGGGTCTGCTGCTCGCCACGTTCCTGCTGAGCTTCGCGGGACTGTTGCTGTTCCTCTGGTCGATGTCGCGCGGCTTCTTCGGCTCGAGCGAAGCCGCGGGACGCGTGATCTTCGAGGCAAAGGAGATCGGTCTCGTCGAGGATCCTGCCGCGCCCGACGTGCGCAACACCGGCGAGTTCCAGGCGGTGATGAACCGCACCGGGAGCACCGGCGAGTTCAGCCTGCTCTCGCCGGAAGAGGCGGAGCGACGACTCGAGCTCGACGAGTCGAGCCGTCTGCCGGTGCTGCTCTGCATCGCGTCGGCGGCGATCTGGCTGGTCATTGCATCGGTGTTCGGTCTCGTCGCCTCGATCAAACTGCACGTACCCGACTGGCTCGTCTCGGAGGCGTGGCTGACGTTCGGGCGCATTCGTCCGGCGCACCTCAACGCGGTCGGCTACGGGTGGTGCTCGTTCGCGGGGCTCGGCGTGTGCTTGTGGCTGTTGCCACGGCTCTTGCGCACGCCGCTCGAAGGGGCGCGCACGGCGGCCGTGGGCGCGGTGCTCTGGTTCGTCGGCGTCACGGGAGGCGTGGGTGCCATCCTGACGGGGCACAGCGCGGGACTCGAGTGGCTCGAGTTCCCGTGGCAGTTCGACGTGCCGCTCTTCCTCGGTGGGACGCTGATGGGCGTGTCGCTCCTGCGCACGCTGGCCAAGCGGCAGGTCGATCATCTGTACGTCTCCGTCTGGTACATCGCGGCCGGACTCGTGTGGCTGCCGATCCTGCTGGTGGTGGCCAACATCCCCGGACTCCACTTCGGCGTGCAGCAGGCGGCGATGAACTGGTGGTACGGCCACAACGTGCTGGGACTCTGGTTCACGCCGCTCGGGCTCGCCGCGATCTACTACTTCATTCCCAAGACGCTCGGCAAGCCGATCCACAGCTACAACCTGTCGCTCATCGGCTTCTGGACGCTCGCGTTCTTCTACAGCCAGGTCGGCGGGCATCACCTCATTGGCGGCCCGGTGCCGGGGTGGCTGATCACGCTCTCGATCGTGCAAAGCGTGATGATGATCATCCCCGTCGTGGCGGTGGGGATCAACCAGCATCGCACGGCGTGGGGCCATCTGGGCGCGCTCCGGTACTCGCCCACACTCCGCTTCGTGGTGCTCGGCGGCATGATGTACACGCTGGCGAGCGTGCAGGGGTCGCTCGAGTCGCTGCGCAGCGTCAACACCGTCACGCACTTCACGCACTTCACCGTCGCGCACGCACACCTGGGACTCTACGGCTTCTTCTCGATGGTGATGTTCGGCGCGATCTACTTCGTGCTGCCGCGCGTGCTCAACTGGGAGTGGCCATACGCGCGGCTCATCCGCTGGCACTTCTGGCTCGTCATCGGCGGCTTCACGGTGTACTTCATCGGGCTTTCGATCGGCGGGTGGCTGCAGGGGTTGGCGATGCTCGATGCCAATCGTCCATTCATGGACTCGGTCAACATCACCAAGCCGTACCTGCTCGTGCGCTCCTTCGGTGGCGCGGCGATGACGCTCGGGCACCTGGTCTTTGCCGTACACGTGGCGATGATGTTGCTCCGTCGCGGTCGTGAGCGCGAAGGGGCGGCACTGCTCCGGCGGCCGACGCCCACGCCGCGCGGCGCAACCGCCGTCGCGGGAGCGCGCGCATGAGCGGCGCACGGCAGGTCGATGTGCTGCGTCTCGGGCTGGGCGCGCTCTTCATCATCGCGTTCGCCATCACCGCCCTCGTGGTGATGCCGTACGCCACGCTCAAAGACGTGCCGCCCCCGTCGGGGCTCAAGGCGTACACGGAGCAGCAACTGCGCGGGCGACAGATCTACATCGCCAACGGCTGCATCTATTGCCACTCGCAGCAGCCGCGCGATCCGAGCATCGCGCCCGATCAGGCGCGCGGCTGGGGACGCCCGTCGGTGCCGGCCGACTACGTGATCGACAAGCCGCACCTGCTCGGCACCATGCGCACGGGCCCCGATCTGTTCAACATCGCCGTGCGTCAGCCGAGCGAGGCGTGGCATCTCGGGCATCTCTATCAGCCGCGCGCGTATCTCGAGGGCTCCATAATGCCGGCGTATCCGTTTCTCTTTGAAGAGCGCACCGGCCCCGCGCAACCCGGCGAGACCGTGGTGTCGCTGCCGCCGGCGTATGCCAAGCCCGGTGTGCGCATCGTGCCCACGCCGGAGGCGATCGATCTCGTCGCCTACCTGCTCGCGCTCGATCGCAGCTATCCGGTGTTGCCCGCGGAGGCCCGGCGATGACGCGGCTCAAGCAGCGCCCGCATCTGCGCGAGTTCGACGATCCGGAAGAACGGGATCGGCCGCTCCCGCGACTGCTGCTCTTCCTCGTGCCGTTCATGATGCTGTGGGGGGGCTACTACATCGCCACGATGGACACCACCGCCGACCCCACGCTGGGCGACGGACGCACGCGCACCGCACTGATGCCGGCGGTGGGTGGTGGGGCGGCCAATGGCGCGCAGCTCTTCACCACCAAGTGCGCGGCGTGTCATCAATCCGCGGGGCAAGGGGTGGCGGGCGTGTTTCCCCCGCTCGCCGCTTCAGAGTGGGTCACCGGATCGGAGCGCGTGCTCGTGCAAATCCTCTTGCACGGCATCCAGGGGGAGATCACGGTGAAGGGCGTGCGCTACAATGGGCTGATGCCCCCGTGGAAGTCGCTGACGGATGAAGAGATCGCGGCGATCGCGACGCATATCCGATCGCAGTGGGGCAACGGGGCGTCTCCCGTGACGGCGGCAACCGTGGCGGCCGAACGCGAGGCAACCGCGAGCCGGTCGGCGCCGTGGAAGGGCGAGAGCGAACTCTCCGCGCTCAAGTAGTGTCACTCCCGTCTGGTGGTGCATGGCGCGGTGTGGCCGGCGCCGTCGCGGCCGGGGCGCTTGCCGTCGGTGCGCTCGCATGGGCCACCAACGGGTTCACGGCGGTCACCACCGAAGGCGCGCGTCGCCTCGCCGTGCAGCGCGCACCGGTGCTCGTGCCCTCGGCACCGGTGCGCACGAGCGACGATCGGGTCATCGACGCACTCGCCGAGTCCGGCGCCGGTGCCACACGTGCGGTGCCGCGCGCGGCGATCGTGGCGTTTTTCTACGCGCGATGCCCCGGCGTGTGTGGCCGCTTGGGCGAAACGCTGCAACGGGTGCAGCAGCTCGTGCGTGCGCGCGGGCTCGAGGATCAGGTACGCGTGCTGTCGCTCTCCTTCGATGCGACGCACGACACGCCAGCGATGCTCGCACGGTACGCGCGCGAGCGACGCGTGGACGCCGCGCTCTGGGACGTGCGCACCCTCGAACCAGGTGCCGCGCGCGAGGCGCTGCTCGCGGCCTTTGGCGTCGTGGTGATTGCCGATGGTGCGGCCGGCTATCAGCACAACGCGGCGCTGCACGTGGTGACGCCCGATCGGCGCCTCGTGCAGATCCTCGATCTGGACGATGCCGAAGGCGCGATCGCAGCGGCGACGGCGCTGGCGCCGCTCTCGCGCATCGCCGGGCGATGAACCTCGTGGGCGCGCTGTGCCGGTGACGCATCGCGGCGGTGGCGCACGATGACCGCACGCGTCGTGGCGCTCGTGTGCGCGGCGCTCACGTTGGTCGCCCCGGTGCGCCACTGGCTCGAAGCGAGCATGACGCGGCACATGCTCATCGGCGTACCGCTCGGACTCGTCGCCGGTGTGCTCATCGTGCGCGAGCCCGGTCGCCTCGGTCGCGCGGCGATGCCCTGGAATCCAGCGGGCATTCCGGGGATCGTGCTTGGCCTCGCGCTGTCCGCCGTACCGATGGTACCGCGCGTGCTCGATCGCGCGACACAGTCGCTCGCGGTCGATGCGATCAAGGTGGCCCTGCTGCTCGTCGCGGGCATGGCGTTCGGGCTCTCATGGCGTCGGGTGGGAGCGATGGGGCAGGCCTTCGTCATCGGCAACATCGGCTGGATGCTCGGCGCGGTGGGCGTGATGCTGCAGGAGGCACCGGAACGACTGTGCGCCGTGTATCTCCAGGGCGATCAGCGGCGCGCGGGGACCGGACTCGTCATCGGCGCCGTGCTCGTGGTGGCGGGATGGCTGGCCACGGCGCCGTGG
>JALOPS010000035.1 GCA_025453745.1 Gemmatimonadaceae bacterium
CGCGCGCGCGCCCGTGAAGTCTCCGGTGCGCGCCGCCTGCTGCGCGCGCGCCGCCAATCCGTCGGCCGCATCCGGCACTGCAGGGCGCCCCGCCGCAGGCGTCACATCGGCGCTCACCCACTGCGGGGTCGCCACGGCGACGAGCGACGGCGGCGTGGGCGCGGCCCGCTCGGTCACGATCGCGTCGCGCAATCCCAGCATGCCCGCGGCAATCAGTCCATGCACCACGCGCGCAACGTCGAGGGCATCGCGATCGAGCACGAGCGCGAGCGTGCGCAGGTCGCGCGCGCCGTCGACACGCGTGAGTACCTCCCACTCCTGCGGCACGAGGTGCAGCAGCGGCAACTGCACCGGCTCGACCTCGACGAACGTGGGGATCATCCCCGCGTGCGCGATCCGGTCGCCCAATGCGATCCACTGGTCGGCATTCGTCACCGCCGACATGAGCACCCCGTCGGCGGAGAGCCGCACGCGCGCGACGTCTTCCAGGGCCCGCTCGCCGGCACTGAAGCGGAAGTCCCCATCGCGCCAGGTGAACAGTTCGTCGACCGCACTCGTCACCGCGCCGGTGGCATGCTGCTCGACCACCTCGCGCTCGAGCCCACCATGTCGCACGATGCGGTCGACGAGCGGCCCCTCGTCCTGCAGCACGCGGCCGGCCGTGGCGTCCGCGAGGCGCTCGGCGCGCACGAGCCGTTCGAGCAGCAGCGGGACGAGCGGGCGCGCGTCCGCAAAGACGATGCTCCCCTGCTCCATGGCAATCGTGCCGCGCCATGCCCGCCGACCGTGCCGCACGTGCAGCACGCCGCTCTTGCGGCTCAAGGCGAGCAACTGCAGCACTTCCTGCAGCCCCAGTTCCCGGAGCGGACCTTCGAGGCTCATGCGGTCGCTCCGGCGAGCGGGCGGCGGTCGGACACATCGGGAAGATGCGATGCGAGACGGCGCGCCTCCACCCGGGCGATCGCCTCGCCGAGCGTGCGCACGGAGTCGGCACTCTCGCGCACGGCGCGGGCCCGCGCGAAGAGCATGCGTGCCTCGTCGAGTTGCCCCATGGCCAGGAGCGCCGCGCCCAGTGCGCACAGCGCATCGAGGTCGTCCGGCGCGCTGATGAGATACCGGGCCAGCGTGCGGACCGCAGTCGGCACCGCACCCGTGGCGTGCAGCACGCGACTCCCCCCCATGGCCACGGCACGGATGCGCGGTGCAACGGCGACGGCAGCGCTGGCCTCGACCATCGCCGCGGTGCGCTGTCCCTGCTCGAGCAGCACGCGCGCAATCGCGACGCGCGCCGACGGGCGCTCGGGGTCCCAGGCGAGCGCCCGCCGCCAGGCCTCGAGCGCGGTGGACGTATCCCCCACCATCGCGGCAACGTCGCCGGCGAAGTGCAGCGCGGCCGCGTCGAGCGGGGGATGGTCGGCGAGCAGATGCCGGATCTCCCGCTGAGCGAGCAGTCGGCGTTCGTCGTCGCCGTGCGCGAGCACACGAGCGCGCAGCAGGCGCCACGCGCCGGTCTGCGCGGCGGGCGGCGTGTGCGAGAGCAGTGCCTCCGCGTGTGCCCAGTCGGCGCGCAACACGGCCTCTCGCAATTGATCGACCAGGCCGTCGGCGCGTGGTGTCCCCTCCGCACGCGCAGCGGCCACGTCGATCGGCGTGGGTCGCACCCGCGCGACGGCGAGGTGCGGCGTGCGTGCGACCCGGTCCGACATCCCGGGCATGGGCGCACGCTCCGGCAGCCGCGCCTCGGGCCACTCGCGAAAGACCGCGAGCGAAAGCGGCAGCGTGTGTGCACTATCGCCGAAGGCGAGCCGCTCCTGCGCGGCCAACGGTGCGGACCACGACGGATCGATCGTCAAGGCGCGCGCAAACGCGCTCTCCGATGCCGCGTCCAATCCACGTTCGGCGGCGAGCACGCCCGCGTTGTACCACGTCGTCACGTCCTCGTCATCGATGGCGAGCGCCTCCCGGTACCGCGCATCGGCTGCATCGCGCGCGCCGGCCTGATGGAGCGCCACGCCGCTCTCCGCGAGCAGTCGCGCGTCACCCGCGCGCGCGATCAGCCGCTGCTCATAACGGGCGAGGGCGTCGGGGACGCGTCCGGCCACCAGCAACAGTTCGCAGATGATCTGCTCCGCGGCGTCGCGCAGGTCGTCGTCCTCGACCTCCTGCAGCACTCGCTCGCACTCGGCGATGCCTTCCTCGAGATAGCCCCGTTCGCGAAATGCCACGGCGATGGTCAGACGCACGGCCGCATCCGCCTGCCGCGACGGTTCGCGCGAGGGCGCGGCGGCAAATCCTTCGGGCAACCGCATGGCCGACTCGCCACGACGGACGGCCGGATTGCGGCGCGCCGCCAACGCGGCGGCCTGGCAGGCATCGTCGGCCGACCCCAGATCGCCGAGCACGAAGCTGTGCAGCAGATGCGCCTCGGCGCTGTCCTCGCCGCGCGCGAAGGCGTCGAGCAGCACGGTCAGCGCCGCGTCGCTGCGCCCCTGGTGATAGAGCGCCTCGGCGAGCTTGAGCCGGGCGAGCGCATGTGTGGGCTCGAGCGCGAGCGTCCGCTCGCACCAGCGCTGCGCGCGCAGCTTCGTGCCCGAGGTGTGTTCGACGAGCGCGCGCTCGAACGTGAGCGCGGCATCGTGGCCATCGCGCGCGAGCAGCAGATCGAGATGCGGCACCGCCTCTTCGCCGCGCCCGAGCAGTCGGAGCAGCCGCGCGAGCGTGCGGCGCGCGGCATGATCGCCGGGTTCGTCGCGCAGGCGCTCGAGGAGATCGGCGATGCGACCGCGCACCGCCTCGCTGCCGCGATCGAGCAGGGCAAGGTTGTCGGCCGCCACGCGAAACCGACTGTCGAGTTCGAGGGCGCGCAGCAGCGCGTCGAGCGCCTCGTCGAGCAGGCCGCGACTGGCGAGCAGGACGCCGAGGTTGTTGTGTGCCGTGGCGTCGAGCGGATCGATGCGATCGACCAGCGCCCGCAGGAACGCCTGATCGCGCGCGTGCGCCGGCGCGGGCCGCGTGGGGCCCGTCCGTTCGCCGCCCTGCCGCGTGCCGCTCCCCACCGCCGACTCAGCCGAGGCGCAGGGCGCGCAGCATCACCTGAAGCGACGACGGGTCGGGCATCAGCACGAACAGGCCGCGCAACGTGGTCTCCGTCTGCGTCAGCACGAACTCGCTCTCGATGCACAGGATCGCGTCGGGATCTTCCGCGAACTGCAGATACGCGCTGCTCAGCACCGCTTCCGACATGTCGATCGCCAGCGACGGCGGCGACGGCAGGAGCATCATGCCGAGGAACTCGCTCAGGGCATTGAGATACGCCCCGCTGAGGATGTTGCCCGCTTCCTTGATGGCCGACTGCTCGAGTGGCGAGAGCGGCGCGCCGTCGGTCGCGGGCCGGCGCAGCATCAGCTCGGTCAGCCGCAGCACCGTCAGGTGCGGAAAAACGAGCAGCGTGCGGCCACTCATGTCGCCGAGCATCGACATGAGCACGGCGGCCACCGGCTCTTCCTCGGCGCTGAACTGCGAAACCAGGCCGTCGATCCGGATGATCTGGATCGCCGGCACCTTGATCATGATCGTCGCGCCCGTCAGTTGCGAGAGCGCGGTTGCCGCGTGCGCGGCGCCGATGTTGGCCGTCTCGCGCAGCGCGTCGAGCTGGATGGTCTGGAGCGACTGCAGAGCCGGCATGGGCGGTCAGGTGAGGCGACTGAGGAGGGTGCCCACATCGACGATGAGCGCGGGGAGACCGTCACCGAGAATGGTGCCGCCGGTGAAACGTTGCCGATCGCCGCGGCTCCGCGGCGCCGCCCAGCGCTTGAGCACCACTTCGTGATGGCCGACGACCTGCTCCACCGCCACGGCCACCCGGGCGCCCGCACCGTCCGTGAGCGTGACGGCATGGTCACCCGGGGTGACATCCGACGGCGCCGCGCCGCCCAATGCACGGGCCAGCGGCACGAGCGCCAGCGTCCCGTCGCGGGTGTCGACGACCCACCCGGCATCATCCTCGAAGGGTGGCGTGGCCTCGAGATCGATCACCTCATCGACGCTCGAGAGCGGGAAGGCGACGCGCGTCCCGCCACTGGCGACGACGAGGACGTGCTGCAGCGCGAGCGTCGCCGGCAGCGCCAGCGTGATCACCGTCCCCTGCCCCGCCGCCGTCGAAAGGCGCACGGTGCCGCCCATCGCGCGCGCGCGTGAGCAGACCGCGTCGATGCCGACGCCACGGCCGGAGACGCGCGTGGCCCCGTCGCGCGTCGTGAAGCCGGGCTCCGCGAGCACGTGCAGCAGTGCATCGTCGTCGAGTCGGCCGACCTCGGGGGCGACGAGCCCGCGCGCGACCGCCAGCGCCCGCACCCGCACGCGGTCGATCCCGCGACCATCATCGTGCACCGCGACCTCGAGCACGGCGCCACGCCGCGCGGCGGCGATGTGTACCAGCCCCTCGGCGGGCTTCCCACGCGCCACGCGCTCCTCGGGGGACTCGATGCCGTGATCGATCGCGTTGCGCACCAGATGCACAAGCAGTTCGCCCAGGGGGTCGAGCACCGCGCGATCGACGGGCAACTCGACACCATTGAGCTCGAGGCGCACGTCGCGCCCCACCGTGCGCGCGGCATCCCGCGCGATGCGGTGCATGCGTTCGAGCACTTCACCCACCGGCGCCACGCGGACGTCGAGCAACGCATCGCGCACATGATCGATCAGCTTCCCCAGCGCGTGCGCGGCACCGCGTGCCGCGGGCGTCGCGTCGGCCTGGAGCTGGCGATCGAGACGATCCCGCGCGATGACCACCTCGCCCACCAGATCGATCAGCGCATCGAGGGTGTTGCGCGGCACGCGGACGACCGCCGCGGGACGAAACGCGCTCCGGGCCGCCGTGAGCGCCACATCGGGATCGGCCACGATCGCGTCACGGCTCGCCTCGGGCGCGACGGTGCTCGCGTTCGCATCGGCGGCGGTGGTCGTCGCCTCGCGCGCGGCGCGAATGAGCTCCTCCACCAACGGCTCGATCGACGGCGCACCCGACGTGCGCGCCCCCGACGCACTGAGCAGCAGCGGTTCGAGCACATCGAGCACACGGAAGAGCAGCGCCAGTTGCGCCGGCGTCGCGCGCTGCTGGGTGCGCAACGTCGCGAGCAGCTCTTCGAGCGCGTGCGCGAGCCGCTCGCTGACCGAGAAGCCCATCGTCGCACACATGCCCTTGAGCGTGTGCGCCGCGCGAAAGAGCACATCGATCCATTCCGGCGAGCCCGTGCGTTCGAGCTCGACGAGTCCGTGGGCGAGTTCAGTGACGTGTTCGCGCGCTTCCGCGCGAAAGAGCTCGGCGTAGCGGGCGACGACGTCGGCGCCCGGCGCCGCGGCGGAGGGCACGGTCGACGCGACGCGCGACTCAGGCGGCGAGCACGCGCTCGACCGCTTCCAGCACGCGTCCGGCCTGGAACGGCTTCACCACGAAGTCGCGCGCGCCCGCCTGAATCGCTTCCACGACGAGCGCCTGCTGCCCCATCGCGCTGCACATCAGGATCTTGGCCTGCGGATCGGTCTTCGTGATCTCGCGGACCGCGTCGATCCCGCCCATGCCGGGCATGACGATGTCCATCGTCACGAGCTCGGGACGCAACTGCTTGAACTTCTCGACGGCCTCGGCGCCCGTTTCCGCTTCGCCCACGACGTCATAGCCCGCTTCGCGCAGGATGTCGCCCACCATCGCGCGCATGAACAGCGCGTCATCGCACACCAGCACCGTTCGCTTCATCGGCCGACCTCGTGCTCCTCGTTCCCCGTTGCGAGCCATGGCATCACGATGGCAGGCACATCGACCACGTCGTCCGCATCGTGCGGCAACACCTGCCCGCATCGATCGACGGCAAGCGCGACGCGCCCGTCCCATCTGCTGAGGAGGACGATCGACGCGGCCTCCATCGTCACGTCCCGGGGTATCACGCTGCCGGTCACGATCCGTTCGAAATCGAGCACGGTCACCAGGGTGCCGCGCACGTTGGCCAGTCCCAGGACCTCGTCGACCGCATCGGGCACGCCCACGAGCGGCACCTGCCGCGCGACGGAGAGCACCTCTCCGAGGGGCAACCGCCACCACCGCGCCCCCACCTGGATCTCCAGCACCTGCAGTCCGAGCGTCTCGTCAGTCGACGGCTCGGCCGGGGGCTCCAACAGGGGGGTCGTAGAATCCGAAGCGGGCAAGCGGGTCCTCGTCGGTGGCCAATTCGCTCATGCGAGAGACGGCTACGAGCGAGGTCCGCAACTCGGTCGGCAGCGGCGCGCGAAACTCGAGCGCTGCTCCCGTCATCGGATGTCGGAACGCCAGCAGCGCCGCGTGCAGGAAGTGGCGCTCCGGCGGCAGTGCGACAAGCCGTCGCCCACCGCCACCGCCGTATGTGTCGTCTCCCACGACGGGATGGCCGATCGATTGCAGGTGCACGCGGATCTGATGCGTGCGCCCGCTGTGCAGGTGCGCGCGCAACAGGTCGACCGCATCGAACCGCGCGAGGCGATGAAAGTCGGTTCGTGCCGCCTTGCCATTCGCCACGACCGCCATGCGACGCCGATCGCGCGGATCGCGTGCCAGCGGCTTGTCCACCGTCACCGTGTCGCCATCGAGATGCCCCCAGCACAGCGCGGCATAGCGCCGCGTGATCGTCCGCTGGGCGAGTGCGTGACTGAGCGAGCGATGCGCGGCATCGTGCTTCGCCACCACGAGCAACCCGGAGGTCTCCTTGTCGAGTCGGTGGACGAGTCCCGGCCGATCGTCCCCTGCCGTGTCCGAAAGCGCACCACCCCGGCCGAGCAGCGCATTCACCAGCGTCCCCGACCAGTGGCCCGGTGCGGGATGCACCACCATGCCCGCGGGCTTGTCGATCACGACGAGATCGTCGTCTTCGTAGACGACGTGCAACGGGATCTGCTCGGCGACGACGTCGCGCCCTTCCGGCACGGGCACCTCGACGCGCACCTCATGCGTCGGCTCGAGCGCCAACGACGCGCGCGCGGCCATCCCGTTGACGGTGACGCGCTGCTGCGCGATCCACGTTGCCGCCTTGGTGCGCGAGACGCCGAGCGCCCGCGACACGGCGAGGTCGAGCCGTTGGCCGGCATCCTCGGCGGACACCGTGAAGTGATGCTCGCCCGGAGCCGGGTCGCGCGCGGAATCGGCCATCAGCAGGCGCGCGCGTCCGCCCCTGCGCGGACGGCGCCGATCACGCCGACGCGGTGTGACGCGGCACGTCGTCGTCCTGCCGCCAGAGCGCGAGGATCAGCAGCACCGCGCCGATCGTCACGGCCGAGTCGGCGACGTTGAATGTCCAGAAGCGCGTCGCGCCAATGCCGATGTCGATGAAGTCGACGACACCTTCGCGCAGGCGGATGCGGTCGATCAGGTTGCCCAGTGCGCCACCGACGACAATCGGGAGTGCAAGGCGGACGAGCCTCGCCTCGGGCGGCGTCTGCCGGTACCAGCGCACCAGCGCCACGGTGATGATCGTGCTGAGGATGCCGAACACCCAGCGCGACGCATCGCCGACGTGCATGCCGAACGCAGCGCCCGGATTGTACGTGAGGAAGAGTCGGGCGACGTCACCGAAGACGCGCACGGGCACGTGATGCGCAAGCCGCTGCACGACGAGCCACTTGGTCGCGAAGTCGATCGCCACGACGATCGCCACGATGAGCCAGAAGCGCCCGAGGGGCGCCCGCGAGGACGACATGCCGATGCCTTGCGTCAGTCGGAGAGGGCGGGCGTCTCGGGCGGATCCTCGCGCCAGAGGACGATGGCCAGCAGCACCGCGCCGCAACTGACGGCAATGTCGGCCACGTTGAACGTGGGCCAGCGCCACGCCCCCACCCCGATGTCGAGAAAGTCCACCACCCCTTCGGCGGAACGGATCCGATCGATCACGTTGCCGAGCGCGCCGCCCATGACAAGCGCCACCGCGAGCGTGCGCGCGTTGCCGAAGGGCGGCGTGGCCTTGTACATCTGCCAGAGCACCGGCACGGCCACCGCGGTCAACGCGATGAAAAACCAGCGCGACCACGACCCGACCGACAGGCCGAAGGCCGCGCCCGGGTTGTAGACGAGCGTCAGCCGCACCCACTCGCCGATGAGCGGGTGCGGAAAGCCGCGCGGCGAGAGCGCGTACACGGCGATCGCCTTGGTGATGACATCGGCGACGAGCACGCCAATCATCACCGGCCAGAACACGAGCGCGTTGACGTTGGCCGATTCGCGCACGCGCGCACCGGTCGTCGCCAGCGGGACGTCCGACTCCAGCACGGGCGCCGTCACTTCTTCTTTGCGTCCTCTTCCTTCTGCTTGCAATCGATGCAGTAGCGCGCGTGCGGCAACGCATCGAGTCGCTCGAAGGCAATCAGCTTGCCGCAGCTGTGACACAGCCCGAAGCTCTCCGGACTCTTGTAGAGCCGGCGGAGCGCCTGGTCGATGTGCCAGAGGAAACGGCCTTCCTGACTGGCGAAGAGGAACGCTTTCTCGCGTTCCATGGCATCGGTGCCCTGATCGGCCATGTGGAACGAGTACGCGCTGGACTCGCCATCGCCTTCTTCGGCCGTGGAGCCGAAGACATCGCCATGGTGGCCGAGTTCCTTGATCACGCGGCGCCGCTCTTCGAGCAACCGCTTCTCGAAGTGCTGGAGCTGCTTCTTGGGCATCGGCTTGATCTTCTGCTTGCTATCGGTCGCCGTCATCTGGCCCCGCCTTGCGAATGAGGAGGTGCATCGCGTTGTCGTCGAGCGATGCCGTCGCGCTACCGGTCGAACCGGGCACGGACGCCGTGCCCGCTTCGTCGGCACCTTCATCGGCACCGATGCGTACTGCCGTGGCCAACACCTCGCCGGCGATCCAGTCGCGGCGCTCGCGCGCCGCCGTCTCGATCGTCGCCCCGCCCCGGATATCCAGCGTGATCCGGTCACTCACATCCAATCCGGTCTCCCGGCGCAACCGCTGAACCCGGCTCACGACCTCGCGCGCCGCCCCTTCCCGCCAGAGTGCCGGCGTGATGGTCGGATCGAGCGCCACCACATACCCGCCAGACTCCTGGACGATCGCATCGCCCGAAGCGCGGCGGATGATCGTCACCTGCTCGGGTGTGAGCAACACCTCCGGCCAATCCGGCCCCAGCCCGGGCGTGGCCAGGCGGACCTCCCGTCCGGCCGCGAGCTCCCGCAGCGCGCCCTGATCGAGCGTGGGCACGAGGGCAGCCACCTGCGGCGTCGCCTTGCCGAAGGCCTTCCCCAACGTCCGGAAATTCCCCTTCCCTTCGAGTGTCACGAGCGCGTCACCGGAGCCCAGGAACTCGACGGCCTTCACGTTGAGCTCCGCCGCGATGAGTCCGCCCAGCGCGGCCGCACCGGAGTGCTCGTCGGGCACGACGCAGCGCAGGAGGGCCAGCGGCTGGCGCACCTTCACGTCGGCCACGTCGCGCGCGGCGTGGGCGAGCGTGCACAAGGTCCGTACCTCATCCATCGCCGCGTCGAGCGCCGGCTCGCGGTACCGTGTCGCGGCGGGACGCACGAACGACGCCAGGTGTACCGACGTCCCCATGAGCGCGCGGTGCAACCAGTCGCTGACGAACGGCGCAAAGGGCGCGAGCAACCGGCTGGTGACCGTCAGGCACTCGTGCAACGTCGCGAAGGCCGCGCGATGATCGGCGCCGTCGACCTCGTAGAAGCGCGCGCGCGAGAGCCGCACGTACCACTTCGACAGGTCGCCGTCGACGAAGTCGATCAGTCGCTTGACCGCCAGCGTCGCGTCGTAGTCGCCGAGCAGCGCATCGACGGCCTGCTCCGTCTCGCTCAGCCGCGAGAGGATCCAGCGATCGAGCGGCGGGCGCGCGGCAACGGCCGGGTCCAGCGCACTCGGGGACCAGCCGAAGTTCGCGTACTGTGCAAAGATGCCGTGATAGATGTTCTTGAGCGTGACCAGGAAGCGCCCCGCGGTATCGCGGATCGCCGCCTCGTCGAAGCGTCGCGGCACCCACACCTGGCTCGAGCCGACGAGGAAGAGCCGCACCGCATCGATGCCGTGGCGTTCGATGACGGCCCACGGATCGACGGTGTTCCCCTTCGACTTCGACATCTTCTGCCCCTTCGCATCGAGCACGAGGTCGTTGACGACCACGTGGCGATAGGGCGCCGCCACCGCTTCTCCCGCACGCCCGTTGCGCGGCAGCGCGTCGCCCAGCGCCGTCGCGATGGCCAGGAGCGAGTAGAACCACCCGCGCGTCTGATCGACCCCTTCGGCGATGAAGTCGGCGGGGTAGTGCTGTGCGAGCCGCTCAGGATGCGTGAACGGATAGTGCCACTGCGCAAAGGGCATCGCGCCCGAGTCGTACCAGACGTCGATGACTTCGCTGGTGCGCCGCATCGTCCCTGTACCCGAGGGAGCCGGCCACGTGTAGTCGTCGATGAACGGGCGATGCGGGTCGAAATTGGGCGGCAATGCGCGCCCTGAGGCGGCCGCCAACTCGGCGAACGACCCGATCGCCTGCACTTCCGTGGGATCTGCGTCGTTCACCCACAGCGGCAGCGGCGTCCCCCAGTACCGATCGCGCGAGATCGCCCAGTCCACGTTGTTCGACAGCCATTCGCCGAACCGCCCCGCCCCCACCTCGGGGGGATGCCACGCGATCGCCGCGTTGCGCGCAACGAGGTCGTCCTTCACGCTCGTCGTCCGGATGAACCACGACGAGCGCGCGTAGTAGAGCAGCGGCGTACCGCAACGCCAGCAGTGCGGATACGCGTGCACGAAGGTCGACGCCTTCCAGAGCACATCGCGCCGCTCGAGTTCGCCCAGGATCTCCTGATCGACCGCCTTCACGAAGCGGCCGCCCACGAGCGGGATCGACGCGTCGAACTCCCCGCGCTGCGTCACCGGCTGCAGAAACGCGAGCCCATGCCGTTGCCCGGCGGCGTAGTCGTCGGCACCAAACGCGGGCGCCATGTGCACCACGCCGCTGCCGTCGTCCGCCGACACGAAGCTCTCGCCAACGATGACTTCGTGCGCGCCTTCGTCGGGATAGGGCACCCAATCGAGCGGCCGCACATAGCGCTGACCCACGAGCGCGTCACCCGTGACCGTCTG
Organism: Gemmatimonadaceae bacterium; assembly: GCA_025453745.1. Taxonomy (GTDB): domain Bacteria; phylum Gemmatimonadota; class Gemmatimonadetes; order Gemmatimonadales; family Gemmatimonadaceae; genus JALOPS01. Next base: position 11,111 of record JALOPS010000035.1, read on the forward strand.
CAACACATCCCATCGCGACGACCAATCGTCACCCAGCACCGCCGCCGCGCGCGCCTCAGCCAGCGTGAGCGTCCACGGCTGCCCCGACTTCTTGCGCACCTCCACATAGGTGAGCTCGGGGTTCACCGCCAGCGCCACATTGGAGACGAGCGTCCACGGCGTGGTGGTCCACACGAGGATGCGGCGCCGGAGTCCGGCGGCAGCAGCGGGTGCCGCGGCGTCGCCAGCGAGATCGAGCGCGACGTACACGCTCGGATCGCTCACATCCTGGTAGCCCAGCGCCACCTCGTGGCTCGACAACGCCGTCCCGCAGCGCGGGCAGAATGGCACGACCTTGTGCCCGCGATGCAGCATCCCGCGATCGAACAGCGTGCGCAACGACCACCAGACACTTTCGACGTACTCGTTGGTGTACGTCACGTACGCCTGCTGGTAGTCCATCGCATGGCCGATGCGCTCCATGAGCGCTTCCCACTCGGCCTTGTACGTGAACACGCTCTCGCGGCAGCGCCGGTTGAACTCGGCGATGCCGACTTCCTCGATCAGCTTCTTGCCGCCGATCGCCGCCACCTGCTCGGCGGTCAGCCCGTCGCGCGCCATCTTCTCGCGCGCGATCTGCTTCTCCACTTCGATTTCGACCGGCAGCCCGTGCGTGTCCCAGCCGGCACGACGCGAGACGTAGTGCCCGCGCATCACGCGATGCCGACAGAAGAGATCCTTGATGGCCCGCGCGAAGACGTGATGGATGCCGGGCTTGCCGTTGGCCGTTGGCGGGCCGTCGTAGAAGACCCACGGCTCCGCGCCTTCACGCGCGGCCTGCACCTGCTCGTAGAGCTGCTCGTCGCGCCACTGCGCGACCAGTTCGCGCTCGAGCGCGTCGGCTGCGCGCTCGGGGGGGAGCAGCGGATACGGTCCGCGTACGCCGTTGGCGTCGAACGTGGAGGGCACCGTTGCCGTCACGCCACCACCTCCGGCAATCGCGCAACCACCTCGTGCACGAGCGTCGTGAGCGCCGGCTCCGCGCGCTGCGCAGTGGCCACGATGTGTTCGAGCGTGGCCGGCACCAACGCATCGGGCAGGCACTGATCGGTGATGATCGAGAGCCCAAGCACACGCATGCCGCCATGCACCGCGACGATGACCTCGGGCACCGTGCTCATCCCCACCACGTCCGCGCCGAGCGCGCGCAGCATGCGGTACTCGGCGCGCGTCTCGAGGTTGGGCCCCTGCACCGCGACGTACACACCCTCGCGCAGCGTGATGCCCCGCTCGCGCGCCACCGCACGCGCCAGATCGCGGAGCACGGGTGCGTACGGCGCCGACATGTCGGGAAAGCGCGGGCCGATCGCGTCGTCGTTGGGGCCGATGAGCGGATTGTCCCCGAGCAGGTTGATGTGATCGGCGATGAGCATGAGGTCACCGGGCGCCCAGAGCGGGTGCATGCCGCCGCACGCGTTAGAGACGATGAGCGTGTGCGCTCCGAGCGCGTGCAGCACGCGCACCGGAAAGGTGACCTGCTGCAGCGAGTACCCTTCGTAGCGATGAAAGCGGCCCTGCATGGCAATGACGCGGCGCGCCGCGAGCGTCCCGCACAGCAGGCGCCCCACATGCGACTCCACCGTGGACAGCGGCATGTGCGGCAACGCGTCGTACGGCAACGCGACCTCGACGTCGATCGCACCGGCCAGCGCGCCCAGCCCCGTGCCGAGGATGATCGCCACCTCGGGGGTATGCGGCCACGCGGCGCGCACGGCCTCTGCCGCTGCGTCGACCTGCGTACGCGTCGGCATTGCGATGGTTGACGTCATGCGCGCGACCCGGGTGACGCGTCGCCACCGTCGGCGTCGAGTGTGTCATCGGCCTCGAGCGGCGGCAGCGCATCGAGCCAGGATGGTGTCGGCATCGCCGGACGTACCTCCGCGATGGCCTCGAGTGCCTCACGCGGCGAGGGGCGCGGCACGTCGACGGGCGCCGGCGCTGGCGGCGACGCGACCACGCGCGCACTCCCGCCCGCGATGCCTTCGGGCGGCAACGCCGCCTCCGCCGCTTCGAGTTCAGCGGTCTGCCGCTCGATGAGCGCGCGCACCTGCGCGAGGTACGTCCGGCGCGAGCGCCAGAGCGCCTGCAGCTCGCCGTCCATCTGTCGCGCCTGCGCGCGCGCGCCCTCTACGATCTTGTCGGCCTCTGCGCGCGCTTCGCGCAGGACGAGCTGCCCTTCCTTTTCGGCCTGGCCGCGGATCTCGCCCCGGAGCTGCTGCGCGGACACCAGCGCCTCGTTGAGCGCCTTGTCGCGTTCGCGGAACGCACGCAACTGCTCGTGGAAATTGCGGGCCTTCGCTTCGAGCTCCTGCGTCACCCGCCCGAGCCGCTCGAGCTCATCGGCGACCTGTTCGCGGAACTGGTCGACGCGCGCACGATCGTAGCCGCGCAGCGCATTGCCGAAGTCGTAGCGCCGGACGTCCAGCGCGGTCAGGTGGAATGCGTCGTCAGCCATCAGTGCCTCGACCCAAAGAGCACGCTGCCCAGGCGCACCATGGTGGCGCCCTCCTCGACGGCGATCTCGTAATCGTTGGACATCCCCATCGACCGCTCGACCGCCGGGTGCCCCGCGCGCTCGAGCTGTTCACCGCACGCGCACGCGGCACGAAAGACCTGCCGCAACACCGTCGCCTCGTCCGTGTACGGCGCCATGGTCATCACGCCCGCGACCCGCAGCGCGAGACACCCATGCAACTGATCCGCGAAGGCGGCGAGTGCCGACGGCTCGACCCCGCCCTTGGTGGCTTCGCCGCTCACGTTGACCTGCACGAGCACGTCGAGCACCACACCGCGGGCGGCCGCCGCCTCATCGAGCGCAATCGCCAGTCGCTCGGAGTCGAGGGAGTGCACCATCGCAAACGCCGGCGCATGCTTTGCCTTGTTGCGCTGGAGGTGGCCGATGAGGTGCCAACGGGGCGCGCTCCGCACGACCGCCATCTTCTCGAGCGCCTCCTGCACCTTGTTCTCTCCGACGTCCGTCAGCCCCGCCGCCACCGCCGCGTCGACGGTCTCCGCCCCGTGCGTCTTGGTGACGGCGACCACCCGAACGGGCGCCGACCGACCGGCACGCGCCGCCGCCGCCGCGATCCGGTCGCGGACCTCGGCAAGCCGCGAATCCAGCTCGGGGAGCAACGCCGAAGTCGGCATAGCCCAATAATTTACGGGAGTTGGCAGACCCGCTCAAGTAACGACACATCGGCCGTGGCCGCCTCCCGACCGGGCACACCCCACCAGCGCGAGAGCGCGGGTGCGCAGCCCAGCGCACCTTGCGCGAGCCGCGCGGCGGGATCGGCGGAGGGACCGAGCGAATCGAGGAGCGACGGCGCCACACGCGCGGCCTGCTGCTCCACCAGCCCGCGGTCGACGGGCACGCCTGCCCCCCGCACGAACAAGAGTCCCGTGAAGGACCATTGGCCCGGGCCGCGTTGATCGGCGGCAAGCAGGGGTGACGCCACCAGCGCTCGACGCTGTCGCGCCGCCGCCCGCGACACCCCGTCACGCGCACGCCAGTCGATCACCAATCGCGCGCGGCGCGCGAGTTCATCGCGATACCACGGCGCGCCAAGCAACGGTACGATCACCGCGGTGACGTCGAGGCGACGCTTCTCCACGGCCTGCAGGTACCAGACGGGGAACCCGTCCAGATCGCCGGCGAGCAACAGCACCGCGTTGGGCGGCGTTGCGTCGAGCAGGGCGAGACCGAGCGCGCGCGGCAACGTGGCCTCCGGCTCGCGCGTGCGCCGCACCGCCGTGGCATTGAGCACGGCAGGCAACGCGGCGCACGCGATCGTGACAGCGGCCAACACCCGATGCCCGACGAGCGACCGCACGCGTGCGGCGACACGTTGCGCGAGTGCCCACGCGCCGGTCGCCGCAAGAGCGCCCCACGCCCACCAGCCGAGCACGAAGAAGTAGTCGCGCTCGCGCGCTTCGTGCGGTGTGCCATCGGGCACGACGCCCGCGCCATAGCTCGGCCCGAGTTGCAGGTTGAGCCACACGGCCACGCCGACCGTACCGCACACCAGCGCGACGAGCAACGCGCGCGCGGCCTGTCGATCGCGCCGCCACATCACGCGCGTGCCCACCACCGCGAGGATCGCCGCGATGATGCTCGCAGTCGTTCGAGCCACCGTTGGCACGGGTGCGGGGCCCAGGCTCCGCGCGAACTGCCAGTCGGCCCACTCGAAGACGTTGCCCAATTGCAGCCACCAGGGCGCGCGCCGCGGCCAGAGCCCGGGCACTGCGTACTGCGTGCGTTGCACGACGTCCATCCAGGCCGCAAACGAGCGCGCATTCCCTTCATTCAGAATCGGTTCGTGCTGGGCGCGCAGTGGCAGGATGGCGAGGGCGCTCACGCCGAGTGCACCAAGCGCGAGCGATACCGCCGCGAGCGGCGCGCGTGCGATGGGCGTGCGGCGCTCCCACGCCGCACGCATCGCGGGCCACGCCAGCGCGACCGCCGCCGGTGCAGCGACGAGTGCACTCGAATGCAGCGGCACCGCGAGGCCCATGAGGTACGCAAGCAGGCCGATCGCGGGGGCAGCATCGCGACTTTCGCGCGCCGCGGCGCGCGCATGCTCGGCCACCACCAGCAGCATCATGGCCAGCAACAGCGCCGCCGCGTACACCTCGGTCTCGGTGGCATTGCGCCAGATACTGAACGTCGTACCGGCCATCAGCGCCGCGGCCATCCCCGGCACCACGGCGCCAAGCCACCGCGTCACCAGCCAGGCCGTTGCACCGCCGGTGAGTGCGGCAAAGGTCACGCTCGTCATCGTCGCCGCGCGCGGCGGGCCGGCGGCACTGAAGAGCGCACGCAGTGCGCGCGCCACCAGTACGTACAGTGGCGTACCGGGCGGATGCGGAATGCCCAGCCCGTCGATCGCGGTGACCAACTCCGGCGCATCCCAGAACGTCAGATCGGGTGCGGCGGTCACGGCATAGACCGCGAAGAGCACGGCCGCCGCAACAATTGCCGCGGTCATCGACGGCGACGGGCGAGGCAACACGAGGCGGGGGCGCCGCGCGCCGATGCCGGCCGCGCGATGCGCGTCGACGGGCGCAGTCATGGTGCGCGGCACAATGCGCCGTGTGCGCGCACGAGACAATGCGTCCGCCGATACGACACGACCCCGATGCAGTGCATCGGGGTCGTAGCGTGCGTTCGGTTGCGCGCGATCAGGCGGGTGACGGCTCCGGCCCGCCGAGCAGCGGTGGCGTGATGGGGCGCGTCCGCTCCACCGGCACGGGCGCCGGCGTCGCCGGCGGTGCTGCCGGGGGCAGCGTGGGGCGCGGCGGCAAGGCGCGCCCCTGGCGCAGCACCTGGATGTCTTCCCGCGTGAGCGTCTCGCGCTCGAGCAGCGAGGTGGCCACTGCGGTCAGCAGCTCCATGTGCTCGGTGAGCACCTGCTTGGCACGGTTGTACGCTTCGTTGATGACGCGCGCGATCTCCGCGTCAACGAGCTGGGCCGTCTCCTCGGAGACCTCGCGACGTGACTGGATCTCGCGGCCGAGGAAGAGCTCTTGCTCGTTGTCGCCGACGAGGATGGGGCCGATCCGATCGGAAAGCCCCCACTGCTGCACGTAGCGACGTGCAATCGCGGTGGCCTGCTGGATGTCACTCGCCGCACCGGTGGTCACGCGGTCGCGTCCAAAGATCAGCTCTTCGGCCACGCGCCCGCCGTACGCCATCACCAGCCGTGCCTCGAGCTGCTCACGCGTGACGCTCACGCGATCGTCTTCGGGCAGGGTGAACGCCACGCCGAGTGCCCGGCCGCGCGGCACGATCGTGACCTTGTGCAGCGGATCATTGCCCTTGACGATCATGGCGCACACCGCGTGCCCCGCCTCGTGGAAGGCCGTCAACCGGCGCTCCTCGTCCTTCATGACCAGCGACTTCCGCTCGGCGCCCAGCATGACGCGATCCTTCGCGTCCTCGAAGTCGTTGAGGAAGATCTTCTCGTGGTTGCGCCGTGCGGCGAGCAGCGCCGCTTCGTTCACCAGATTGGCGAGGTCCGCGCCCGCCATGCCCGGCGTCCCGCGGGCGAGTGCGGTAATGTCGACATCCTCGGCGACCGGCTTGTTGCGCATATGCACGCGCAGGATCCCTTCGCGGCCGCGCAGGTCGGGGGCATCGACGACGATCTGCCGGTCGAAGCGCCCCGGACGCAGCAGCGCCGGATCGAGCACATCGGGACGGTTGGTCGCCGCGATGAGGATCACGCCATCGTTGGACTCGAAGCCGTCCATCTCCACGAGGAGCTGGTTGAGCGTCTGCTCACGCTCGTCATGCCCGCCACCGAGCCCGGCGCCACGATGCCGGCCGACGGCGTCGATCTCGTCGATGAAGATGATGCACGGTGCATGCGCCTTCCCCTGCTCGAAGAGGTCACGCACACGCGAAGCGCCGACGCCCACGAACATCTCCACGAAGTCGGAGCCCGACATCGAGAAGAATGGACGCCCCGCCTCGCCCGCGACCGCCTTGGCGAGCAGCGTCTTGCCCGTGCCCGGAGGGCCGACGAGCAGCGCACCCTTGGGCAGCCGCCCACCGAGCTTCGTGAACTTCTGCGGATCCTTGAGGAACTCGATGATCTCCTGCAGCTCGACCTTGGCCTCGTCGGCGCCGGCAACATCGGCAAAGGTGATCTTGGGCGTGTCGCCCGAGAGCAGCTTGGCCTTCGACTTGCCAAACGAGAACGCCTTCGCGCCGCCGGCCTGCATCTGCCGGAAGAGGAAGATCCAGAAGCCGATGAGCAGCAGGTACGGCAGCAGCGTCACCAGCATGCCGCTGAACGACGGCTTCTGCTCCTGCGCGTCGACGACAACGTTCTTCGCGCGGAGCCGCGAGACCTCGATCTCGCTGTTGGCCACGGGCATCTGGACGCGGAAGCGCTTGGTGTCGCGCCCGCGCACCCGCACCGGCGCGCGGAACTCGCCAATGACGGTCTTCTCGCCCTGGAAGGTGACGCGCTGGATGTTGTCGGCGTCGAGCTGCCGGCTGTAGGCGGTGTAGTCGATCCCCTCCGCCTGATCGCCGCGTCCGCCCGTGTACGACAGGAACGCGACAGGAATCAGGATCACGAGGATCCAGAAGGACAACGTCTTGGAGAAGCGCCCCCAATTGAAGGGCTTCTTCGGCGGGGTCGGCATGGAAGCGGGCATCGAGAATCGGCTAGGCGAGGCTCGCGATATACGGCAAATGACGGAACTGCTCCGCGTGATCGAGCCCATACCCCACAAGGAACTCCTTGGGAGCATCGAAGCCCACGTACTTCACCGGATAGTCCAGTTCCGTCGCGATGTGCTTGTGCAACAGGCTGCAGATCTCCAGGCTGCGCGGCCGTCGGCTGCGCAGCAGATCGACCAGACGCGCCAAGGTCCGGCCAGAGTCGACGATGTCCTCGACGAGAAGAACGTGCTTCCCCTCCAGATCCGTTTCCGGGTCGTAGAGCAACCGCACATTTCCGCTCGAGACCGTCCCGGCGCCGTAGGACGACACCACGAGGAAATCGAGCGCCAGCGGACGGTCCACCGCACGGACCAGGTCACTCAGGAAGATCACGCTCCCCTTGAGGAGGCCGAGCACGAGGAGTTCGCCGTCCGGATAGGCCGCCGTGATCTCGGCGCCCAGCGCACGCACCCGCGCGCCGATCTGCTCCGCATCGAACGCAATGCGGCGGACGGCACGACCAGCGAGCCGGGGATCAGCGGGAGCGGCAGTGGCGGACAACGTGCGGAGCGGGCAGAAGGTCGAGAGGAGGAGACGTGAAGCGGCCGGTATGGCCCGTCTCGCAATGTCGCATGGGTGATCGACGAGCGGCTAGGGTCCTCCGTCATCCATCGGCCGATCGCCCGAGACGAGAAACCCCGATCGCGTACGGCGCACCCGAATCCCGCCGGCAAGCTGGATCTCCTGCCCGCTCACTCCGGTGGTCGTAAACCGTGCCACCCGATCCGTTCCGCGACGATCGAGCACGACCCCCATCCGGCCAAGCAGCGCCGGCCACAGCACGGGAAGACCGGACGGGGGCACGTGTGTGAAAGTGTTCGCTGGCACGGCCACTTCGGATGCGCTGATCCGTTGGAGCGGCACCGCGCGCGCCCAGACCTCGCTCTCATGCCGCCAGCGCGCCGCCTCCTCGCCGACGTGCCAGAGTGCCGCCGCGAATCCGGGGGACGCCCGTTCGAATGCGGGCAGGAGGTCGAGCCGCACGCGCGTGCGCAGTTGGCGTCGATCCGCGTTGGTCGGATCGTCGACTACGGGAAGCGCGCGGGCCTCTGCGTAGGCATGCACCGTCGCGCGCCTGAGCGCGAGCAAGGGGCGCAGCACCCCGGTGTCGGCGGCGAGCGCCGCCAGGCCACGCGCCCCCGCCCCTCGCAGAATGCGCATGCAGACCGTCTCCACCTGGTCGTCCCACGTGTGCCCAGTCGCCACGATCGCGGGCGCGAAGCGCCGCGACACGCCGCGCAGGAAGTGCCAGCGCTCCTCGCGCCACATGGCCTCCGTGGCCCGCGCGTGCGCGCCGCGCGCCTCCCCCGTGACGCACGCGACGCCGTGTGATGTCGCCCACGACGCCACCACGTCCACGGCGCGCCTCCCGTGCGCACCGGACCGATGGTCGAAGACCGCCACTGCGCCGATCCGCGCCGGACGCGCGGCATGGACCGCATCGAGCATCGCGAACGAATCCGCCCCACCGGAGACCGCCAGCACGACGCGCGCGTCGGCCGGCAGCCGGTCGATCTCGCGCGCCACGGCGGCGCGCACCTGCGCCACCACTTTGCGCGATGCCTCGACGCCGTTATCCTCCCGGTTCGTTTGGACCTCATCCGGGGAT
>JALOPS010000267.1 GCA_025453745.1 Gemmatimonadaceae bacterium
CCGTCGCGCTGGCATTGCCGTACTGCACACGCGAGACGGTCGGCGACGGCTTCGAGAACTGCGTAGCGACGATGCGCGCCGCCTCACGAAGGCCGTCGTCCGTCAGCACCACCGACTTCGCCTTGTTGACCGGGTCGAGGATGTAGCCCTTCTCGTGCAGGCGCGCCATCGCGTCCCAGTCGAACGACTTCCATGCGCGATTGTCGTCGTGCAGCGTCAAGGAGAGCAAGCCCAGGACGGCGTCATCGATTGTCGCGGTGTCGAGATCCATGGTATGAGAGGCTCACGGTGTGTCGTGCAGGCGGTCGAAACGAACACGATCAGAGGGCGCACTGGCAATCGACAGAGCGGGGCACACGTCAAGGCGATCTGCCCAACACACCACCTACGGCGGAAGCACCGCCCCGGCGCCCACCCAGCCGAGTATCGCATCGGATCCCACCAGCTCCACACGGTACACGGGCTGCGAGAGCCGAACGACTCTTGGGTTCGGGAACGTGTCGCTGCATTCGAACACGACACGCTGCGGCGTGCTGCCACCATCTTCGTGGAGCATACGGCCGTGCTGCCAGACTGCAAGACGCGCCATGTCGGGCACGAGCGACTCGCTCACGAGCACGTCCGCGTGCGGGCGGCCCGGCGTGCCCGCGCTCTCGCTTGGCGCCACCGCGGCGATGGCCGGTATGCCACCTACCAGGAAGGGCTGATTGACCTTGTGATGCGATCACCGGAGTACACCCTCGACGATGCGACGTACTTCACGCAGGGGAAGGGGATCGAGGCGTACCGCGTGCTGGAGAACTCCGACCTCGATGTGCGCACCAGAGGGCTCGATTTCCGTGTGCCGATGCTCATCGGGATGGGGAGTCACGATCTGCACACACCGTACGCCCTCGTCAGGCAGTGGTTCGACACGCGGCGCGACCCGTCGAAGATGTTTCACTGGTTTCGCAACTCGGCGCACTCGCCCTTTCTCGACGAGCCTGCCGCGTTTGCGCGCTTCCTGATCGATGTCGTTGCCCCCGTCGCATGCGCGGCCGATTCGCGCTGAGCACTGATCGGTGTGCGCGTCGTGCACGGTGCGCGACGTCCCCGCACGTCACGGTCACTCGTCAGTACCGTGTGGCCTGCCGCACGACGCCACCCCGCACCTCCGGATACCGCGCAGCCGTCGCCGCCACATCACCCGCTGCACCCGTGAGCGGACCGCTCAGGAAGGCCACGAGCATGTCCGCCGTCACCTGCTGCGTTGCGGCCGGACCGCGTTCGCCACCCATCACCCGCGCGAGCAGCCAACGACCAGGTGGCGCGAAGAAGAAGGGCACGTCGGTGAAGCTGTAGTGGTTGGCGCGCGCAATCTCATAGTGCAAACCGGGCACCGTCATGCGGGCCAGCAGCGCGCCATTCCCCGCGATGAATGGCTCCCCATGATGCGTCTCGGCCGAGTCGCTCTGCAGGAGCAGAATGGGCTTCGTGAGCTGGCGAGTCGGCAAGTCGCCGTATGGCGTGCCGTCGATGTTCGCGGCCGCCACGACGCGCGAGTCTTCGCTCAACGCCGCGACCGACGCTGCTCCGCCAAAGGAATGACCGATCACGGCCACCGTCGCAACGTCGATGCGGCCATCGCTGAGTGGCGCCGCCACCGCGCCCGGACGCGCGAGCTGATCGAGCACAAACCGGACGTCGGCAACCCGCACGCTCTGCTGGCGAGCCATGTAGCCAACGCGACCACGTTCGCCCGGCAGCAAGAGCTCCTGCATGCCCACCACTCGACCGTTCGGCAATTGCGTGACGGCAGACTCGTAGGGATGGTCGAGAGCAAACACCACGAAGCCGCGGCTCGCGAGCCGGGTGACGAGGCCGGTGTAGAACGCACGTGATGCGCCGTAGCCTGGCAGGAAGAGCACCACCGGCCACGGTCGATCGCCGGGTGCGAGCGGCGCAGCGTGCGCTGCATGTGTGTCGATCTGCCCGTAGCGGCGCAGCAGGACACCCGGCATGCCGTTCACCCGGCGAGGCATCTGATCGGCGCCATCGATGTAGGCGAGGCGCGCCCCGGCGGACGCACGCGCGTGATGTGTCGTCGGGTACCACGCCTGCACGATCACGCTGCGACGGTCGTGAGCATTCAGCGTATGGGGCTCGGCACGCGTGGAGTCGGTCCAGCGATAGATCTGGGTGGCGACGGCGTATCGGCCGTCAGGCGGCGGCAACGTTGGCACTGCGGGCAGCATCCACACCCCGACCGTTGCAGCGGCGATGCCAACGAAGCCCACGCGCCCGAGCCGGCGCCGCACGACTCCCGCGTGCAGTGGTGGCAGCGCGCTCAGCGCGAGCAGCAGATAGGCGGGCACGTCCTGCCAGGTGAAGTCGCAGCGCACCCATTGCGCCGCCGCCAGCAGTGTCGCCCCCGCGACGGCGATGAGGCGGAGCGTCGGTCGCCACGCCGGCGCGAACAGCCGCCAACTCGCGAGGGCCAGCACAACGCAGAGCAGAATCAGATCGGGACTCAGCATCGCTCAATTCGGGTCGCACCATCAGGTCGCGCGGGCATCGGCGCCATTACGGATTGCGTCGTCAGGACCGACGTCCCGTCAGCGGGCGCCACCGAAGGAGCCGGCTCGGCCACCAGCCGGGTGCTCGAGAACGCCTCGACACGGCGCGGCTCCCTCTTGCGTACCCCGCACGCGCGGTTCTAATTACTGAACCATGCGGTTCAGCATATGACCACGCGACTCGATACTTCCTTCGCCGCACTCTCGGATGCCACGCGGCGCGGCGTGCTGGAGCAGCTCGCGCGAGGTGACGCGTCGATCACCGAGCTGGCGGCACAGTTCCGCATGACGCTCACCGGAATGAAGAAGCACGTCGGCGTGCTGGAGCGGGCCGGGCTTGCCACCACGCAGAAGATCGGGCGCGTGCGGACGTGCCGGCTGGGTCCACGTCGACTGGACGAGGCAACGGAGTGGCTCGACCGATATCGCACACGCTGGGACGAACGCTTCGATGCACTGGAACGCGTGGTTCAGGCCCTGACACGAGAGGAGCAGCGCAATGCACGCAAACGACGAAAGTGACCCCGCCCCCGCGACGCACCGCACCACGGTGGAGCGGACATCCGACCGCGATGTGGTGGTCACACGGATCATCAACGGCCCGGCACGTCTCGTGTTCGACGCGTTCACCACACCCGACCTGTTCAGGCAGTGGTGGGTGCCCAAGTCGATGGGCATGACGCTGCTGTCGTGCGAGATGGACGCGCGGATCGGCGGCACGTACCGACTGGCGTTCGATGTCGGCGGCGCCGAGCCGGCCGTGTTCTTCGGCACCTACGTCGATGTACAGCCGTACTCGCGCCTCGAGTGGACCAACGAGGAGGGCGGGGAGGGCGGGCCGATCACCACGGTGACCTTCGAGGAACGAGGCGGCACGACCGTGGTCGTGCTGCGCGAGCGGCATCCGTCGAAGGAAGCGCTCGATGCGGCAGGCACCGGCGCCGCCGAGGCACTGATCGAGACGTTCGATCAGTTGGAGGAGTTGCTTGTCACGCTCGCGCAGCGCTCGAGGGGATGATCGCAGCCGCGCGTACTGCGCGCGATGTCAGCGCATCAGCCGACTGACACCGAGCATCAGGAGAACGACCACCAACCCCGCGGCCGACACCTTGAGCCGGCGCACCGCGAAGGCGCGCTGTCCCTCGGGGCTCCGCTCCGCCGCGCGCGCGGCGCGCCGCTCCTCCGGCGTGCGCGCGTCGAAGCCGTAGCGAGGCAGCAGGATCGCGAACATGAGCAGCGCCGTCACGCTCAGGGCGGCCACGAATGCGGCGGGCAGCAGGACGACCAGGAGCGCGAGACCACCCCACCCGCTCCATTCCCCCGCGCGTGCACTGCTGATCAGGGTGATCGTCAGCGGCACACTCACCACCGCCGCGCCCACCGCGAGCCAGAGCTGCCACCGCTGCAGCCGTCGCCGCGCAAACCACATCGACAGTATGACGGCACCGAAAGTCAGGACGATCGCCGCGATTTCGCGGACGGGACCGAGGGGGTCGTTGGGCATCGAGGTACGTCGAGACGTGATTGCGGACGAGCGCAGCGGCGGGGACTGTGCGTCCCCGGCGTGGTACTGCGGCAACGAGTACGCCCCCACTGCGTCGGGGGTGAGAGCACGCGGCGGTACGGCGACGGATGCAGCAACAGACGGACGGCAACAGCGCGCTCTGCGTCACTGATCCCGATCGGCGTGCGCCGATCGAGGCGGCTCCTGACCGATCGGCCGGTCAGTACCGCCCTCCCACGACACCCGCGGCCAGTGCATCGAGCGACGCCCGCTCCTCTTCGGTGAGGTGGCAGTCCAGTGCCCCGAGATTGGTCCGCAGATTCGCGAGCTTGGTCGTGCCCGGTATGGCCACCACGTGATCGCCGTGATCCAGCACCCACGCCAGCGCCACCTGCGCCGGTGGACACCCCTTCCGTGCAGCAACCGCAGTGACCGCCTCGACGAGTGCGAGGTTCGACTCGAAGTTCCCCGGCTGAAATCGCGGCTGCATGCGTGCGCGGAAGTCGTTGTCGCCGGTAGGCCGATCGGCAGCCGAGGCGTAGCGACCGGTCAGCAGCGCTCGACCGAGCGGCGAGTACGCCACCAGGCTGATGCCGAGCCGCACACACATCGGCAGCACATCCTTCTCGACATCACGACTGAAGATCGAGTACTCGGTCTGCAGCGCGGCAATCGGATGCACGGCGTGTGCGCGCGCGATGATCTCGGCGGACGCCTCGGACAATCCGACGGCCATGACCTTGCCTTCCTTCACCAGCATCGCCATCTCGCCCACCGTGTCCTCGATCGGCGTGGCGGCGTCGACGCGATGGAGGTAGTACAGATCGATCCGATCCGTCCCCAATCGCTGCAGGCTGTTGTCGCACGAGCGTCGGACGTTTGCCGGCGATCCATCCACGCCAATGAAGGCGCCCGTGGCCGGATCCCGTTGCGGTCCGAACTTGGTCGCGATGACGACCTTGTCCCGGACTGCGGCAAGCGCATTGCCGACCAGCCGCTCATTGTGTCCCTGCCCGTAGATCTCCGCGGTATCGAAGTGCGTGACGCCGAGATCGACGGCTTGGTGGAGCAGCGTGATGGCGTCCGCTTCGTGCGTGGGCTCTCCGTAGAATTCGGACAGCCCCATGCAGCCGAGTCCAATGGCCGAGACAGAAATTCCGGACTGGCCGAGCGTGCGTGAGAGCATGATGCCTCCTTAAGGTCAGGCCTCGGCGGCAAATGCCGAGGTGGTGCGGACGTCTGACGGGACGAGAGGGCGCGGTGCCGCGCGCCGTGATCCGCGCGTGGAGCACTCGGCGCAGACACTCGTTGGAAATGAGGAGAAGTTGTGCACCGTCGCTCGTGCCGTCGAGGCGGTGCACGGAGTGTTACATGCCGGTCGACGGGCGCCTAACGCTGCGCGTTGTGCGATCACGGATGCCCGGCCGCGAGCTGCGCGAGTGACGGTGCGTCAGCGGCCCCCCGTGACGTCGCGAGAAGGGTCAGTCGGAAGCCCCCGTCCGCGATCGGTGCCACAGCGATTCTCGTGCACGCGTCTCACCAGTGACGGCAGTCGCACGGTCGGTGTCGTCGCCGCCCGCTGAGTCTTGTTGCGATCTGCCAAGACCACGCGCGCGAAGCCGCTTCCGCAGCCTCGACGCGAATCACACGGTGGGCTGTGGTGTGAGTAGTCGCACCAGGACGAACCCGCTGCTCACCGCCAG
>JALOPS010000268.1 GCA_025453745.1 Gemmatimonadaceae bacterium
GGGAGGCGGTGTCTCGATCGGTGCGGCCACGGCCGCATCGACGACGGCTCGCGCCGCGGCGAGGCTGCTCGCGAGCAGCGGTGCCGTGCGCGCGGCCGCGGCGATCCCGCGCCCCTCGGCGCGCGTCAGCAGGATGCGCGGATGTGCAGGGCCGCGCTGCGCATCGAGCAGCAGTGGTGCAGCCATCACGATCAGCACACACCAGCGACGCATCATCGGGCCGTCCAGAACTGCACCACCGACACATCCTTCGACGCCACGTCGGTCGGGAGCGCCGCGAGCACGCGCGTCGTCAGGCCCGCGTCGAGGGCGAGACCCGCCCGTCGATACGCACGCAGCAGTTCCGTGGCCCGCACGGGTTCGAGCTGTTGGCCAGGCCACTGGCTCTCCTTGCCGACGTACTTCGCGACATGCTCGAGTCCCACCGTGAGCGACGCGCCCGATGGGGCCACATGGCCCCACAGGTCGACCCCCACCACCCGTCCGACCTCGGCGGCGAGACTGAGCGCCTCGAGGTTGAACAGGCTGTAGTGCATCGAGCGGGTGCGTGTCATCTCCTCGGCCTGCACGCCGTCCCGGGCGATCTGCGTGTCCACCCGGCGCTGCGCTGCGCGCACCATCTCCCGTGCGCGCGCCGTGTCGCCCACGAACAGCGAGAACACCGCCATCTGCGTGCCGTACCACGACCCGTGGTTGTTCTTCGCCGCACGCTCGTACGCGCCGTGCGGGCTCTCCCACATCCACTGCACGTAGCTGCGGAACCAGCCCTTGACCGCGGCATCGTCCTGCGGCGTCCAGTCCGGCGAACGCTGCAACAGCCCGATGGCGTCGACCACCTCGATGAGACGGCGCGAATCGATGATCCCCGTGCCGCGAATCTTGTCGGTGCCCCGGATGAGCTGCGCGTACTTGAGGTGCGGCGTCATGCGTGTGGCGGAATCGGTGAACCACGTGCGAATCTGCTGTGCCGCCAAGGTCGACCAACGACGATCGCCGGTAAGCCACCACGCCAGCGTGAATCGCTGCACCCGATCACCAAGGGCCTCGATGCGCGGCTGATCCAGATCGGCCTTGCTCTCCGGATTGGTCACGCCGTCGCGGCGGATGTACGGCAACCCGTCCGACTTGGTGGAATCGGGCCACCAGTACGGACTGAGGCTCAGGTAGTCGTGCGGATCACCGCTGGGCGCGCGGTGTGTGCGCTTGTCGGTGACCGCGACCATGGGCTGGCTGGCCAGGCGCTCGACGTCGCGCAGCAACCGATCGCGCGCGGGAACGATGCCGGGCGCGCCGGCCCGCGACGCCGCCTGCGCGGCGAGCAGCACGTCGGCGCGCGAGACAATCACCTGCAGCGGACGCTCCGGCTGCGCATGGGCCACCTGGTACGACAGCAGCCACGCGCCCACCGCGGCCGACACGAGAGAGCGAATCATCGGTCTACCACCCCGGGTTCTGTGTGATGCCGATCCGCGGGTTCAACTCGATGGCCCGCTGAGGAATCGGATAGAGGCGCCAGCGATCGTTGATTGGTGCCGAGTTGAGCTTGGGCACGAGGCTCGTAAACGTGGTGCGATTGATCCCGACGCCCGTCGATCCGGTCAGCGCCATGTGCTCCTCGACGCGCCGCTTGGCCCAGTCCCAGTGACGCCGGCTGTCGAATACGCCGTGGCCCTCGACGGCGAACTCGAATCGTCGCTGCACGAACAGGCTGTCGCGGAAGGCCGCGGCCGTGAGTCCCGCCACCAGCGGAGGCACCTGCGCACGCGCCCGCACGGCATTGATCGCTGCGTACGCCTCCGTCGTTGGCCCGGCGACCGTGTTGACCGCCTCGGCGAGCATCAGCAGCACATCCGCGTGGCGCAGCAGCACGTAGTCGATCCCTTCAGCGCCGTCGACGGCACCAAAATCGATGTACTTGCGCGGCACCGGCCCGCCCGTCTGTCCGCCGTAGGCGTTGTTGAGGTTCGTGCGATCGGTCGCCGCCGTCGGCAGCGTCAGCGGAAACGAGACCGTCCGCCCGTCCTGCTGGAACGAGAGCAACCACGTCCCCGCGCGTCGCACGTCGTTCGGGTGATACGACTGCAGGAAGGGCCACTCCACGGAGAAATGCGTGAGCGCGCCCGGGAACACCGGCGATCCCGCGCGTGGCGCTGGCGCGAACCACTGACTCAGCCGCCCGCCCGCGCCTTCCACGCGGATGTGCTGCAGCGCGAAGATGATCTCGCGGCTCCGTTCGTTCGTGCCATCGAACAGGCTCGCGTAGTTGGCATCGAGCGCGTACTCGTTGGAAGCAATCACCTGCCGCAGCAGCTCGGCGGCACGCGTGTTGGCCGTGGCGGGTGCGTTGCGTGTGGCCGCCGCCTGCAGCAGCGCCTTGGCCAGCATCACACGCGCCGCGCCGCGCGTCGCCCGCCCGTAGTCGCTCGCCCCATAGCCGCTCCGTTCCGGGAGCACCGCGATCGCATCGTCGAGGTCCCGCGCCACCTGGGCGTAGACGGAGTCCGCCGACGTGCGCGGGGACTCCAGCGCCTCGAGCGTGGTGGTCTCCGTGAGCCGCACGGGCACGGCGCCAAAGAGACCGGCCAGGTTGTAGTAGTGGATCGCCCGCAGGAACTTCGCCTCGCCCACCAGACGCCGGCGCAGCGTCGTATCCATCGGAATCGCCGGCACGCGATCGATCACGGCGTTGGCCCGGTTGATCCCTGCATACGCCGACTGCCACACCGTCTGCAGATACGGGTGCGCCGGGTTCATGATCGGGTTGTAGTTGTCGAACACGCTCCGTTCGTTGCCGGCGCTCAGGCGGTTGGTGACCACCTCGGTCGGGTACTCGGCGATCATGAAAAAGTTGCGCCCGTAGTAACCATCGTTCGACAGCGGCGCCGGCAGCGTCACGAAGCTCGCGTATGCGGCGTTGGTCGCGGCCACCGCGTCGGCCGCGGTGTTGTAGAAGTTGCTCGGTCCGACGAAGTCGATCGGCGTCTCCGTCAGGAAGCTGTCGCTGCAGCCGGCCAGCACGGCGGCGCCAAGCGCCAGGGGGAGGGATCGCAAGGAGATCATGACAGGATCCTCAGTAGCCGACGGTGGCGCCGATCGTGAAGGAGCGCGCCAGGGGATACGCGCCGATGTCGACGCCACGATTGGCCGCGCCAACCCCACCGCTGCTCACGTCCGGATTGAAGCCGTCGTAGCGTGTCCATGTGAGGAGATTGTTGCCCGTCAGATAGAGCCGGGCGGACGACAGCCCGCGACCGCGCACCAATCGCTCCGGCACCGTCCACGCAAGCGTGACCGTGCGCAGCCGGGCGAAGGAGCCGTCTTCGAGCAGATCGGTCGTGTAGTTGTTCGTGCCCACCTGATTCGGGTTCTCGCCGATCGCCGGGAAGCGCGCATTCGGGTTCTCCGGCGTCCAGCGGTCGAACCATCGGTCGCGCTGGACATTCGAGCGGGGGCTCGCCTCGCTGCGCAGGCGATTGACGTTGAGCACGTCATTGCCGTGCACGCCCTGCAACAGCGCGGTCACCTCGAAGCTGCGCCACGTCACCGTATTGCTCCAGCCGTACGTGAACGCCGGCGTCGGATCGCCGATGGTGGTGCGATCGTCGAGTGTGATGCGCCCATCCGGTTGCATCACGAGCTTGCCGGCCGAGTCGCGGCCGGCGACGTCACGGATCTTGAGTTCACCCGGCCGCGCGCGTCGCCCGTTGGCGAAGTTGAGCGTCGTGTAGGCCACCGAGTCCGCCGCGTTGCGTACGACCCCGTCGGAGATGAAGCCGAAGAACATCCCGATCGGCTGACCGGCGAGGATGCGGGATCCGGGGAGGTTGAAGTCCTGCGTGATGAAGTCCGCCTGCAGTTCGGCGAGTCCGCCCAGATCGATCACGCGGTTGCGGTTGCGCGCGTAATTCACCGCGGTGCGCCAGCTGAGCCCCTTGGCCGTCGGCTTGATCACCTGGTAGCCGAGGTCGACCTCGACGCCGGCATTGCGCACCGCGCCGAGGTTCTGCAGTGCATTCACGAAGCCCGTCTCCAGCGGCAGTTGCACCGTCAGCAACAGATCGCGCGTGGTCTTCGTGTAGTAGTCGACGCTGGCCGTGAGGCGATCGAACAGCCCGAGATCGACCCCCACGTTGCGCTCGAACGTGGACTCCCACGTGAGATCGGGATTGGCCACGCCGAACGGGTAATAGCCCGGCACCAGGCTGCCGCCGAAGCTGTACGGCTGGTCGGCCAGCCGTGCGAGTGAATTGTACGGGCGGATCGACGGATTCCCCACCGTCCCCGTCGACACGCGCACCTTGAGTTCGTCGAGCGCAGTCCAGCGCTTGAGGATTTTCTCCTCGGAGGCACGCCACGCGAACGCCGCCGACGGGAACACTCCCCACTTCCGTCCCGCGCCGAAGCGTGAGGAGCCGTCACGCCGCGCGGTCAGCGTGAGGAGATAGCGATCGCTGAAGTTGTAGTTCAACCGACCCAGGTACGACATCAGCGTCCAGACCTGCCGACGCGACGCGGCAACGGGGCCGCCAAGCTGCGTGCCCGAGCCGATGTCGTTGTACCCGTTGATGTCGCTGACGAACTGCGAGTTCGAGACCGTCTCGTTGACCTGCTCCTGCTGCTGTCGGGTGAAGCCACCCAGGAGCGTCCACGCGTGCCCCCCGCGGGAGGTCTGCCAGGTCAACGTGTTCTCATTGAGCCACGATGTGGTCACGCCGTCCGCACGGATCGCCTCGCCGTTGGACTCGGAGCCGCGCAGCGTGTTGCGCGGGAAGTACGTGTACCGACCACGGTTGGCGTAGTCGCCACCGAGGCTGGCCCGGAAGCGCAGCGTCTTGTGCAGCGCGAGCTCTCCGAACGCGTTGGCCAACAGCCGCGTGTCGAACAGGCTGTCCGCCACTTCGAGCGCCTGCGACACCGGATTTGGCGTCTCCGGTGGGTTGAGCACTGCCGGGATGTCGGTGAAGATGTACGAGTACGAGCCGTCGGCGCGTCGCACGGGGAGAATCGGCTGGTACTGCAGCGCGCCGCTGACGACGCCCGCGCCGCGATTCTGCTGTCCGTCGGTCGCGGCACTGCGCGTCGCTACGCGGCTTCCGGTCACCGTCGCGCCGATTTCGAGTCGCGAGCCCACCTGCTGCGTGAGGTTCGCGCGAGCGGAGAAGCGACGGATCCCCGACCCGATGACGATCCCGTCCTGGTCGAGCAGCCCGCCCGAGAGCGCGTACCGCGTCCGGTTCGAGCCGGACGTCGCCCCTCGCATCGTGAGCTGCAGGCTTTGCATGCCGGCGCGACGGAAGATCTGGTCCTGCCAGTCGGTGTTGTTCGTCACCGACCGGCGCAGCGAGTCGGGGAAGGGCTCTGCCAGGCTCGAGTTGCGCGCCCACTCGTTGGCGTAGTCCATGTAGTCCTGCGCGTTGAGCAGGTCGTACGTGCGCGTGACGTCCTGCTGCCCGGCCCAGTAGTCGGCGGTGAACTGCGGCTTCGCGCCGATCCCCTGTTTGGTCGTGATGATCACCACGCCGTTGGCACCGCGTGCGCCGTAGATGCTCGTCGCCGACGCGTCCTTGAGGATCTGCATCGACTCGATGTCGTTGGGGTTGAGCGCAGCCAACGGATTCGCCGGCACCGTGCGCGTCCGTCCGCCATTGCCCGCGCTGGCGCCCTCGAGGTCATTCTCGATCGGAAAACCATCGATCACGTACAGCGG
>JALOPS010000269.1 GCA_025453745.1 Gemmatimonadaceae bacterium
CCCACTGCGCTGCTGCCGCTCTTCACGCTGCTCTTTGCGCTGGGCGATGCCACGAAGCTGGCGATCGTCGTGTACGGGTGCGGCTTCGTCGTGCTCGTCAACGCGGCGTATGGCGCGCGACAGGTTTCGCGGGTGCGACTCGACGCGACGGCGCTGCTCGGCCTCTCGCCGACGCAGCAATTCCGCTGGGTCGTCCTCCCCGAGGCCGCACCGCATCTGGCTGCCGGCGTGCGGGTCGGCGCGTCACTCGCACTGATGCTCGTGGTCGTCTCGGAGATGTTTGCCGGAACCTCGCGCGGCCTGGGGGCGGCGATCGCGGAGTCCGGCTCGCGCTATGCGATGGCCGACTGCTGGGCGGCCATCGGCGTCGCCGGGCTCCTGGGCTGGGCCGTGTCGACAACGCTCGGCCGACTCGAACGCCGGTGGTTGCACTGGGTGGGTCGATGAGGGCGGACCGGGAGTCTGTCCGCCATCCCCTGACTGGCGCGCATATGCGCAGTCGATCAGCATAGCCGGTCTCTTCCGACGGACTCCGACGTGTCGGCTTCCCCCATCGATCTCACATCGACTTCGGTCGCGCCCGCCTCGGCGCGCGGCGTTGGCGTGTGGCTCCAGACCGCACGGGTGCAGTCGTTCGCGATCACGTCGATCGGCATCCTCGCCGGGACGGCCGTCGCCTGGCACGAGGGGGCGTGGCATCCGCGCGTGTTGCTCGCGTGGGTCGGCGGCGTGCTGCTGCAGGCCGGCACGAACCTCCTCAACGTCTCCCACAACTACAAGGGAATCGGCACGCGCGGCGCGGTCGATCCACAAGGGTCGAGCGCGCCCGTGCGCGCGGGGCTGCTCACTGCCGCGCAGGTGCGACGCGCCGCCATCGCGTGCTTCGTGCTCGGTGGCCTGCTGGGATTCTGGCTCGTCGCCGAGACGGGCTGGTGGGTGCTGTGGCTTGGCATGATCGGCGTGTTTTTCGGGTGGTGCTACTCGGCGCCGCCGCTCCGACTCAGCTATCGCGGTGTGGGCGTGCTCGCGGCCGCGGTGTGCATGGGCCCCGGCATGGTGCTCGGCGCACATCATGTCATCGTGCGCGGACCGTCGAGCGCGGCATGGGTGGTCGCCATCGCGATCGGGCTGTTGGCTGGCGGCATTCTGCACGTGAACGATCTGCGGGATTTCGAGAGCGATCGCGCGCACGGCAAGCGCACGCTGAGCACGATGCTGGGCCGCGCCGGCGCGAGCCATGCGTTGCTGGCCATCGATCTCGCGGCCTTTGTCGCCGTGGCCGTCGGCATTGCACGCCATATGCTCCCGTGGTCGACGGCGCTGGTCCTGCTCGCCGTACCCGCCGTCATCGCGCAGCTTCGCACCGTGGCGCGCGCCACGGATCACGCCACGCTCAACGCCGCGTGGTTCCAGAGCATTCGCGTGCACGGACAGTTCGGCGTGCTCCTCGCCGTCGGCCTCCTGCTGGGCAGGCGCATCGGCGCGTGACGTGCGCGTTCACACTGCGGGCGTGGCAAGCAACGGCGGCGTCTGATCGAGCGTGCGCAGTCGTTCGCGCCATTGGTCGAGATACTGTGCGCGCGTTGCGTCGTCCACGCGCGCGGCGCTGTAGGCGACGAATGGCGGCAGGACATCCGCTCCGATGAAGTGCAGCATGCCGAACTGCACGTGATGCAGCACGTGATTGATGTCGCCGTTGCGACCGCCGGGCTGGAACGCCGCGGCCGGTGATCCGGTGGTCAGCGCGCAGATCGCCCGCTTGCCGCGCCACGGCGCCTGCGCGTACGCCTGACCGCGGCCGTACACCAGACCGAAAGCGAACACGCGATCGACCCACCCCTTGAGCGTGGCTGGCACCGAGAACCACCAGAGCGGGAAGGTCAGCACGAGCAGGTCTGCGATGCGCAACTTCTCCATCTCGTGTGCCAGCACGGGATCGAAGCCGCCGCCGGCGGCCGCGTGCTGCTGTTCAGCCTGGTAGGCAAAGCGCTCGGGATCGACCCGATGCAGGACGTCGTGCGGTCCGCCCACCGGGTCGAAACGCATCGCATACAGATCGGACTCGGCGACCTGATGGCCGGCATCGCGCAACGTGTCGCGTGCGACGTCACGCAGCGCGCTGGTGAAGGAGCGCGGTTCGGGGTGTGCATGAATCAGAAGAACGTGCATCGGCGGATGATCGCGTGTCATGGCGCCGCTCGCCAGCGGATGTGCTCGCTGTCGGTCGTTCCCTCACGCGCGCAGACGGGAATTGCCGGTCGCCGCGGGCTCGCGATGGGTGCAGCGTGGCACAGCAGCATCGACGGGCGTACCAGGCCCGTCGCGGCATTCGAGATTCGATATCAATGAGGCACACGCATGATCGATGGAATTCGGGGCGGACGAGTGGGCACGGCGATGCTTCTGTGCATCGCGATAGCCGCGACGGCCGAGTCGCAGCCCTCGCGCGGTGCCGTTGCGGGACGCGTGCGGGAGAGCGGTGGTGCACCGGTCGCGGTGGCGCAGATCGTTGCGCGGACCTCGCTTGGCACGATCGCCGCGCGCGTCGTCTCGGACGATGACGGTCGCTTTCGCCTCGATGGACTGACGGGCGGGCAGTACGCCGTCGAAGCGGTGCGTGCCGGCTACGATCGGGTCGCGGCCACCGCGGTCACCGTGCGCGCGGGCGAGACGAGTACGGTCGATCTCGTGCTCTCCCCCGTCGCACTGACGACGTCCGCCGTCGTCATTACCAGCACGCGTCGCGTGGACCGGTTGAGCGATACGGACGCATCGATTCAGGTCGTGCCCGGTACGCGGGTGACGCAACGCAACGAGCCCACGGTCTTCGGTGCGCTGCGGCAGGTCCCGGGGCTCGACACGTTCGATGCCGGGCTCGGCCAGCAGCAGGTCAATGCACGCGGCTTCGTGAATCCCTTCACGAGCAACATGCTCTTCCTGATCGACAATCGGCTGGCGACGTTGCCCGGATTGGGCACGGTGCTCCCCGGCATGGTCACGGCGACGAGCAATGACATCGCGCAGGTCGAGGTCGTGACGGGGCCGACGTCGTCGCTCTATGGACCCAACGCGGGCAATGGCGTGGTGCATCTCGTCACGCGCGATCCGCGCGAGTCTGCCGGCCGATCGCTCGCGGTCACCACCGGCGAGCGCAACACGTTGCGCGTGAGTGCGCGTGCGGCGGGGGTGCTGGGCGATCGGTTCGGGTACAAGCTCTCGGGTGATTGGTACGACGCGCAGGACTTCGAGCAACGCAATGCCTTGACGTTCACCGGCGCCGGTGGATCGGTGGTGCGCAGCGATCGGCCTGACTTCGGCGTGCGCAATCGCAGTGTGAACGGCGCACTCTACTGGTATCCGGGCGCGGGCAGCCGAGTGACGTGGTCGGGTGGGCTCACGCGCGCGAACTACATCAATCTCTCCGTCGTCAGTCGCATTCAGGCGCAGCAGTGGGATGCGTGGTATCAGCAGGTGCGCGCCAACCTGGCTAATGTGCTGGGCGGGTCGCTCTTCGTGCAGGCGTACTACACGGCAAACGATGCGGGCGACAGCTACTATCTCGACTTGCTCGAGCGCTTCCAGGCAGCGCCGGCGAATGGTGGACGCGGATTGTCGCTCGATGCCGCGCGGCGCGCGGCGCGCTTTGTCGACAAGGGAGACCGGCTGGACGCCGAAGTGCAGCACACCGTGCAGTGGAGCGGGAAGCACTTTTTGACGACGGGCGCGCAGTTCCGGCGGAGCCGGCCGAACTCCGAGGGGACGTATCTGGTGGACACCGTGGGCGGGCCGCGCATCCAGATCGATGAGTCGGGTGCTTATGTCGGCTACGACAACCTGATGCTGCCGAAGACACGGCTGAGTGCGGTGGCGCGTGTGGATCAGCACAGCGACATCGGCTCGCGGTTCAGTCCGAAGGTCTCCGCCACTGTGACGGTAGCCGAGGGGCACACGCTGCGTGCGACGTACAATCAGGCGTTCAACAGTCCGAACTTCTTTCTGCTGTACGCGCGAAGCATTGTCGCACCCGGCGCACCGGGGCGACTCGGCGTGACCATTCGCGGCAATCGCGATGGGTGGCGCTTTGCCGCACCACCGGGCGCGCCGGTGCCCGCCGCGCTGGCACCGCTCGAGGCTCTGGATGTACGATCGGCGGAGGTGGGGTATCGCGGCGCGTTTGCGCAACAGTTCGTGCTCGATGTGACCGGCTATCGCACGGTGTACGAGAACTACATCTCGAAGGAGGCGACGATCACTCGCCTGGCCACCGGCGTGTTTGCGATCGATCCGGCGTCAGGGCGCACGCTCAGCGAGATCACGCGGTCGTACATCAACTACGGGCGCCTGCCGGTGCTCGGCACCGATGTCGCGGCGCAGTGGCTGCCGACGCCGCGCGTCTCGGTGTCGGGCAGTGTGTCGTATCAGATGCCCGGCACGTTTTCCAAGCCGGCGCCCGATGCGTCGCTCGGGCTCGCGGAGCCGCCGTTCAACGCGCCGACGCACAAGTACAAGCTGGCGACGGCGTATCGGGAATGGTGGCGCGCGGGGACGTACGTCGAGCTGAGCGGCGTGTCGCAGACGGCGTTCCGCTTCGAGAGCGCGCTCGACTATCTCACCGGCACGGTGCCTGGGTACACGGTGGCGAATCTCGATGCGGGCGTGCCGATCGTGCTGCGTGGGGCGCGTGCGGCTCGGGTGGGTGTGGCGGTGCGCAATCTCTTCGATCGGCGGTATCGCGAGATCATGGGTGGGGCGCTGCTCGGCCGCGTGGCGACAGTGACGGTGTCGACGGAGTTCTGAGTACTCATCGTCATCCCGACCGAGCGGCGTCACCCTGAGCGAGCGGCGAAGCCGCGAGTCGAAGGGGCCGCGAGTGGCGTGATCTCCGTGCACTCAACGTCATCCCGACTGAGCGGCGCAGCCGCGAGTGGTGCCACGTCATCCCGACCGAGCGGCGAAGCCGCGAGTGGAGGGATCCCCGCGCTCAACACGGAGGTCCCTCGACTGCGTGCCGCTGCGCGGCACTCCGCTCGGGACGACGTGATCATCCCGACCGCGCAGCCAAGCCGCACGCCGTAGAACGCGCCGTTTGCCGCGGTTCAGCCGCCGCAACCAACTGCCCCGAACGGGCCCTCAGATCGTGTCGGGAGGCGTCGCGGTTGCGCGACGCTCCGCCAGCAGCTTCGCCTTCTTCTGTTGCCGCTGGTCCTCCTGCTCGAGCCTTGCCAGGTACGTGCTCTCGAAGTGCTCCTTGATGGACGCCCGGTGACCGGTGGCCGCGTTGCTTCGCAGGTTCAGCTTCAAACGCGCCTCCAGCGACTGTCGCCGCTGCTCTGCATCTCGGACGATGCCGTCCTTCTTGTCGTTGTTGTACCAGGCACTGGTCAACTGGGCGTTGGCGAACGCGTTGTTGCCACCCTTGGACTTCGGCAGGATGTGATCCACCTGCGGAAAGTCGAGACAGCCCTTCGTGCTGAGTTGCCAGTAGCGGTCCTCGGTCGCCGGCACATCCGAGACGAGAAAGCCGCTCTGCGCTTTCCCGTTGTGGTTCCAGCAGTTCAGCGCCCACACGTAGTTGCGCTGCAGCTCGGTGAACTTGGCGCTTCCGCTGTGAACGGTGGCCAAGCCGCCATTCAGTTGCGTGTTGATGTAGTCCAGGTACGCGTAGGGCAGTGGCGCTGTGTCCGCGAGCCCCTTGCTCG
>JALOPS010000270.1 GCA_025453745.1 Gemmatimonadaceae bacterium
CGGACTCGAGGTGTACCCGCGCGGCTCGCTGACGCCTGCGGCGTTCGGCAACCTGCGCAACCAGTGCGGCTCCGTGGCGGCGTGGACGAAGTGATCGTGCACGGGGTCAGCGGCGCACGCTGACGCGGTACGGTGCGCGCGAGTGGCACTCGCGCCGTCACAACCTGGCGTCGACGCACCGCCGACGCGATCATCGGCCCAATCGCCACACGTGGCGCAGCCCCACCAGCAGCGTCGCGTTCCCGCCGCCCGGGTCGGTCACATTCGCCGTGCGCGTGGCGTTCTGCAGCACGCGCGGCGTGCCCGCCGCGGCATAGCCGGCGACGTATTCGCCGGCGACCATGATGGGGCCGTCCATCCACCGCAGCCGTGCACCAAGGTGCGTGCCACCTGGGCGATCGGCGCCGCTCTGTGCGCGCTCGAGCAGCGCACTCAGCTCCACACCCGCGAGCGGGTCGCCGTGACTGCCGAGGCGCGTCCCCAGCGCGATGCGTGCAGCGCTGAACGACGCGGTGGCACGCAAGGATTCCACACCCGACTGCCGCGTGCGCGCCCCGCGCCGCACGTGCATGCCCGCCTCGGCGAAGAGATGCGCACCGCCCACGGCCTGCATCGCGCGCACATCCGCACGCCAGAGCGCGGCATTGGCGCCGCTGTAGCCATCGCCCACGAACACGTTCTGCGCCCACGCCGCCCCGATCCCGATCCCACGCCGCCGCGTCAGATACGGCCACCAGCGCAGCTCGGCCGTTGGGCCGACTCCGGCGATCGATCCCGTCGTGCTCGCCGCACGCGGATTGGCGCTCTGCGGATTGAACCACGCGCGAATGGTGGTGAGCGCGAGCCCACCCTGCAGCTCGATGTAGTGGCGCACATCGTCTGTCACCAGCAGCGTCACGGAGTCTCCCGTCGCCTCGCGATACTCCACCCTCGTAGTCCGCGGACGTGCAGCGTCGCGCGCTCCCACGTCGGGACAGATCACCAACTGGCGCACGAACGTGATGACGACGTCGGTGCCGCCGGCCTGCCGGAGCGTCGCCTCCGTGCCACGGACGAGTCGCTGCGCGAGACAGCGGTACGTGAGCCGATCGACGATGATGTTCGCGGCATCGCCGTTGCGCAGCCAGCGCACGATCTCCGGGATCTCGACCGCGCGCAGCGTCTGCGCGTCGACTGAGCGCGGCGGCGCGATCGGATACAGCGCAAGCGCGGCCGCCCCGATCCGGAGCGGCCGCGCCAACCTGCCAGACTGCATGGAGCGGCGAATCAGAACGTGTCGCCCGGGCGACGATCGAGCGCCCAGATCACCGACGGCGAGGTGATGCCGGCGTTTGCGCCAGCGCCCGCCGGGAAGGCAAACGCAGTGAGCACGCTGCCACCGATGGTCGTGCCGCCGATCGGATTTGCCGCGCTCGTGCCCGGCGTACCCGCGGGACCCGCCGACGTGATGAGCACATCACGCTGACCGGCCGCCGTGAGGCGCGCCGTGAGCGCACCCGTAGCCACGTTGGCATACGGCGAGCGCCCGAGGAACGCGATGTTCGCGAACGTCGGCGTGGCTGGCAGCGGATCTGCCGCAGCGGCAGTGGCGTACACGTCCACATTGCCGATCCCTGTGCCCGCATGCACTGCACGCACACTGATCTGCGTGCCGATCGGCAGCGTGGCCGGCGTATCGTCAATCACGACGACGCGGTCGGCCGTCGCCGCACCTGCGCGCGCCAGGCCGACGTGCAACACCGTGTAGTACCGCCCAGCCTCGACCGTGATCGTGGTATCAATCAGGATCTGGGACGTCACCGCGAGGTTGTTGCTCGTCGGGAAGACGCGGAACCGACGCGCCCCCGTCGTGGCGCCCTGATAGCGCCCGATGCCGCGGTAGTTGAGACCGAGCTGGAAGGGCGCGTACTCGACCTGGTCGATGAACCGATAGTCGAGGGCACCCGTGTCAGCGACGGCATGCACGAAGCGAACGAAGCCGAGCGCCGGACGCGGCTCGACAATGGGATCGGTGCTGTCGGCGCACCCGGCGGCCACAAGGGCCAGCGCGGCCACCGCCACCGAGCGCAAACGGGAAACCTTCATGATCACTCCAGAAGTGTGACGGCCGACGCCACGCGCCGGCGAGTTGAATACCGTGTTACGACGGATCACTTCCACCGCTACCGGACCCCGATCCCGTGCCACTAAAGACACCGAGCGAGCGAGAGGCGATGAATGCCACGGCTGCACCGATGCCGATCGCGACAGCGAGCCACGTGCGGCCCTTGTCGACCTTGCGCGTTTCGATCACGCCAACCGAGCTGGCAGGCACGGCAACAGCTTCGCCGGTCCACTTGTCCACGCGACCATCGAGATACTGCACCGCGCTGACCGTCAGTCGAACGAGCGAGTCCGGCGTGGCCTGCAGCGTGCCCTCGATGGTGCGAACTCCCTCGCCGAACCGCGACGAGAGCGCCACGCGACCGACATCGGTGATACGCAGTGCTACTGCCGTTGCCGGCTGCACGCCGCCTCGATCGACCACCGGCGCGTACGTGTAGCATCCGGCGGTCGGGAGCAGAGCGACGAGCACCGCCATGGTCCACGCCAGCGACCGCCACGCAGTCGCCCCTCGCGGGGCGCTCTGGCAGTCATCCGGCGTGGTCATGGCGCGAATCAGAGCCCGTACGTGCCGCGGGGTGCGGCCGTATTCGAGTTGTAGAACGGCTGGAACCGGCTGTCCATCTCGTTGAACGGCACGGGCCACTGGAGCGGCGTGCCCTGCGCCAGGTCACCCCAGCCGCGGCTGTCCGTCCAGAACTGGTTGTAGCCCGTGAAGGCGGTCTCGAGCCGCTTCTCGTACTTGAGCGCCTCGAGGATGTTGCCACACGTCGCCGTCGCGAAGTTGGGCCCTGCTGGCACCTTGGGCACGCAGCCAGCGGCCGAACCGGGGACGGGCTGGTCGAGCGTGGTGATGACACCGGAGAGCGCCGGCAGTCCGTTGCGCGTGCGCGAGATGTCGATCAGTCGCGCGGCATCGGCGATGCGATTCGTGCGGATGAAACCCTCGGCGGCGAGCAGGTCCATCTCCGCGCGGGTCATCGTGGGCCACACGCCGTTCTGGTTGCCTTGGCGGAAGTACAGAAAGCGGTAGTGATCGTAGTACGAGTTGGCCCACGCCTCACCCGGCGTATCGAAGCTCACCGGACGCGCGAGGAAGTACTGCGTCTGCGTCGGCGACGAGGGAGCCGTCTGCGGCGTGTTGCCCGTCACCGCCACCTGCTCGGCGCGGGTGGTGCCGCGGGGCAAGCGACGGTCGCCCGAGACGATCGCGAACGGCGTGCGCTGCAGCAGCGGCGTGGCCAGCCACTGCTGGTAGGCGCCCGTGGTGTCGGCCATCCCGATGAAGAAGTACGGGATCTGCGACCAGCCGCCGTACTGGTAGGCGGTGTTCACGAAGCTCTGCAGCCAGCCGTTTGCGTTGCTGATGTCGACGTTCAGGTTGTTCACGATGCCGGCGGTAGCGTCATCGATGACGGCCTGCCAGTTGACGGCACCACGCTCGGTCGGCGTGCGCGCCACACCGGCGCGGAAGCGCGCCTTGTACGACCGCGCCACGCGCACGAGGTCAGCGTTGTTGAGCTGCGTGCCACGTAGCCACGTGGGATCGGCGCCGGGAATCGTGAACGCCGGTGCCGCCGTGGCCACCGCGATCGACGAGTCCAGCATTCGCAGGGCTGCGGCGTTGACCGCGGCGAAGCCGGAAAGACCCGGCACGTCGCTCGACGCGACCTGCGGCGTGATGATCGCCGCGGAATCGTACACCAGCGACACGTTCCCCAGCGCGATGCCGAGCGTGAGGAAGCCGAACGCGCGGGCGCGACGATCCGTCGCGTTGCCGCCCGTCGCGGGCGTACCCGAGATCGTGCCTCCGGACGCGATCAGGCCGTCGAGCGCGCGAATGCCGTTGGCAATGTTGCGCGCCTGACGCTGCATCTGCGAGAAGTCGCGCAGGTTGCCGACGGCCGTGGCGTTGCCGCGGTTGTTGTCGATGGCGATGCGCGGCAAGCCGCCGCGCAACCCCATGCCGAAGTTGGCTACGGAACCGTAGCTCTCGAACGCCATCACCATGGTCTGCGGCCACACGGCGTCGCCGCTGCCGTACGTCCCGTTGTGCACCTCGCGGAACGAGGCGGCCAGGAGCCCTTCGATACCGGCCGGTGTCGCGAGCGAGCGCGCCACGTCCGGGCTGTTCTCGTTGACGACGGTCAGTGGGTCATCGCACGCGCCGAGCGTGCCGAGGCCACCCAAGCCGCCGATCAGGAGCAGTCTGCTGAATCGCATGAGTCGGAAGGAAGCAAGGGTCGGCGCAGCCGCGTCGCGATCGACGCGGCCGCGCGTCACGTCGTCAGAAGGAGGAACGGAGGTTGATCGTGAACGACCGCAAGTTCGGGAAGTTGTAGCGATCGATCGCGTTGAGCGCTGACGATCCCAGGTTGCCGCCATTGACGCCCGTCTCGGGGTCGAAGCCGCGATACCCGTTGTTCGTCCACGTCAGCAGGTTGCGCCCCACCGCGCCTACCGTCCAATCGCCGCGGCCACCGATACGCCCCACGCGGTAGGAGATCGAGAGCTCGCGGAAGCGCGCCCACGTCACCTGCTCCATGGTGAAGCGGCCAGGGGCGAGAATGTCATAGAAGCCGCCGATGCCGGCCGGGTGACCACCGATACCTGGGCCTGCGCGCCAGCCGTATCCGATCGGTCGCGCGTCGGCCACGGAGCGGCCCTGCATATCCTGCTCGCGCGTCATGAAGTCGCCGAGCGACCAGTGATACCCCTGGTTCCAGATGCTCTGGTCGACCTGCAGGTCGATCAGGTTGTACGCGGAGAAGCGCTTCCACTGGAACGTCTGCGACCAGCCGCTGCGCCAGCGCGGCAGCGCATTGCCGAGATTGACCTGCGCCGCGTTCGCGATGGTGTCGCGGGACAGGATGGGCATCCCCCAGTTCAACCGCTGCCCCCACGGCGCACTGCCGGCCGGCAACTGCGCCTGCCAGAGATTGTCCGTGATCCCCTGGCCCAGATCGCGGCCGCCCGTCCACACGATCCAGCCATCGCTGTTGCGCTGGAACTGCGAGCCCGAGCCACCGCACTGCGACGCGAACGCCGCCGGCAACTGGCTGCACTCCCGCACGTGGTCGCGGCCATAGAACGTCCCCAGCCGCTCGCCGCGCTGGAAGAGGAAGATGTTTTCCGCCGCCTGCGCCGTGCCGACGCCGCCGGTAAACGGCGGCACGTCGAGCTCGGTGATGATCGCGCGGTTGCGATCGAAGATGAACCGCGTGGACCAGTTCAGATCCTTCTTCTGGAGCAGCGGGATGTTGAGCGACGCTTCCCACGTGGTGCTCTCGAGCGTGCCCGCGTTCTGCCACTGGAACTGGAAGCCCGAACCGGCCGGAGGCGGCACCGGCAGGATCTGGTCGCGCGCCGTGGAGTTCGCACGCGTGAGCTGGAAGCCGACGCCCTTGATGTCGACATCAAGACCCATCTCCAGCTCGCCAATGGTCTCGGGGCGCAGGTTCTGGTTGCCGAGGAAGTTGGGCACCAGCGCGCCGCCGGCATTGATAGTGTACGTCTCGTACTGCGCCGCGAAGTTCGGACGGCCACCGCACGAAGAACCACGACTCGCGCGCCATGTCCCAGCCCAGCGCGGCGCGACCGAAGTTGGCCCACCGGTTTGCCGCGCCAAAGAGCGAGGAGCCGTCACGACGAATGAGGCCGCTGAAGAAGTAGCGGTCCTTGTACTCGGCGGAGAGCTCGGAGAAGAGCGAGATCTGGCGGATCGACTGATCCTGCGAGCGCACGGCGAAGTTCTGCGTCGCCGCGTTCAGCGTGGTCAACCCGGGGACCACGAGCGCGTCGCCATCACCCCGGTTGTTCGCGAAGTCCTGCTGCTCGTAGAGATACCGCGCGGTCAGACGCGTCTTCAGGTCCTCGCTCCAATCCTTCCGTGCCGTCGCGTTGAGATACGTGTTGACGGACTGGTTGGTGAATCCCAGGCGGGTGATGGTGCCCAGGTTCGCCGGCCCTTCGTTCAGGATGGTGCGGAAGCCACGGTCCTGCTGGAACCACCAGTTGCCGTTCGTCCGGTCGATCGACGCGTTGCCTTCGAGGTCGAACCACGTCGTCGGCGTGAAGCGCAGCGTGGCCGCACCAAGGAAGCGGTCGTTGCCGTCCGTGCGGCGCGAGTTCTGGAACGAGTAGAGCGGATTGCCGTTGCCACCGCCCTGGTTCGTGATGTTCGACCGCACGAAGAGGCGGCCGAGATTGTCCGTGCGGAGCAGATCCACGTATGCCGGCGTTCGCGTGAGTGCGAAGAAGCCCGTGGCGTTGGCCCCATCCTGCTCGCCGCCGGACTGGTTGAGCCCGTCCTGCTGGTTGCGGCTGTAGAACGTGCGCACCGACAGGTTGAACTTGTCGCCGAAGCCCTGGTCGAGATTCAAGCGGCCAGACCACCGATCAAAGCCCTGCAGGTAGCGCAACGCGCCCTGCTGGTCGAAGTACGACACGCTGCCGAAGAAGTTCGTCTTCCCCGTGCGCCCCTGCACATCGATGTTCGTGTTGAGCAGCGCGGACGGCGTCACTGCGGCCGCCACGGGGTTGAATCGCGTCGGCCAGCTGTTGACCTGGAACAGGCCGGCGAGATTCGCGTTGCTTGGCGCCGCAGCGATGCCGCCGTCGTTGAGCAGCTGCGCCGGCGGAAGCGCCGTCAGCGACCCGCCCTGATTGATGCGCAACGCCTCACGGTAGATGTCGAGGCGCTGCTGGCACTGTCCCGCCGCACCCGCGACGGAACAGAAGAAGTTCGCCGTTTCGTCCTGCGCGAGGAACGTGTTGCGCGCGAGCTGGAACTCCCGCTCGATATCGGAGGAACCGAACTCGGTATTGATCGTCCAGCGGAGGCCATCGCGCTGGTTCTTGCCGCTCTTCGTGGTGATCTGGATAACGCCATTGCCCGCGCGCGCGCCATAGAGCGACGCGGCCGCCGCGCCCTTCACCACCTCGACCGACTCGATGTCCTGCGGATTCAGGTCGGGCAAGCCGGCCCCGTTCTCCGCGCCCGCGAGGATCACGCCGTCGACGACGTACAACGGCTGCTGCCCGCGGCCGCTCGCGTTGATCGCCGTCGGTCCGCGCAGCAGCACCGCCGGCTGCGCGCCCGGGCGACCCGATGTGCCGAGGATGTTCGCCCCAGGCACCTTGCCCTGGAGCTGCGTGAGCGGATTTGCGCCGACGACCGGCATGTCCTTCTCGCTCACCTGGCTCACGACGAAGGGCACCTTGCGCTGCTCGGTACCCGCCGTGACGCCCGTGACGACGATGTCGGTCAGGCGATTGACGTCGCGCTGCACCTCGAAGTCGAACGTCTGCGTCCCCGCGCGCAGCGTCACCGCACGCGTCTGGGGTACGTAGCCGATGGCGCGAATGCGCAGCACCACCGTCTGGCCACGTACCCGTTCGGCCGGAATCGTGATGGTGTACTGGCCGGCGGCATTCGTGCCCACCGACAGCGCCAATTCGGTGATGAATGCGTTGGCCGCCTCGAGCGGCGCGCCCTGAGCGCTCGTCACCTTGCCGGTGATCACGGCCGGTTGCGCGAGCGCAGTCGTGGCGGTGGCGACCAGCGCGCCCAACACGGCGGCGAGCCGGCGCACCGGACGATCGGTGAGCTGCATGCGGAGAGAACCTCTGTCGGGGTGGAACAGTGGTTGACCGGAGTGGAGGTCTCCGGTCGGGTCGGGCAGTCGGACCGCGGGCGTCGGCGCCTGCGCAGTCCGAGGAAGGAACGGGCCGGGACCTCGTGAGAGGACACGACACGTGTCACGGAGGGGCACTCCGCTCGTGGGAGACACGGGGGTCCCGCGGGTCCACTACATCCGCCCCGTCGGACACCGTGCCAGCACGACTGGCCGCGACTGA
>JALOPS010000036.1:0-12150 GCA_025453745.1 Gemmatimonadaceae bacterium
CGCTCGTCGGGCCCTCGCAGGGCATCAGCATGACGGAGCTCGCGCTCTATCGTCGCCGTGCGTTCGCCGTGCCCAACGCCGAGGCGAAGCACGAGTCGGTGGTGGCGATCTACGACGATCCCGCGGTCATTGCGCCCGAGAAGCGCACGCGGCCGAAGCAGTTGGTCGTGGTGCTCGACAAGAGTCCCTACGGCTATCGGCCGAGCTTCACCTTTGCGACCAAGGCCGGGCCGACGGACGAACCGGCATGGCGACTGCTCGACTGGGCCGACCTCACCGGCGATGGCACGCCGGAGCTGATCTTCGGCCTCGACATGGTGCAAGCCAAGCTGTCGACGATCGTGGTGGGCTACTCCGCCGGCGAATGGCGCGAGCTGATGCGCCGCGGCGAGGGGCGCTGCGACTTCTGACGTCGCACGCGCCGATCACTCCACGCCGATGTCCCACGCCTGCTCGAGATCGCCCTTGCCGTAGGTGCGAAAGGCCGTGAGCGTCTGTGTGCGCTCCACGCCCTGCACCTCCGCGAACTGCCGCGTGACCACGTCGGCAATGCTTTCGTAGCTCGTCACGCGCACGATGGCGACGAGGTCCCACTCGCCGGACACCGAGTAGACCTCGCGCACCCCCTCGATGCCGGCCAATGTCGTGGCGGTATCGGGGATACGTCGAGGGTCGGCCTTGATGAGTACGATCGTGGTGATCATCGCGACACGCGGGTAAGCGGAGCGGAGAAGATGCCGGAGTGCGCTCGCTCAGGCGAGCGGACGGCGGCGCGGCACCGGTGGAACATCCAGCAGCCAGATGCCGGCGATTTCATCGAGCGGATCGACATCCAGGAGCAGCGACTGCGCGAGCTGCACGGTGCGCGCGTCGCGCCCCGGCCCGACGCGCAGGTGCAGATGTCGCCCCTGCTGATCGCGCTCGATCGCCATGGGCACCGTCCGATCGGCGAGCATGGCGCCCGAGCTCCGCTTGGACGTGAGAATGGCCCGCACGTGCTCGAGTTCGTGCGGCAACCGGAGTGCCTCCGTGGACATGTCGCTCGGCCAGACGGCGATCTCCACCCCATC
Organism: Gemmatimonadaceae bacterium; assembly: GCA_025453745.1. Lineage (GTDB taxonomy): Bacteria > Gemmatimonadota > Gemmatimonadetes > Gemmatimonadales > Gemmatimonadaceae > JALOPS01. The sequence goes on from JALOPS010000036.1 coordinate 1,071, forward strand.
GATCGCACCGCCGAGCAGGTCGAGCAGGAGCCAGCTCCCGTCGGTCCCCGTGAGCTCGACGACGTGCGTGGCTTCTCCCGCGTGCGACTCTCCGGGCGCGTGCGCGAGGCGCACCGAGAGGATCTCGGTATCGGCGTCCCACCGATACGCGACGGCGGATGGTGGCGCACTCTGGGGTTCGAGATGCACGGCGTAGCCCACGACTACCTCCCGTCAATCGCCTTCACGATGCGGCGCATGGCTTCGAGCACATCCGATTCGGGCGCGGCGTACGAGCAGCGCAGCCAGGCGGGCGTGTGAAATGCGCCGCCGGGCACGGCCGCCACGTTGTCGTGCTCGAGCAGGTGCTGGGCAAAGGCGAATCCCGGCTCGGCGTCGCCCGCGCGCGCGGCGAAGGCGGACACATCAAGGTAGAGATAGAACGCGCCCGCCGGATGCACCAAACGGATGTCAGACGATGCACCGAGAATCGCGAGGGCGCCATCACGGCGCCGTCGGAACTGCGCGACCATGGTGGCGATCGCGGCCTCGGCCTCCGCTTCCTGCGTCAAGGCGGCAAGCGTGCCGTACTGTGCGATGGTGTTGGCGTTGGACGTCACTTGCGACTGGAAGGCGGTCATGGCCTGCGTCACCGCCCGCGGGGCGACCGTCCACCCAATGCGCCACCCGGTCATGGCATAGGCCTTGGCCACCCCGTTGATCACCACCAGGCGATCACGGCGATCGACGACGTCCAGCACCGAGGGCGCGGGCGCCTCGTACGCGATGCGCTGATAGATCTCGTCGCTGAGCACCCACCAATCCCGCGACTCGGCGAGGGCGACGATCGCGCGCAGCTCTTCGGCGCTGTAGACGGCGCCGGTCGGATTGCATGGCGAGTTGAGCATCACACCACGCGTGCGCGGCGTGGCTGCGGCGGCAAGTTCGTCGGCCGTGACCTTGAGCGACCGCGACGGATCGCCGTACACGGCCACGGGGGTGGCCCGCGCGAGCTGCACGATCTCGTAGTAGCTCGTCCAACTTGGTGTCGGGATGAGCACCTCGTCGCCGGCGCCGAAGAGGACGGTGCACGCGTTGTAGATCGACTGCTTGGAGCCGCCGCTGACGACCACCTCGGTGGGCAGCACCGGATCGAGCCCGCGATAGGCGCGATTGGCGTGCATCGCGATGGCCTCGCGCAGTGGCAGCACGCCGTCGACCGCGGTGTAGCGCGTGTGCCCCGCGGCCATGGCCGCCGCTGCCGCCTCACGGATGAACTCCGGCGTGGGGAAGTCCGGCTCGCCGACGCTCAGGTCGATGATCGGCCGCCCCTGCGCCTTGAGCGCCTTTGCCCGCTGCGAGACCGCGATGGTGGCCGACTCCTGGAGGAGCGCGATGTTCTCGGAGGGCGTGAAGACGGCGGGCATGGGCGTGCGAGCGAGGTGTGGAGTTGGGTTCGAACCCGGATCGTGCTAGCTTGCCGAATCCGTTGGCAACGCCGCCACCCCTTGCATTGGTGCCCGGCGGCCCCACGGAACCGCTCGCGTGACTGCGCGAGCCTCGGGCCGCGATGGTGTGCGGCCGCTTTCTGACAACCGACCGATGTCGTCCAACGAATCCGAGGCCACGCCGGCCCAGCCCCGCACGGGCACCCGCGTCGCCCATGTCCTTCACGTCGCCCCGTTCGATCGGGTCGCGTTTGCCGCTGCACTTTCTTCCACCGCCGCCCGCCTCGAGCCGATGGCGCTCGGTGCGCTCGTCGTCGTGCCCGATCGGGCTGCCGCGGCCGTCGCCGCGGCGGTGCTGTCGTCGTTGGTCGATCCATCGGTCGGTGACGCGATCCGCGTACTGGCAGTCGGCACACCCACCCGCGCAGCGCGTCTCGTGGGATCCGAGCAGCCGTCGGCTGTGGTCGCCACACCCAGCGACGCCGTGGCCATGGTGCGGAGCGCCGCGCTGGTGCCCGCCGAGATCCCGCAGCTCGTCCTCCTGGGGCTCGACCACCTGCTTGCCGACGGCGCGAGCGCCGAGGCGCTCACGGCACTACTGACCGACGAGCCCGGTGCCGCCGGACGCACGGCGCTCGTGAGCGAGCGCACCGAGCCAGTCGATGGCTTCATCGAGCGGTATCTGTTCAAGGCGCGCGAAGTGGGCGTGCCCAGTGCGACTCCGCTCGAGGAGGGCGTGGAGGCGATGGCATGCAGTGACGCGCAGCTCGCGGATGCCGTGGTCGCCGTGCTCGACGAGATCGATCCACCGGGTGCCGTCATCGTCGGGAGCACGGGCGCGCGCCTTGCCATCGCCCGTGCGGCACTGACTGCTGCCGGGTATCGCGTCGACAGCGGCAGTGTGCGCATCGAGACGATCGGTGAAGACTCGGACGCCACGACACCGGCTGCGCTGCAGCTCGTGCTCGAGGTACCGACGTCTCCGGAACGACTGCGCGCGCTGCTCGCCACCGAGGGGGCGCGCACGATCGTGCTGGCCGCGCCGAGCGAACTGCCGCGGCTGGCCCGCTATGCGGGGGGCGCGATGCGCCGCTTCGCACCCGCTGCACGCAAGGCGGGGGTGCGCACGCATGTCGATGGTGTCCGTCATGCGCTGCAGCGCGAGCTCGAGACGGCGCCGTCGGCGGCGGAGTACGCGCTCGTCGAGCCGCTGCTCGGCCGACACGACGAAGGGGCGGTGGCGGCAGTGGCCGTTCGGTTGCTCGAGCGTGCGTGGGCCGAGGCGTCGGCCGCGCGCGCGGAGCTGGCGAGCGCTCGCTTTGCACCGCGTGTGAGCGCGCCGCGCGAGAGCGATGCGCCGGCCTTCACGCGCCCCGAGCGACCGGCGCGCGAGGGTGGATTCTCGCGCGATCGGGCGCCGCGTGGGGATCGACCGTCGCGCGGTCCGCGCGAGTTCGGTGATCGTCCGCGCGGCGAGCGGAGCTTCGGCGATCGCCCGGCGCGCGGTCGCGATGACGGTGACCGTCCGTCGCGCGGCCCGCGGAGCTTCGGCGATCGTCCGCGAGGCGAGCGTTCGTTCGGTGATCGCCCGCGCTCGTTTGGCGACCGTCCGCGCGGCGAGCGGTCATTTGGTGGGGAGCGCGGGGGCGGAGAGCGTCCGCGCGGCGAGCGGTCGTTTGGCGGAGAGCGCCCGCGAGGTGAGCGCTCGTTCGGCGATCGCCCGCGCGGCGAGCGCCCATTCGGAGACCGTCCGTTCCGTGAACGTCCGCCGCGCGAGGATCGCCCGGCTGGACCTGGCAGCCGCGGCCCGCGCGCCGGGGGCGAGCGGGAATGGAGCGCCCGTCCGCCGCGTGAACGCACCGAGCAGCGCACCGAGTGGGCGGATCGTGGTGATCGTCTGGCGCGCAGCAAGCGCCCCGTCCGTCCTCGCGGGGGCACCGACGGCGAATGAGTGGCCCGGCGGGTGGGACCGGCGGCGGCTTTGCCGTCGCCGGTGGGTGGATCGAGGTGATCGCGGGCGTGATGTTCAGCGGCAAGAGCGAAGAGCTCATTCGCCGGGTGCGTCGCGCCACGATCGCGCGCAAGCGGGTGCAGGTGTTCAAGTCCCGGCTCGATGATCGCTACGCGGGCGTCTTCATGGTCGCCAGCCACGATCAGCGGACCATCGAAGCGATCCCGGTGGACTCGGCGGCGCAGATCGCGCAGCGCATCGATCCCACCGCGCAGGTCATTGCCATCGACGAGGCGCAGTTCCTCGACGCCGGCGTGGTGCGCCTGGCGACCGCGCTCGCCGAGCGCGGGCGGCGGGTGATTCTCGCAGGGACCGATACCGACTTCCGCGGGGAGCCCTTCGGCAGCATGCCGCAGCTCATGGCGGTCGCGGAAGTCGTCGACAAGCTGCACGCGATCTGTGTGCTCTGCGGCGCGCCCGCCAGCCGCAACCAGCGGCTGCTCGACGGGCAGCCGGCGCCGTACGAGTCGCCGACGATTCTGGTGGGCGCGGCGGACAGTTACGAAGCACGCTGTCGCGCGTGTCACGTGGTACCACGCCGCGATGCGGCCCAGGGGTCGCTCTTCTAGCGGGCGAACAGACGGGGCGACCCACGCGAGTTGCAGGCGGTGTGCCGATGGGCCCGATTCGTCACATGCGAGGCCCGGAAGTCACCAGGCGCGCCATGGTCCGCACCTCCTGATGACCTATGCTGTGACAATGACGGCTGGGCGGTGACGTAGCGCACGGCCGCCCGTCTTTCGAGCTGAGCATGGAGGATCGACGCGTCCCGGCTGATTCCCAGCCAGACGGTCGGTCGCGCTCGGAGGAACGATGCCCGTCGCGCCACGCAGGGTCCGACCCCGACGGTGGGGGTTCACCGCCGTCGAACTGATGACCACGATCGTGATCATCGGGGCATTGGCCGCGATCACGTTGCCGCGGCTCGACCTCGAGCGCTTCGATGTCGACAATGCGGCGCAGGGCATCGGTACCACACTGCTGACCGCGCAACGCGAAGCGGTGGTGCGCCAGCACAATGTGCTGGTGATCTTCGATACCATCGCAGGGACAGTACGCACCGTCTGGGACGCGAACAACAACGAGCTCGCCGACGGCACGGAGAAGTCGCGCGCGATCCAGCTCCCCGAGCGGGTGAAGTTCGGGCGGCCGTCGTCGATTGCGGCGCGTCCAGGCGCGAGCGCGGCGATGTCCGCGATGCTGCAGGTGGGCAGCAAGCCGACGCTGATCTTCACGCGCGCCGGCAGCGCCGACCGCGCCGCCTACATGTACGTGACCGTCTCGCGCGCGCTGATCAACCCGACGTACGCGAAGAACACGCGCTTCATCGAGATCGCCCGCGCCACGGGGCGCCCCAACTGGTGGCGGCTCAAGGGCGGTGTGTGGGAGCGGAGCTTCTGATGCGACGCCCTGCTCCGAGCCCTCGCGCACGCGCCGACCGTCGCGGCTTCTCGCTCATCGAAGTGATGGTTGCCCTCGTCATCCTGTCGGTGATCGCGCTGGGCGTGAACCTCGGTACCGCGCGCTTCACGCGGACCATCGCCGACAGCACGCTCCGCACGCGCGCACAGGCACTCGCCGACGCGCAGATCGCGATGGCGCGCTCGTGGCCGACCTATTCCACGCTCGGCAATCTCGCCGGGGCCCCGTACAACGCGGGCGTCACCGGCCTGACGCGCAGCACCGCCGTGGCCGTCGACACGACCGGCGGCCGGAACGTGCGTCGCGTGACCGTGACCGTCCGGAGCGTCGTCTCGGGGGCCCTCAACCCCGATGTCGTCCGCTCCATCACCATCGCCGCGCCATGACCCCCACGACGCCACTCGCCCGCGCGCCGCGTACGCCGCGTCGCGGATTCACGCTGATCGAGATGCTGCTGGCGGTCACGATCTTCTCGCTCGTGATCTCCGCGGCGTTCGGCTTCCTGCTCGCGCAGAGCCGGAGCTTCCGCCGCATCGGCGAGCGCTCGAATCTCGTGCAGAACATGCGCTTCGGCCGCGACATCCTTCGCCAGGAGCTGCGGGCGACCGGGACGAACGTCACCGATGAGCAGCCGATGATCGTCTTCGGCAGCGACTCCGTCTTCGCGTTCAACGCCGACCTGACGACCAACGTCGAGGACTCGGTGGCGCTGACCGGCGCGGTGTACGTGGACCCGTTTGCGCCCGACTCGCAGGTGAGCGCGCTCCGGCAGTCGGCGTCGATCTCGATTCCCGGGGCCGGCATGACGTATCCACTGGCCGACTACTCGCAGAATCCGCTGGTCTTCATCAACAGCGATGCGGAGACGGTGACGTTCTGGTTCGCGACGGACACATCGACGTCGACGTCGGGCGACTTCATGCTGGTGCGCCAGGTCAACCGCTCGGCGCCCGAAGTGCTGTTGCGCAACGTGAAGCGGCGCGGGTCGCTGCCGTTCTTCCGGTACTGGTACGACGCGAGCCGCTACGGTGCGATCGATCCCGATCTGCAGGCGGTCCCCGTGGGGTGGTTGCCGCTCATGAAAAACACCCCGCGCCGCGGCGTCATGCCCGACACGGGCACCGCGACGACGACGCGCATCGACCAGGTGCGCGCGGTCGAGGTGAACTACGAAGTGGAGACCGGCACCGGATCGACGGCGCGGACGAGTCTGGTGAACTACATGGTGCCGATGCCCAACACGGCGAAGCCGCGACTGCGCCGCATCTGCGGGCGTGTGCCGCTGTTCGGGAACGCGCTGTCGGCGGTGGTGCAGGGGCCGGCGAACAACCGGCGCGTGCAACTGAGCTGGGGGGCCGCCACCGACCAGACCACCGGCGAGCAGGATGTCATTCGCTACGTGATCTGGCGCCGCGAAGTCGGCGCGCCGGATTGGGGTGACCCGCATGTGACCGTCGGCGCGACCACGGCGACCACATACACGACCATCGACGCAGGCGTCACACCCGGGCTGCAGTACGAGTACGCCATCGCCGTGCAGGACTGCACGCCCAACGTCTCCGGCCTGTCTGCTTCCAACCAAGTCACGATCCCAAACCCATGATGCGCTCCCGACCTGTTCGCCGTCGCCCCGCGCGCCGCGACCGACGCGGCTTCGCGCTCATCACGGCGATCCTGATTACCATCGTTGCGGCTGCCGTCGCGCTCGGTGCGGCGATGCTGACGATGAACACCACGCTCAGCCAGAAGGCATCCGACCGCTCCGCGGCGCTCGATGACGCGGCGCTCGCCGGCATCGAGGAGGCGCGCAACCGGCTCAACGCGCGCCTCGACACGATGCCGATGACGGCCTATCGCACCGTCGAGAACGGCGTCACCGTGCCGGGGTCCGACGGCATTCAGCGGTGGACCTACGTCGGTCGACGCGGCAATACGAACAATCTGGCCAACGCCGGCGAGTTCGGCGTGATGGGGCATATCATTTCGCACGCGAAGGACTCGCGCGGCAACCAGACCATTCGCCGCTCGGAGATCTACCAGGAGTCGTTTGCGCGCTACGCCGACTTCACCGACAAGAGCCGCCGCTGGGATGGCGTGACGCTCTGGTGGGCGCTCGGCATGCAGGCGGCGGGGCCGGTACACTCGAATGACACCATTCGTGTGTGGAGTGGCGCACCGTTTCCGCAGGCGACCTTCCACGACGAAGTCACCACGCAGCGCATCGTGCTCAACAAGACGAATGCGCAATACATGAAGGGCCCGCCGAAGGAGCGCGTGGCACGCATTCCGCTGCCGAGCACGGCGGATCTCGACATCCTCAAGAACATCGCGGCCGGGGCGGGTTACAGCTTCACGCCGAGCTACACGGTGGGCGACTCGGCGAATGCGACGATGCGCATCGAGTTTCTGGCGATCGACGTGAACAACGACGGTGACGTGACCGATCCGGACGAGGGGTTCTTCCGGATCTACCAGCAGTACAACGACACGCGCGGTGCAGGATACGCGCGAGGATCCACTCCAGCGCCGCCGCCGGCGCTCCCTCTGACCACGGTCAACATCGGCTTCGGAAACTCGCTGGCGCATGCTGGCTCCGTCCCGGCCAATGCGTCGAATGACAGCCTGATGTACTCGTGGAATTGCGGGCCGACGTACCTGGCACCGGTGTACGGCGTCAACCGTGAAGTCACCGTAGACGACTCGACGCTCGCGCGGCGAGCGGTGCGAACCAGAGGGCCGGGTGACACCACGTACACGCAGCGCATGCGCGACAAGCGCACGGCATGGGGGCACGCGTCGACCCGATGCTTCCTTGGTGGAGACGAACGACTCAATGGCGGCGTGTTCCGATCGGACGACCTCGCGGGTCGGTGGATCGCGCGCACCGCTGGCAGCATTCCCCCGGCACTCGCCGGGCGTGCCGATGCCGCGTTCCTCTGGCCGCTGAGCCCCTCGTTCAACAGCGCGTTTCGTGGCGTGATCTTCGTCGAAGGCCAAGTCGCTGTCAGTGGTGTCGTCCGCGGTCGCGTGACACTCGCGGCGCGGAACACGATCAGCATCGTGCACAGCCTCACGCAGTCACAGAATCCGGGTGTCACTTCAGGCTGCACACCTGACGGCGACATTGTCGGCCTGTTCAGTGGACAGTACGTCTTCACGGCTGACAATACGTTGATCTCGCCGCAGCAGCGACGCACGGATGACGGCACGGGATGGCAGAACTGGACCGGCGCGAACGCCGTCGCATCCAGTCAGCGCAAGGACTTCGACCCCGACTCGCGCCGCCCGGACCTCGCCGTCCACGCGGTCACCATGGGGCTCAACTCCGTCGCCGCTGAGCGCCCGAATCCCCCCGGCGGGCTTCCCGCCGCCCGCTACGTGAATCGCGGCACCATGCGCGGCGTGGGCGGCCAGATCCAGGATCGCGCCGGTCAGACCGGCACGATGAGCGGCGCGCAGCTCCACGGCATCAATACCGACATCTCCTTCAACACCTGCGCGAAGCAGTATCCGCCGCCGTACTTCCCCACGACGGGCCGCTGGTCGCTCACGCAGTTCTTCGAGGTCAATCCGACCGGGTTCGATCCGACCGTCTGGTTCAATCGTCCGTAAGCGCCTCGCTTCGGCCGGACCCGCCCCCCGTGTGTCGTCCCCCCGGCGACGCGCGGGGGGCGCGGTGTCAGGGGGCGCTCCTCGTGACGTGCCGTCTCGCAGCCAAGCTCGGCCACAGTTTGCCGGGAGTGTGACGATGCGCACAGTTGCCGACACGCGGCCGGCGCCATCGTGCTGTCAGAGTCTGTGACGTCCACCGTTGTGACGCTGTACACGGGTTCTGCGTCTACCCCGTGACACCGCCGCCCGCCGGCGAACTTCACCCCCTGCGCCAGACCCCCATGGGCGTCATTGCCACCCTTCTCGCACACGATGTCCGTCACGCACGGCTGCGTAGCGCCGCGCGCGACCGCTATCGCTTCGTGACGTGCGAAGACTGGTCGTCGCTGACGCGCGCCTGCGAACGGGGCCCTGTCAACGTCGTGGTCTTTGACCTCTACGCCGACGGCCGAGCCGACTTCGAACGCGTGCGGCAGCTGCGCATCCGCGTCCCCCGTGCCGCGCTGATCGCGTACGTCGACCTGAACAAGGATCGCGCGAAGGACATGTTCGATGCCGGACGCTGCGGCATCGACGTGCTCGTCGTCGCCGAGGAAACCGATACGCCCGCACAGCTCGCGGCCCTGCTCGATCAGGCCGAAGCGCGCAGCGTCTCGAGCATCCTCAAGCCGTACCTCGCCGAGCTGCGCCCCGTCGTTCGCGACGCCGTGATGCTCTCGGTGACGCGGGCACACGAACGGCTCACGCCGGATGGGCTCGCGCGCCTAATCGCCGTCTCACGCCGCCTGCTCTCCAAGCGGCTCGAGAACGCGATGCTCCCGCCGCCGCACCAGATGCTGACGTGGGGCCGACTGATCGTGGCCGCCAGCATGCTCGAAGACGGCACGCGCAGCGCCGACGGTGTCGCGAGTGCACTCGACTTCCCCTCGGGGAGCGCGTTCCGCAACACCTGCCAGCGCTACCTGGGCTGCACGCCGCACCAGATTCGCCTGCGCGGTGGGGCTGGCTGGGTCATGAAGGAGCTGCTCGCGCATCGTGCCAAGGGGCGTCGCATCAGCGACCCGATGGATCCGGCGGACGAGGCCGAAGGCATGGATGACGGCATGGACGATGGGATGGATGACGGCGACATCGGCCACGAGATGCACGAGCCGATGGCGCACCAGTTGCCCCCGCAGGCCGCAGCCTGAGGCGACAATCGGTGACGGATGTGACGACGGGCCCCGCGCGCAACGCGGGGCCCGTCCTAGTTTGGCGGCATGAAGGTCGTCGCCCTGACCGGCAACATCGCGAGCGGAAAGAGCACCGTCGCGCAGGCACTCCGTGCGCGCGGCGCGACGCTGATCGATGCCGATACGCTGGCGCGGGAAGTCGTCGAGCGGGGAACCCCTGCCCTCGCGGCGATCCATGCGCACTTCGGCGACGGCGTGCTGACGGCGGAGGGCACCCTCGATCGGCCGGCCCTTCGCGCGCGCGTTTTTGCCGACCCGACCGCGCGCCGCGCGCTCGAGGCGATCGTGCACCCCGCGGTGGAGCAGGCGCGGCAGATGCGGCTCGATGTCGCGCGCGCGCGCGGCGACCGCCTGGTCGTCTGCGACATTCCGCTGCTGTTCGAGGCAGGGCTCGCCGACCGGTTCGATCGCATCATCCTCGTGGATGCCCCCGAGGCGGTGCGTCTCGAGCGGCTTGTCAGTGATCGCGGCCTCACGCCGGGACAGGCACGCGCCATCATGGCCACACAACTTCCTTCTGGCCCCAAGCGCGCCTGCGCCCACTGGGTGCTCGACAACGATGGCGACCGCGCCACGCTGCATCAGCGGGTCGACGCCCTCTGGCGCGAACTGGCCGAATGGGCCAAGCTGCCGCAGGCAACCTGACCGACCCGCGCGCCGTCGCGCGGGGGACCTCTACCCTGACGACTGCCGTGGCGACGATCCCGACCGACCTGCAATACACGAAGGACCACGAATACGTGAAGGCCGCCGACGACCAGGGCGTCGTCACCATCGGCATCACCGATTACGCCCAGGGCGAGTTGGGCGACATCGTCTATGTCGAGCTGCCGAAGGTGGGCGCCTCCTTTGGTGCGCACGATGTGTTTGGCACGGTCGAGGCGGTGAAGGCCGTCTCGGAGCTGTTCAGTCCCGTCGCTGGCGAGATCGTGGCGATCAACGAGCGGCTCGACAAGGAGCCGGCGCTCGTGAACACCGACCCGTATGGCGACGGGTGGATGATCAAGGTGCGCGTTGCGGGTGGCACGGACGATCTCATGAGCGCGGATGCGTATCGGACGTTGATCGGCGGGTAACACCGCGTCGTCATCCCGAGCGAGCCGAAGGCGAGTCGAGGGATCTCCGGATAGGCACGGGGATCCCTCGACTTCGGCGCTCCGCGCCTCCGCTCGGGATGACGGAATGCTCCGCGCCTCCGCTCGGGATGACGGAATGCTCCGCGCCTCCGCTCGGGATGACGGAAGGCTCCGCACCTCCGCTCAGGATGACGGGGTCGCGGTGCCACGCACCGCCACTCGCGGCGACCGCGCCGTCGACCGCTGATCGGCGACCGAGACGACAGAAGACCCTGAACGTCGCGCGGCCGGCTGCCCTGC
>JALOPS010000036.1:12161-31670 GCA_025453745.1 Gemmatimonadaceae bacterium
CGGGCGCCCCCACCCACGCCCCCTCGTACGCGCCGAGTGTTCACGATATTGACTTATCACTACGGCACGCATACGCTGATGGCTGTATCGATACTGCGCTCGCGAAAGCGACTCCGCGATGACGCGGAGCCCTCGGCGAGCGCTTCGCGCCAGCCCCGTCCTCCCGATGCTTTTCCCTGCCGTCTCCCGCCGAGTCGCTCCGCTCACCGTCCTGACCTCGCTGCTCGCGCTCGCCGCCTGCTCCGACGACAACGGCACCGCACCAGACAACAACACCCCGCCGGCGCCGTCCGATCGCCCCGCCGCCGAGTTCCGACGCATCCTCGTCACCGACACGCTCCCCTTCCTGCGCACGTTCGACGCGGTGACCGGGCAGCGCGTGGACTCCATGGGTGGCCTGCCCGGCCGCGTGACGTACCTCTATTCCGCACGTGGCCGCGTGGCCGCCGCGCACTTCCAGCGGCAGAACCGCGTGCTGTTCGTCGATGGCGGTGTCTACGTCGAGAACAACCGCGGCTTCCGCGCCGCCGCGCGCATGCTCGGCGGCCACAGCGACTCGGTGCCGATTCACGGCAACTATCTCGGTGACATCAAGTCGGTGCACTTCGACGGCTCCGGCACGGTCTCCTTCTTCCGCGAGAGCGATCTCGTCGCCGGACGCACGACGCCGCTGTTGAGCGTGCGCGCTGGCTCGCCGCACCACGGCGCCGGCATCGCACTCCCCGGTGGTCAGTTCTTCTCGGCCTCGGCCAACCAGAACAACGAGCAGCTCCCCAACGGCGTCTCCGTGTTCAATGCCGGCGGGACCGTGGTCGAGACGTCACGCCAGTGCTCCGGGCTGCACGGCCTCTCGGGCAACAACGGCGGTGTGCTCTACGGCTGCGCCGATGGCGCGTTGCACGTCGCGATGAACTCTGGGCGTCCCGTCTTCACGAAGCTCATCAACAGCGCCGATCCCCGCTTTGGTGTCGGCACGGTGTGGAGCGCGGCCGGGCAGAACAACTTCCTCGTCCGCATGTCCATTCGCGGTCAGCCCACGTCGGCCGCGACGCGCAGCATCGGCCTGGCCGACATGACGAGCCGCACCCTGCGGGCCATTCCGCTGCCGGCCGGTGAGCTCGACTTCACGGCCACGGTCGACTACAGCGGCCGCCTTGGCTACATCCTCGGCCGCACGGGCACGCTCTACATCGTCGACATGACGAACGGGCAGATCACGTCGAACATCCCGAACGTCACCGCCGCATTCCCCGCCACGGGCACGGTCCTCACGCCGTTCTTCGCGAGCGCGGAAGGGGTCACGTATCTCACCAACCCGACGCGCGGCGAAGTGGTGGAGATCAACACGACGGCGGTGCCGGCGATCGCTCGACGCATCGCCGTTGGCGGCACGCCGGAGCGGGTGGAAATCCTCGGACATCGCGCCAACTCGCGCGTGACGCCCAACTGATGTCATGCAGGACGTGGGGGTGGGTGCCACTGGCACTCGCCCCCGCGCTGCTGGTCGCACAGTCCCGCCCCCGAATCGTCGCCGGCCTCGTCGTCGACAGTGCGACCGGCGCGCCGATCGCTGCAGCGCAGTTGACCCTCGGCACCCGCTCCGTTGCCACGGCGACGGACGGGCGCTTTGTTGTTTCCCGTCCCGCCGCGGACGTGCATGTGTTGCGCGTGCGTCGCATCGGCTACATGCCGCGTGCCCTGTCGCTCGATTCGCTGCGGGTCGACGGTGGCGACACCGTGCGCGTGCGACTGGCGTTGAGCGCGACGCCGTTGACGCTCGACGCGGTGACCGTGCGTGGTGCGATCACCTCGACCGACGTCGTGCCCACCGTCGTGCTCGAGGGCGTCGCGCTCGATCGCGCGTTGGCGCCGAGCATCGCGGCCACGATTGCCGGTGAACCCGGCGTGACCGTGCGCACGAACGGTCCAGTCGCAACGCAACCGGTGATTCGCGGGCTGGCCGGCGATCGCGTGGCCGTACTCGAAGACGGCCTGCGCACCGGCGACATCGCCACCACCGCGGCGGATCACGCGGTGACGATCGATCCGATCACGGCGCGGCGCATCGAGATCGTGCGCGGCCCCGCTGCGCTGCGTTACGGCAGCAACGTGCTCGGCGGCATCGTCAACGTGGTGCGCGACGACGTGCCCAAGGATCGCCCCGATCGCATCACCGGACACGTCGGCGTGCAGGGTGAGTCGATCAATGCCGGCGGCGTCACCGGTGGCGGACTCACCGCGCCACTGGGGCCGGCGGTGGTCCGCCTGACCGGATCGCTTCGCACCGCGGGTGACACGCGGACGCCAAGCGGCGGGCTTCCGTTCACCGATCAGGACGGATTCGACGTCGGGCTCGGCGCGAGCCGCGTCACCGAGCGCGTGCAGGTGGGAGTGGCGCTGCGTGACGTGCGCTCGTTCTACGGGGTGCCGAGCAGCTTCGGCGGCCGCACATTGCCCGGATCGCACGACGGCGGCGTGTACGTGGATCTCCGTCGCTCGACGGCCCGCGTCGATGCCGCGTGGCGTCGCGACTCCGTCGCACACGCGAGCGGGATCATGTCGGTCGCGCTCAGCGCACAGGGAATCCGCTTCGAGCAGGAAGAGCTCGAGCGCGGCGGCTTCGTGGGAACGCGCTTTGGTCAGCTCGCCGGCAATGGCGACGTCGTGATGCGCTTCCGCCACGCCGGTCGCGTGCGGGGCGATGGCAGCGTGGGCGTGTCGTCGCAGTGGCGTGACTTCCGCGCCGAAGGGAGCTACACGGGCACCCGCCCCGCGGTGGTGACCACGCAAGCGCTCTTTGCGCACGACGCGATCGCGGTTGGCCCGTTGCTCCTCTCGGCCGGCGCGCGCTTCGATGCGGTGCGCGTGCGCCCGCTCGACAGCACGGAGACGCGACTGCTGCGCGACGTGCGGACGCGCGAGTGGAACGCACTCACGGGCGCGATGGCGGCGACGTGGGCGATCACGCCGAGTGTCGCCCTCGGCGCCACGGTGGCGCGCGCCTTTCGTCCACCGGCGGTGGAAGAGCTCTTCTCCGCCGGACCGCACCTGGCGACGTATGCGTACGAAATCGGCAATCCGGCGCTGGCCGCCGAACGTGGCTGGGGGAGCGACGTCCTGCTGCGCATCACGCGCGCGCGGTTCGTCGCCGACGTGAGTGCGTATCGCATGTGGATCGACAACTTCGTCTATCAGGCGCCACTCCTCGACGGCGCCACCGGTGGACCGCTGCTCGACCCGCGCCTGCGTCGCTACCAGGTGTATCAGGCCAACCAGACGCGCGCGCAGCTCACTGGCGCGGAAGGGCGCGTGCAGTGGGAGCCCGCGCGCGGCTGGGCGCTCGACGGCACGCTGTCGTACGTGCGCGGTGTGCGTCTCGCCGCCGACAGCACGAGCGGCGTGGCGGCCGGTGCACCGTTGCCGGCAATGCCTCCTGCACGTGGTCGCGTACAACTGCGGCGCGACGGCACACGCTGGCTGAGCGGCGTCACGTTCGAGGGGGCACTTGCACAGCGACGTGTCCCGGCGCCCGCAGGACAGACCGCGAGTTGCGCGCCGGCAGTCGGTGGCGACGGCGTGATCACCGGCCTGCGCCCGGCGGAGTTTTGCCCGACCGACGGCTTTGCGTTGCTGCACGCGACGCTCGGGCGGCGCTGGGTGATCGGCCGACGCCTGCACGCGGTGACCGTGGGCGTCGACAACCTGTTCGACACCGATTGGCGGGATCATCTCTGGCGCGCCAAACAGGTCGCCCCGCAGCCGGGGCGCAATGTGCGCGTGCTGTATCGGGTATCGCTGTGACCATGATGCGACATCATCTGCTGCAGATCGTCTCGCGCGCACGCATCGCGTGTGGTGCGCTTGCGCTCGCGCTCGGCACCGTGGCGTGCGAGCATCCCATTGCCGTCGTGACACCGCACGCCGAGGTCGCCGACCTGATCTTGCGCGACTCGTCCGGCGTGCAGCTCGCCGCGACGCGCGACAACCGCGTCTGGGACGGCGGGCCGCTCGTGGTGCCCGATGGCGGTGTCCTCGTCATCGTCCCCACGCTGCTCGACTTCGAAGGACGTACGCTCGATGTCCTCGAGACGCGCCGTGACCTCGAGCTGCGCGCCGAGGTGGAGCGCGATGGCATCACCACGTGGGAGCCGTTGCGGGGCCGCGGCCGCTGGTTCGGCCTCGCACCGGGTCGCACACGCGTGCGCTTTCTCGTCTGGCACCAGACCCACGCTGATCTCGTCACCCCCTGGCTGCCGCTCGATGTGCGTGCGGCGCCGGTCTCTCGCTGACCGTTTTCCGGAGATTCGTACCATGACTGCTGCTCTTCTGCTGCGTCGCACCGTCACCGCGACGCTCGCACTCTCAGCCCTCGCGCTCGGTGCCTGCGACCGCGCGGCCACCGCCCCCGAGGTCGCGCCCGATGTGGTCATCGCCGAAATGATCATGGTCGATGACGGCGGTACCGCGATCTTCTCGCACATCGATCACTGGCACGGCTTTCCGGTGGTGCCCGCGTCGGGATCGGTGAGCCTGCAGAAGTACTTCGTGGCGCGCGGCACGAGCGCGGACGACCACGACATGCCCTCACGCGATCAGTGGTTCACGCTGGCCGACAAGGCGCGCGACATCCGCGTGGTGGTGACGATTCAGGACACCACGCTCGCCCGCTGGACCGGCGACCGCGTCAACGGGCGACTCGAGGGACGCGGCCGCCGCGGCGCATCGTCGATGACGGTGCGTGTATTGCGCAACAACACGACGCTCAAGGAATTCCCGCCGCTCAGCTTCACGGTGCGCTGACGGCTCTGGTGCGGTTCGGCGTCGGTCACCCGACGGGTGTCACCCGCCGAACCGCCCGCACAGCGGCGAGCATTACCCCAACGGTAACGAGCGCGAGGATCGCCACCGAGGGCGCGACCGTGCGCCCGAGTGCGCCTGCAGACGCTTCGCTCCATTGCCACGCCGGCAGTGCCGCATAGTCGGCGGTGGTCATGCGGCGTTTGGCATAGATGCGATCGGCAAAGAACGAGAGCCATGCGGCGTGGAAGCGCGTGATCGCCTCCTCGAACGCACGGTAGCGCGACGCCCCGGTGCCGGCGGCATCGAGCAGCACGGTGTGCACCGCGATTGCGGGTGAGACCCACTGCCAACGCTGCACCACGCGCTGCTGCGCGGCGAGTTGCGCACCGAAGCCGTCGAGCAGCGGGGCGAGCGTGCGATCGACATCGGCCTGCACCACCAGCCGGCGCGCCGCGAAGTCCTGCAAGTCCACCGAGCCCGGCGGGGCCAACTCGGGATGGTCACCGTAGAACTGCTTGAGCAGCTCGGTGCCGCGTGCATTCGCCGCGTTGCTCGCCTCACGCATGCGGCCGATCAACTCCACACGCGACGGCGCCGGATGACGCCATTGCGCCGCTGCGTTGACCAGCGCCGGTGCCACGACGACCAGCGCCAGCCAGATCGCGACCAGCCGCAATGCATTGGCCGCGCTCGAACGCTGCCCTGCATTCACCCACAGGCAGAGGGCAAGCCAGATCGCGATCCACAGTGTGACGACACCCACCCAGATCGCGAGCGCCACCCCGCCAAGAGGCGCCGCAAGCGCACCACTGATCAGCGCCGTGCCCAGCATCGCAATCATGGTTGCCGCCCAGACGACTCCGCCGCGGACAATGAGCTTGGCCAGCACGACACGAGTCACCGACACCGGCTGCGACATCACGAGCGCCAACGTGCCCTGTTCGCGCTCCTCCGCCAGCAGACCGTAGCCGACCGCAATGACGACCAGCGGCAGCAGCAGCAGGATCGCGATCGAAAGGTCGAACCCGCCGTCGAGCAGATTGAGCGGATTGTCGAGCTGCTCGAGCTGAACCACCGTCTGGCGCGACTGCGTGGTGATCTTCACGTACGGCCGGACGAGATCGCTTTGCCCGGTCGCCAGCGCGAAGAGCGGCCCCGGTGGCAGCGTGGCCCACGGGGCGGCCAGCGTGTTGCCCACCGCACCGGGCATGCGCGGATCGGGGGCAAAGGGGGACGCTGGCGGGGTCGTGTCGGTCGCGAGCGCGGCAAAGCGTGCCCGTACCGAGTCCACGCGCGTGCGGTATTCGCGCTCGACGGTGTCGATCGTGCGCTGCTCGCGGGCATGTCGCGCCATCCCCGAGAGCGAGGCGAATGCCAGGAGCGCCGCAAAGAGCAGCGTCGCCGTCAGGCCGAACCGGTCGCCCGTGAGCAACCGCCACTCGTGTCGCACGAGTCTGCCCAGGGCAGGAGCGCGACGGTGCTCACGCAGCGCCGAGGGTGCAACGACTGGGGCAGGTCGCGCAGTAGCGGTCATGGGCGTGCCGTTCAGAGCGGAGAGAGGCGGCGCACGCCGGTCACTGCCCATCCGAGCGAGACGACCACCCACGCCAGCAGCACGAGCAGCGCGCCCCGCTGCTGGCCGAGGACCCAGCCGAGATTGGGTGCGGCATACGAGAATGGCGGCACCTTGGTCCACAGCGCCTGGCTGGCCTTGTATTCGAAGTCGGCCTCGCCGGCATTCTGCGTCATGTCTTCATTCATCGCATACACGAACTGGCGGCGATACTGCTCGGCGGCGTCGGTGAACCGCCGATACTGCGCCACGTCGGTCCCCGCCATGCCCATCGAGAGTGCGCGAACCGCCAGCACGGGTGCGACCACCGCGACGCCGGTGCGCACCTGCTCCTGCCGCTCGTACGCCGACCAGAGTTCGTTGAAGCGGCGATCGTACACGGAATCGCCGTACGCCTCGCCGGCGTGGAGCGCGATCCCCGCGAAGTTGACCGGCAGTTGCGAGAGGGAGTCGACTCCGTACTGCTTGAGGACGCGTGCCTCGAGCGCCTTCGCGCGCGCATCGGCGGGGTTGTGCCCGTCGATCCCCTTGCTGAAGTCGTTGGCGATCGCCGTGGCGAACTCGTACGCGGACGGCGCCTGCACCATCCGACGCGACAGATCGCTCGCCACCCGCGGCGCGAGGAGTCCGGTCACCATCCAGACGCCAAGCAGCGAGACCAGCGCCGAACGCGCGGTGCGCGCGCGGGCCGACACGCCCAGCGACACGGCGATCCACACCACGAAGAAGAGCAAATACACAATGCCAAGGGTGACCGCGCGTGGCGCATCGGCGGCCACGGCGCCGGCACCTTCCGCCTGCACGACGGCGAGCACACCGAGCACCGTCGCAGGCAGCAGGACGGCGAGCAGCACGGTGCTCACACCGAGCGCTTTGCCCATCGCGAGCGTGCGGGGCGCCACGCCGAGCGCCAGCAACTGTCGCATCGTGCCGCTCTCGCGCTCTCCGGCGAAGGCGGCAAAGGCCACCACGATGATGAGGAGTGGCACGAGCAGTTGCAATACGGTGGAGGCACCGAGTGCACCGAGGCGCGCGAGGGGGAGCGCATCCTGCGCGGGGCGCGCCTTGAACTCGTTCTGCTTGTGCGCCTCGAGCCAGGTGAGCTGCCCGGCAAACGGATCCACCCCGTTGTCGATCAGCGACAACACGGGCGCGGGCTTGAACGCGTAGATGCCGTAGTGCGCCGCGGAATGCGGGTTCTTGGCCTCCTGCGTTACCCAGTGCGTGCGCGTGAGCGCCTCGGCGGCCGAGCGCTCACTGCGTGCCTGTCGCACGCCCACCGCGCTGGCCGCGAGCGCGCCGCCGAGCAGGAGCAGAATGCTCCCGGCCAGCACGCGCACGCGCCCGTCGCGCGTGAGCTCCTGCCATTCCTTCCGGATCATCGTGCGTAGCATGGATCTCGCTCCAGGTCAGTCGCGCATGTGGTCGAGATAGACGCGCTCGAGATCGGCGTGGCCGATGTCGGCGGTCGCGAGGGTCTGCACGAGGTGTCCGTGCTTCATGATGCCGACGCGTGTACCGCTCTCCTTGGCCCGGAAGAGATCGTGCGTGGCCATGAGCACGGCCACGCCGCGCCCGGCCAGTCGCTCGATGAGTCGGCTGAATTCGTTGGCCGCTTGCGGATCGAGGCCGCTGGTCGGTTCGTCGAGCAGCAGCGCCTCCGCGTCTTTCGCCACGGCGATGGCGATGCCCACCTTCTGCCGCATCCCCTTGGAATAGGTGCCGACACGGCGATCGGCGGCCTCTCCAGGGAGCCCCACGTCGAGGAGGATCTCGCGCAATCGAGCGTCGGTCACATCCGGCCGCCCGGCGAGATCGGTGAAGTAGCGGAGGTTCTCCATCCCCGACAGCGTGCGATACAGCATGACCGTCTCGGGGATGTACGCCAGATGTTGTCGCGCACTCAGCGGCGCGCGCTGCACATCGACGCCGGCGACTTCCGCGACTCCGCCCGACGGAGGCGTGAAGCCAAGGAAGAGGTTGATCGTCGTCGTCTTCCCCGCCCCGTTTGCGCCGAGCAGGCAGAACACCTCGCCACGAGGAACGGAGAGCGTGAGCGGGTGCAGCGCCACGTGATCGTCGTATCGCTTGGTCAGGCCGCGCGCGTCGAGCATGCCGAGTCCTCGAGAAGGTCGAAGCGTTGCGCCATGGCGTACCAGGCATCGGGAAGCCGCGCCGCGGCGACGGGACGTGCGCGCGTGCCGCGAAGCAGTTGCTCTCGCTCGCTCGGCGCGATCAGTGCGGCAACGGCGCGTTCGTAGTCTGCCAGTGCGCGCATGGCGTGCGCCGCCACCCGCTGCGCGTTGACCTGCTCCGCCTGTTGGCGCGGTCGACGCCAGGCGGCGAGGTCGCGGAGGCGATGCGCATGCACTGGTGCCTCTTCCGTGACCGACCAGCGCAGCGGCAACGGATCGCGACGGGGCAGCAGCACCGACCCACACCCCGCAACCGCACACCACACGCCAAAGCCCCAGACCATGAGCGTGCGATCTGCGGTGCACTGCCAGCGATACCCCGTCGCGCCCCGCGCCGGCTGCACCGTATCGGACGGGCGATGCCGTTCAAGGCCGAGCTGCAGCAACCGATTGCCGGTCGAGGCGCGTGCGTCGCAGCCGAGCAGCCACAGCTCTTCGTCCAGCAGGTCGCGCAGGGCGCGCTGGTGCACACGCGGCTCGACGCCACGATCGCCGCGCGGGAGGGCCGGCAGGGCGCCGCGGGTGGGTAGAAAGCGGGAGTCGTGGCCTGGTCGGCGCGGACCCGTGCGAAGCGATACCACCACGGCGAGAGGGGCAGGTGGGGGCGGCGGCCGCGCAGAAGGCGCTGCCGGCTAGTGCCAGATTGGCATAATTGATACTGCGCTGTCAAGAGCGTAGCTTTTCGGGTTCTCGCGCCTCCCAAACCGACCGCCCATGTCTGACGCCGCCCGCCTTCCCGTCACCGTCCTCTCCGGCTTCCTGGGCGCCGGGAAGACCACGGTGCTCAACCACATCCTCTCCAACCGGGAGGGGCTGCGGGTGGCCGTCATCGTCAACGACATGAGCGAGATCAACGTCGACGCCGCCCTCGTCGCCGGCGGCGATGCCGCACTCTCGCGCGTCGACGAGCAACTCGTCGAGATGACCAACGGCTGCATCTGTTGCACGCTGCGCGACGACCTTCTGCAGGAGGTCGGACGGCTCGCCCGCGAAGGGCGCTTCGACTATCTGCTCGTCGAAAGCACGGGGATCGGTGAACCGCTCCCTGTCGCCGCCACGTTCACCTTCGAACTCGACAACGGCACCTCGCTCGGTGATGTCGCCCGGCTCGATACGATGGTGACCGTCGTCGACGCCGAGCGCTTTCTCGTCGATTTCACCAGCGTCGACGACCTGCGTGACCGGGCGGTCGCCTTGGGCGAGGACGACGAGCGGACGATCGCGGACCTGCTCGCCGATCAGGTGGAGTTCGCCAACGTGCTCGTGATCAACAAGGCCGATCGCGTAAGCGACGCGCAGCTCGCGGAGCTGCGCGCCATCCTGCACCACCTCAATCCCGATGCGACGCAGATCGTCGCCACGCGCGGCGTCGTGGATCCGCACGCGCTCCTCGAGACCGGGCGTTTCGACTTTGCCGAAGCGGAGCGGGCGCCGGGATGGCAGAAGGAGCTCGCGGGCATCCACACGCCCGAGACGGAGGAGTACGGCATCTCGAGCTTTGTCTACCGCGCGCGACGCCCGTTTCACCCGGCGCGGCTGTGGACCGTGTTGCAGGACGGCTTTCCGGGGGTGCTGCGGGGCAAGGGCTTCTTCTGGCTGGCGACGCGCCCCGACGTGGTGGGCGCGTGGTCGCTCGCCGGCAACACGATGGAGGTCAGCCCGGCGGGCGTGTGGTATGCGGCACAACCGGAGGCGGAGTGGGACCTCGACGACGAGTCACGCGAGCGACTGCTCGACGAGTGGCACGCCGAGCTCGGTGATCGCAAACAGGAACTCGTGCTGATCGGACAGCGCATGGATCGCGACGCCATCGTCGCGGCATTCGACGCCGCGCTCGTGACGCCGGCCGAACTCGCGCTCGGCGCGGCCGGCTGGGCGGCCTTCGATGATCCGGTGCCGTCGTGGGACGTGGGCGACGAGGGCGAGCTGTCGACCGAGGACGGCGACGACGACAGCGACGCCTCGTCGGATGACGCGGGCGAGCAGACCGACGCGGCGCGCTCGTCATCCCGAGCGAGCCGAAGGTGAGTCGAGGGATCTCCGCATCGGCACGGGGATCCCTCGACTCCGTCGCTACGCGCCGTCGCTCGGGATGACGGCGACTCCGGCCGCTACGCCGACGGCACCGCGGTGTACGCCTCCATCGGCGGGCAGACACAGACGAGATTGCGATCACCATACGCGGACTCCACGCGCGAGACCGCGGGCCAGAACTTCCGGCTGCGCGACCACGGCGTCGGATACGCGGCCGCCTCGCGCCCATAGGGACGATCCCACGCGTCGCTCATCACGTCGAGCGCGGGATGCGGCGCCATCGTCAGCACATTGCGCGCCTTGTCGGCCTCACCGCGCTCGATCGCGGCGATCTCCTGCCGGATGCCGATCATGGCTTCGACGAAGCGATCGAGCTCCGCCTTCGACTCGCTCTCGGTGGGCTCGATCATGAGCGTGCCCGCGACAGGGAACGAGAGCGTCGGCGCGTGGAAGCCGTAGTCCATCAACCGCTTCGCGATGTCTTCCGCCTCGACGCCGGCGCTCTGCTTGAAGCCGCGCGTATCGAGGATGCACTCGTGCGCGACGAGCCCCGCGTTGCCGCGGTAGAGCACCGGATAGTGCTCCCGCAATTGATGCGCGATGTAGTTGGCCGAGAGAATCGCGACCTTGGTGGCCGTGGCGAGCCCCTCGCCGCCCATCGCCTTGATGTAGACCCACGAGATGGGCAGGATGCTCGCGCTGCCCCACGGCGCCGCCGAGACGGGGCCGATGGGATCGCTGCCACCGGTCCGCACCACCGGATGCGACGGCAGGAACGGCACGAGCTGCGGCGCCACGCCGATGGGCCCCATCCCCGGGCCACCGCCACCGTGCGGGATGCAGAACGTCTTGTGCAGGTTGAGATGGCACACGTCCGCGCCAATGTCGCCCGGACGGGCGACACCGACCATCGCGTTCATGTTCGCGCCATCCATGTACACCTGGCCGCCGTGCTCGTGGATGATCGCACAGATCTCCTTGACACGAGCTTCGAACACGCCGTGTGTCGACGGATACGTGATCATGAGCGCGGCGAGCTTGTCGCGGTGCTGCTCGGCCTTCGCGCGCAGGTCGTCCACATCCACGTTGCCGAGTGCGTCGGTGCCCACGGGTACCACCTGCATGCCGGCCATTACCGCACTGGCGGGATTGGTCCCGTGCGCCGACTGCGGAATCAGGCACACCGTCCGGTGCGCATCGCCGCGCGAGAGGTGATAGCGGCGGATGACGAGCAATCCGGCGTACTCGCCCTGCGAGCCGGCGTTGGGCTGCAACGACACGGCGGCGAAACCGGTGATTTCGGCGAGATCCGCCTCGAGCGTGCGGAAGAGCTCCTGGTAGCCCTGCGTTTGCGCCGCCGGCGCGAACGGGTGCAGTGCGCCGAATTCGCGCCACGTCACCGGCTGCATCTCGGCGGTTGCGTTGAGCTTCATCGTGCACGACCCGAGCGGGATCATGCCGTGCACGAGCGAGAAGTCCTTGTGCTCGAGCGAGCGGAGATAGCGCAGCATCTCCGTCTCGCTGTGATACCGGTGGAACGTGGGGTGCGTGAGGAACGGTGAGACGCGCCGGAAGCGCTCGTCGAAGCGCGGATCGACCTCGTCGATGACGTCCTCGAAGGGGAAGCCGACCGGCTCGCCGCCGTTGAAGACGGTCCACAGCGTGACGACATCGGCCGGCGTGGTGGTCTCGTCGAGCGTGACGGTGAGCACCCCCTGTTCGAACACGCGGAGATTGATCTCGTGCCGCTCCGCCGCTGCGAGAATGTCGCCTTCACCGTGTGCGCCGACCTCCACCCGCACGGTGTCGAAGAACACGTCGTGCATCACGTGAAGGCCGAGGCGCTCGAGCCCCACGGCGAACGCGCTGGCCAGCGTGTGCACCCGCTCGGCGATCCGCGTGAGCCCCTCGGGCCCGTGATAGACCGCGTACATCCCCGCCATCACCGCGAGCAACACCTGCGCGGTGCACACGTTCGACGTCGCCTTGTCGCGGCGGATGTGCTGCTCGCGCGTCTGCAGCGCCATGCGCAGCGCCGGACGCCCGGCGGCGTCGCGCGAGAGGCCAATGAGGCGACCCGGCAGGTGTCGCTTGAACTCGTCCCGTGTGGCGAAGAACGCCGCGTGCGGCCCGCCAAAGCCCATCGGCACGCCGAAACGCTGCGTGTTGCCGACGGCGATGTCGGCGCCCCACTCGCCCGGCGGCGTCAGCAGCGTGAGCGCCAGCGGATCGCACGCCGCGGTCACCAGCGCACCAGCCGCGTGCGCACGCTCCGTAAGGGCGCGGTAGTCGACCACGGCACCATCGGTGCCGGGATACTGCAGGAGGATCCCCATCACCGTGCCATCGAGCGGCAGATCATCGGCGTCGGCCACGACCACCGTGATGCCGCGCGCCTCCGCGCGCGCCTGCACCACGGCGATCGTCTGCGGATGACAGTCGCGCGCGATGCCGAAGACGGTGCGTGTCGCGCTCCCGCGGAGCGCGTGAATCATCGACATGGCCTCGGCGGCCGCCGTGCCCTCGTCGAGCAGGGAGGCGTTCGCGATCTCGAGCCCGGTCAGGTCGATGATCAGCGTCTGGTAGTTGAGCAGCGCCTCGAGCCGTCCCTGCGCGATCTCCGCCTGGTAGGGCGTATACGCCGTGTACCAGCCGGGATTCTCCAGCACATTGCGCTGAATCACCCCGGGCACGATGCAATCGGCGTAGCCCATGCCGAGATAGGAGCGCCACACGCGGTTCTGCTGGGCAATGGTGCGCAGCTCGGCGAGGACGTCTGTCTCCGCGCGCGCGGGGCCGATGGCCAGCGGACGGTTGAAGCGAATACTGTCGGGGACCACGGCATCGATGAACGCATCGAGCGAGTGGTAGCCGAGCGCATCGAGCATCGCCTGCTGATCGGCGACATCCGGGCCGATGTGACGGGCCGGAAAGGTGGCAGGCTCGAGCTGGACGGCGGCGGGGGTACGTGTCGGCATTCGCACCTCGGCGCGCGTCGAGCGCGCGCACGAATTGAGCAGCGGGAAGAACGATGAGCGCGCGGCATGTGGCCGCGACACATCGCAAAGCTAGCGCAGGGAGCGTCTCCCGACGAAGATGCGCACATGGTGACAGTGCCACGCCCACGCGCGCCGACGGACCCCGAGTCCATTGTACCGGGAATCATCACGGTGCGCGACGCGGGTATCGATGCGTGGCGCGACGTGCCCTGGCAGGTGCTGCGCACGCCGGCGTGGCCGGGGGCGGACAACATGGCGCTCGACCTTGCGCTGCTCGACGACGCGGTCGCGGCGAGCGCGCCGCGCTGGACGCTCCGGCTGTACGCGTGGGCGCGTCCGACGCTGTCGTTCGGGCGCAACGAGCAGGCCAGCCGCCATTTCACCCCCGAGGGACTCACCGACGCCGGCGTCGATGCCGTCCGCCGCCCCACCGGCGGACGCGCACTCCTCCACTGGCGCGAAGTGACGTACAGCCTCACCGGCGCGCTCCCCATGGATGCACCCTGGCGCCCCGTCTACGACGATATCAACGCCGTGCTGGTCGACGCACTGCGTGCCCTCGGTGTGCCCGCCGAGCTGGCGGTGCAGCCGGCCGGCGATGCACGCGGGCGGGCGTGCTTCGATCGACCGTCACCCGGCGAAGTCACGGTGCACGGACAGAAGCTCGTCGGCAGCGCGGTGTGGCGCCGTGCACACGGCTTCCTGCAGCACGGATCGATTCTCATCGACGACGATCAGTCGCGCATTCCGACGCTGGCGCACGGCACCATGCCGCCGGTGCCTGCCCCCGCGACGCTCTCGGCGCTGCTTGGCGAAGCGCCCGACACGTCCCGCGTGGAGCAGGCGATCATCGACGCGCTCGCGTCGCGACGTGGGGCCCCCCAGGCGACGCTCGACGGCGAGGCGCTCCGCACGCGCGCGTCGTTCCTCACCCATCTCGACACCGAGCGCGATCCGGCGTGGACGTGGCGCAGTTGACGGCTGCGGCGTGACCTGCCCGGCGCGCAGGCGTCGTTGACCGGCTGTTCGCCGAACCCCCATCCTTCCGCCCATGCGCCGACGCCTCTCCTTTCGCCACCCTGCCGTGCGCCTCGTTCGCGCACTGGGCGTCGTGTCGCTCACCGGCGTCGCGGCATGCGGAGATCGCGGCGCGGCGACGACCGCCGCTGCCGACGGCACGGGCGGGACACTCGTCATCGCCGTCGCGGGTGACCCCAACACGCTCTTCCCCCCGCTGGCGACGACAACGCAGTCGCAGGCGATCGCCCGCATCCTCTTCGAACGGCTGGCGGAGATCGGTCCCGCCCTCAACACGGTGGGCGATGGCGGCTTCACGCCGCGACTGGCCGAGCGGTGGACGTGGAGCGCGGACTCGATGCAGCTCACGTTTCGCCTGGCGCCCGGGGCGCGCTGGCATGACGGTGCGCCGGTGCGTGCGCGTGACGTGCAGTTCGGTTTCCAGATCACGACCAATCCCGCCGTCGCATCGGTCAATGCCCCATTCCTCGAGAACATCGACTCGGTCAGCACGCCCGATTCGCTGACGGCGACCGTGTGGTTCAAGCGACGCAAGCCGTCGCAGTTCTTCGACGTCGTCTACAATCTCGATGTGCTCCCCGCGCATCGGCTGGACTCGATCCCGCCTGCGGCGCTCGCGCAGCATCCGCTCACGCGCGAACCGGTTGGCACGGGGCGCTTCCGCTTTGAGCGCTGGGAGCGCGGCGCGCTCCTCGAACTCGTGAGCGACACGCTCAATGTGCGCGGGCGCGCGAAGCTCGACCGGGTGCTCTGGAAGGTCGCCCCCGATTTTGCGGCCGCGACGATCACGCTGTTCGCCGGCGACGCGGACTTCCTCGAGACGCTGCGCCCCGAGAACGTGGCCGAACTCGCCAAGTCTCCCGCGTTGCGCGTACTCCCGTACGACGCGCTCGCGTACGGCTTCCTCGGCTTCAACCTGCGCGCACGCGGGACCGGGCCCAGCACGTCGCGCCCGCCGCACCCGGTGCTCGGCGATGTGCAGGTGCGCCGTGCGCTCTCCATGGCGGTGGATCGCGCCCGTCTGGTGCGCAACGTCTTCGACTCGCTCGGTCGTGTGGCGATCGGCCCGGCGCCACGCGCACTCTTTCCCGACACGACGTCGTTGCGTCCGCTGCCGTTCGACGTCGCGCACGCAAAGGCGCTGCTCGATTCGGCCGGCTGGGTCGACGGCAACGGCGACGGCGTGCGCGAGAAGAACGGCGTAGCGCTCGCGTTCGAGATCATGGTCCCCACGTCGAGTGAAACGCGTCGACGCTTTGCCATCCTGCTGCAGGAACAGTTGCAGGCCGTTGGCGCGAAGGTCGGCGTCGATGCGCTTGAGCTGAATACGGTCATCGCCCGCGCCTCCTCGCGCGACTTCGATGCGTACATGGGCTCGTGGTCGCCCACGCCGGGACTGGCGGGCATTCCGAGTGTCTGGGGCTCGCGCGCGGCGCGCGCGGAGAAGGGGCAGAATTGGCAGAGCTACGAAAGCGCCGCGTTCGATGCGGGTGTCACGCGCGCGCTCGAGTCGTTCGATCCGGCGACCAGTCGCACCGCCTGGGTGCAGGCCTACCAGCAGATCCTCGACGATGCGCCGAGTGTGTGGCTCTACGAGCCGCGGGCCATCGCGGGCATTCATCGACGGGTGCGCCCGACGGGGCTGCGCGCCGATCAGTGGTATGCGGGACTCGCCGACTGGCAGATCGATCCGGCCGAACGTTTGCCGCGCGACCAGATCGGCCTCCGCGCGACCCGCTGACGCCGACGTGCACGCCGCGGGGCGACGCTCGGTCGCACACTGGATCGCGCGACGCGTCGCCCTGACGACATTCACCATCGCGGCCGCGCTCGCGGTCACCTTTGCGCTGCTCTCCCTCGCCCCCGGTGACCCGCTTGCCCTCGCGCTCGACTCGCGCGAACTCCCGGCGGAGGCGCTGGCGCGGCTGCGCGCGGTGTACGCCCTCGACCAGCCGCCGCTGACGCGCTTTCTGACGTGGTGCGGTGCGCTGCTGCGCGGCGATCTTGGCTGGTCGCTCGCGCGGCAGGAACCGGTGCGTGACGTCTTGCGCGGCGCACTGCCCAATACGCTCGTGCTCTGCGGGCTCGCGGGGCTCCTCGCCTTTGCGCTCGGCAGTGCGCTGGGGGCATGGCAGGGCGCGCATGCGCATTCGCGGCGCGACCATGCCAGCAGCCTCATCTCGCTCGGACTGTACGCCATCCCCGAGTTCGTGCTCGCGCTGCTCCTCCTGCTCGTCTTCGCGTGGCGGCTGCGCTGGTTTCCAGCGGGTGGCGTGACGGGCGATTTCGCGACGTATCTGGGGACGGCGGCGCGCCTGCGCGACCGGTTGCAGCATCTGGTGCTTCCCGTCGGCACCCTGGCGCTGATCGCGTGTGCGGTGGTCTCGCGCTACCAGCGCGCGGCCATGATCGATGCGGTGCGTGAACCGTTCGTGCGCGCCGCACGCGCGCGTGGTGCGACGGAGCGTCGCGTACTCGTGCGCCACGCCTGGCGTGCCGCGCTCTCCCCGCTCGTGACGCTGCTCGGCCTCTATCTCCCCGTGCTCGTTGGCGGATCCCTTTTCGTCGAGCGCGTGTTTGCGTGGCCCGGCATGGGGAGCGCCCTGGCCGATGCAGTGCTGGCCCGCGACTACCCGGTGGTCCTCGCCATCGTCGCGATCGGCAGTGCGGCCACGGCGCTGGGTGCGCTGGTCAGCGATCTGCTGCACCCGCTCAGCGATCCCCGCGTGGCGCAGGCATAGCGTGCGCGCGCTCTGGCACCGACTGGGAGATGCGCCGGGTGCGCGCGCCGCGTTCGTGCTGGTCGCCCTGCTCATCGCGCTCGCGGTGTGTGCGCCATGGATCGCCCCCTATCCGGCGGACGCGTCGACCGACGTCATCGCCTCGAAGCTGCTCGCCCCGTCGGCGGCACACCCCTTCGGCACCGATCCGTTCTCGCGCGACGTGTTGAGCCGCGTGCTCGTGGGCGCACGGGTATCGCTCGGCATCGCCGCGGTGGCCGTGCTCGTTGCCACGGCCGTGGGCACGTGCGTGGGCGCGGTGGCCGGCGGTCTGGGGGGCATCGCGGACGCGCTCTGCATGCGCGTGGTCGATGTGGGGCTCGCCGTGCCGCGCGTGCTTCTGGTCATCGCCATCGTCGCCCTGTGGGGTGCGCAGTCGGCGCTCGCGCTGATCCTGCTGCTGGGCGGCACGGGATGGTTCGGGCTGGCGCGGCTCGTGCGCAACGAAGTGCGCGCACTCGCCACCCGCGACTTCGTGCGCGCGGCGTCGGCGCTCGGTGTGCCGCGCGCGCAGCGCGTGGTGCGACACGTCGTCCCCCATCTCGCCCCGCTGCTCATCGCCCACGCCACACTCTCGACGGCATCGGTCATCGCCCTCGAAGCGTCGCTCTCGTATCTGGGGCTCGGCGTGCGACCGCCGACGCCCAGTTGGGGGAACATCATGCTCGACGGCGCCGGATCGGTGGGGCAGTACTGGTGGCTCACCCTCTTTCCCGCGCTGGCCACGATCGTCACCGTGGCCGCGCTCCACACGCTTGGCGACGGGTTGCGGAGCGCCTTTTCCACCGGGCAGCTTGGGCCCGTGCGCGACGTCTCGCCGGTCCGATGACCGCCCCCCTGCTCCAGATCGACGCGCTGCGCGTGTCGTTTCCCGGTCCCACCGGGCGCGTGCCGGCCGTCGACGGCGTGACCTTCGACGTGCGCGCAGGCGAAGTGGTTGGCTTGGTCGGCGAATCGGGGTGCGGCAAATCGGTCACGGCGCTCTCGATCCTCGACCTGGTCGGCGAGCCGGGACGCATCGAGACGGGGAGCCGCATCCTCTTCGAGGGGACCGACCTGCGCACGATCGACGCGCGCGCGATGCGTGCATTGCGCGGTCGCCGCATCGCGATGGTGTTTCAGGAACCCGCCACCGCGCTCAATCCCGTGATGACCGTGGGCGATCAGGTCGCCGAAGTCGCGGTCATCCACGAGCGCGTGTCGTGGCGCGCCGCGCGTGCGCGCGCGGTGGCGATGCTCGAGCGCGTGGGCATTCCCGCCGCGGCGGAGCGCGCGCGCCAATACCCGCACGAGCTCTCTGGCGGCATGAAGCAGCGCGTGATGATCGCGATGGCGCTCCTGCTCTCGCCTGCGCTGCTCATTGCCGACGAACCGACGACGGCACTCGACGTGACGATCCAGGCGCAGATCCTCGAACTGCTCCGCGAGCAGGCCGCCGCAACGGGGATGAGCGTGCTGCTCATCACGCACGATCTCGGTGTCGTCGCTGAACTGTGCCAGCGTGTCGTGGTGATGTACGCCGGACAGGTCGTGGAGACCGCGGACGTGGCCACGCTCTACACCGACGCGCGGCACCCGTACACGCGCGGGCTGCTGGGCGCGATGCCGCGACTGGGTGACACGCGCGAGCGGTTGGCGGTGATTCCCGGCACCGTCCCCTCGCCGGCGGAGTGGCCCGTGGGGTGCCGCTTTCACGATCGCTGCATCATGGGGGCTGTCATTAACTTGATTAACAAAAGATTGATCGATTTTGAGCAAATCAATCGGGAAGCGACGCAGATAGCTGAGGGATGAATAACCCGTGCCAAAATCATCAATGGCAATTCCCACACCCATTGCTTTGAACTCTTGCAGGGTTTGAATCGTCGATTCTACATTGTCGATCAGGCTGGTTTCGGTCAGTTCTAGCACCAGAAGGCGAGGGTTTAGCCCCGTTTCGTGCAACACATCCGAGACAGTGCGTACCAGCGATCGCTGCTGAAACTGCCGAGCCGATAAATTGACCGACACCTTGAGCGGTAGCAAACTGTGGCTTTGCCAGGTCTGGGCTTGCCGACAGGCGGTTCGTAACACCCATTCTCCCATTGCGG
>JALOPS010000271.1 GCA_025453745.1 Gemmatimonadaceae bacterium
CTTCGTCGAGGCGGCGACGGAAATAGCGGGTGACGACCTCGCGCATCGAGGCGAAGTCATCGATGCCGTCGACCGTCGCCACCTTGAACTTCCGATACTCGCTCCGCTTCGCCCGCCCGTTCTCGAACCACACGCACGAGGCCACGGTATCGCGTCCTTGCGCGTGCGAGATATCGAAGCAGACGACCGATCGCGGCAGGCGCACCAACCCGAGTTCGCGCTGCAGTTCGTAGACCGGGTCGGCTGCACGTTCGTCCGCTTCGAGCGAGGCGAGCTTGAACTCTTCGAGGAGATGACGGGCATTCTGCTCCGCCAGGTCCACCAGCTCGCGCCGCGTCCCGCGCTGCGGGACCCGAATGGTCGTGCCGGTCAACGACGCGGCCAGCGCCTCGCGATCATCGAAGTCGAAGGGGACCACGACTTCGCCCGCGCGCCCTTCACTGTGCAGGTACGACCGGACGAGAAAGGCACTCAGCACCGCGGCATCGGGCTCGTCCTCGACGTTCTCGAGCAGGCGCTGCTCGCGCGCGAGCAGCTTTCCACCGCGGATGCGCAGGAGCGTCACGCAGGCATCATCGCCATCGCGGGCGTACCCGACGATATCGCGATCGCCACCTTCGACCTCCAGCACGACGGTGGGCTCCTCCATCCGCTGCAGGTGCATGAGCGCGTCGCGCAGCTCGGCGGCCCGTTCGAAATCGAGCGCCTCGGCCGCCGCGTCCATGCGGGCGCGGACCCGCCGAATGACTTCATCCGTCTTGCCTTCGAGGAAGAACACCACCTCGTCGATCATCTGCCCGTAGTCGGCGGTGTCCTGGTATCCCACGCACGGCGCCTTGCAGCGCTTGATGAAGTAGTCGAGGCACGGGCGATCGGGGGATTCCTTCGGCAGGTCGTAGTGGCACGAGCGTACCGTGAAGATCCGCTTGACCACCGTCAGCGCGCGACGCATGGCCCCGACATCGGTGTAGGGACCGAAGTACCGCGAGCCGTCATCGAGCAGTCGCCGCGTCACGATGACGCGCGGAAACGGCTCGTGGACCGTCACCTTGATGTACGGATACGACTTGTCGTCGCGCAGCGCGATGTTGAAACGCGGCCGCTGTTCCTTGATGAGCGTGTTCTCGAGGATCAGGGCGTGTGCCTCACTCGGCACGACGATCGTATCGAGATCGGCGATCTTGCGCAGCAGTCCGCGCGTCTTCGGACTCGTCGAGTGATCCTGCGTCCAGTAGCTGCGCACACGCGCGCGCAACTGTTTCGCCTTCCCCACGTATAGCACGCCCCCCTCTGCATCCTTCCAGAGGTACACGCCCGGCTGGTTGGGCAGATGGGCCAGCTTGTTCGCCACCGCCTCGGGCATCTCGCCAAGCGGATCGCGTGCCATCACCCGCCCCCTCGTGCCGGCAGCCGAAGCCAGCGCGCCGCTTCCCCGCTGCCCAGGCGCCACGCCGTGAGCAGGTAGGCAAGGCCGAACGATGCGAGCGCCGGCGGACCCGCGATCCACGCACCACGTGTCCCCACCGCCCAGCGCACGCCCAGCCCCGCGACGATGGCCACCACGGTGGCGACCACGATGCGTCGCGTACCAGCCCACATCGCCGGCGTGTAGAGTGCGCCGACGCGCGCGCGCAGCCCGCCGAGCAGGAGCACCAGGTTGGCGTACGATCCCAGCGCAGACCCCGCGGCGATGCCGGCAGCGGCAAAGCGCCAGTCACGCAGCCATACGCCAGTCGCGGTTGCCAGCACACCCGATATCAGCACGCTCGTGATGGATGCTTTGAGCGGCGTGCGATAGTCGCGCAACGCATAGTGCGCCGATGCCAGCAGCTTGACGGCCCCGGCGCTGACGAGCCCCAGCGCATACGCTCCGAGAATCACATGCACGATCTGCTGCTCGCGCGCGCCAAAGCGCCCGGTGCGATAGAGCATGCCGACCATCAGGTCGCCCAGCACGACGAACGCCGCCGCACTCGGCACGATGTAGAACAGCACCCGCTGCCACCCGCCTCGTACGCGCTCGCGAAGCTGGTCGTGCGCGAGCGTGGCCTCGTCGCGCGCCAGATCCGGCAGCGCCGCCGCGGCCACCGACACGCCGAAGAGCGACACGGGCAGCAGTGCCAGCGTCTGCGCGTAGGAGAGCATCGTGGCGGCGCCGGTCGGCAGCCACGAGGCCACCTGCACATCGACGAAGCTCGAGATCTGCACGACACCGAGTGCGGTGATCACCGGACCCATGTTGCGCAACACGGTCGAGACGCCCGCATGTGAGGCACGGAAGAGCGGCAGCGGCGGCCCGGAGAGCCGCACGACTTCTGGAAGCTGTGCGACCACCTGCAGCAGCGCACCGCCAAGTGTCGCCCACGCCAGCCACACGGCCAACTGCTCGATCGACGGCGCCCGCGGGCCGCCCCACCAGAGCAACACGATCTGTGCGATCGACCAGAGTGCCGCACTCGCGTACGCGACGAAGAACCGCCGGTGCGCATTCTGTACGCCCAAGCACCACCCCGAGATGACCATCAATCCGGTCATCGGAAAGAGTACACGCACCATGCGCGTGGTAAGCGCCGCCGTCGGCGCATCGAAGCCGGCGGCGATCACGCGCGTGAGTACCGGGGCGAGTGCGATGCCGAGCACGGTGACGGCCGACACAACGAGGAGCAGCACGCCGAGCACCGCGCGCGCCAGCACGCGGGCGCCGGCCTCGTCGCGCGTGGCCAGCAGGCGACTGTACACGGGGATGAACGCCGCCGAGAGTGTCCCTTCACCGAGCAGATTGCGCACGGCGTTGGGAATCTTGAGCGCCGCGGTGTACGCGTCCGACGCCGACGACGCGCCGAGATAGTGCGCGAAGACCGTGTTGCGGACGAGGCCGAGCACGCGGCTGACGAGGATCCCCGCCCCCACGAGCATGGCCCCGCGCCCGGTACGATCGGACGAGGCGGCGCCGCGCTCCGTCGACGGCGCCTCCCGGTCGTCGGCCATCGTCAGTCGGACAGCAGGCTGCGCGCCCATCTCGCGGCACCAGCGCGCCATGCCGTCCAGAGCGCGTCGCCGAAGCGCGCGAGGAGTGGCAGCGCGTTGAGCCGCCGCTCCTGTGCGGTGCCGCCCGGATAGAGCGACCCGGCGACCAACTGCACCTGTGCGCGCCGTGCACCGTCCTGCCGCGCGGCGTGCGCGACGATACGACGCTCGAGGCGCTCGAGGCGGTGTCCGATCTGCCGCTGCGCCCCATCGAGCACCGGAGACGGCAGCGCGAGCGACTCGGTCGCAATGGCGACGGCACGCATGGACGCGTCG
The DNA here is from genome assembly GCA_025453745.1 of Gemmatimonadaceae bacterium. GTDB lineage: Bacteria > Gemmatimonadota > Gemmatimonadetes > Gemmatimonadales > Gemmatimonadaceae > JALOPS01. The sequence goes on from JALOPS010000271.1 coordinate 3,304, forward strand.
AGTTGCGCACGCGCGTCGGCGAGCGCGGTCCGTGTGGCCTCGGGGAGCGCCGCAGACGACAGGTCGTGCAGCACACGCTCGGCATCCGCGTACGCGGCCGTCGGAATGCCCAGCGCATCGACGGCGCGTTGCACGCGTGGTTCGAGCACGCGCGCCGACCAACGCGCGACGGCACGCGGCACATCGACTCCCAACGCATCCGCGACGGCGCCAAGCTGCGCGAAGTACGCGAGTTCACCTGGTCCTGCGACATATGCGGCCGTCGGCAGCAGCGCAGATTCGATGATCGGGCGCAGCAGCACATTACCCGAAAGCGTCCCCGGCGCGGCAGCCACCGCGCGGGACGCTGCCTCCGCAATCGACACGCGCTGCTTACCATCCGCAGTCCACGCAAAGACGAGCGACTGCCCCTCCATGCGTTCCACCTGCGCGACATGGCCCGCAGCGGCGAGGGCACGCTCGCGTATCACAAGCGCCGCGTCCACCTCCACGGCGCGACGCAGCGCGCCGCTCGTGATGTCGTGCGCCGCACGACGCACGCTGACGTGCGAGGCATCCAGCACCGCCATGCCGCGCGACTCGAGCAATCCACGCAGGAGTGCCACGTACGCATCCCCCACGGTGTGCGGCGCTCGATAGGCGCTTCGGGCAACGGCGAGCACCTGCGCGTCGGCGTTCGATCCCGCAGCCGCCTCCAGGGCACCAATCGCCGCGGCCATCTCCGGCAGCGGGAGGGTGGACACCGGTCGAGTTCCGCCGGCGAGCGGTGGTGCCTCGATCGCGATGCGCTGCGCCCCCGCGTGGGTCGGCAACCACGTCGCCTGTCCCTCGGCGAAGTCCGCGTCATCCGTTGCGGCCCAGAAGAGCGGGGCCACCGGCAGTTGCAGCAGCTCAGTCAGCGCGTCCGCGAGTGCGATCGCGCTCAGCGCCTTGTGCCACGTGTACAGTGGCCCGCCAAAGAGTCCCGGTTGCTGGCCCGTGGTGATCACGAGCCCCTGCTGCACGGCCGCCGTCAGTCGTGTGCGCACCGGCTCGGGCGCCGCCGACAACGCCGTGGCGTCACCCAGCCATGCCTCGAGCGCCGCACGGCGCGCGGGGGTGAAGCGCGACAGCACCATCCGTGCGTGTGCGACGATCGCCCCGCGCCCCATGAGCGCGCGCGCATCGAGCGCACCGGGGAGCGTACCGTCGAGCATCGCGCGTGCCAGCGCCGATCCGCCGAAGGGCAGCGTCTCGACGACGACCTCGTCCACCGCGGGCGATGTCACCGCGGACATCGTCGTCCCACCGCACCGGCTGCGTGCATGATCACTTGTGGTAGGGTTCCCCGCGCACGATGGTGCCAGCGCGGTACAACTGTTCGACCAGCACCAGTCTGGCGAGATCGTGCGGCAGCGTCCACGGCGCCAGCGCGAGGCGCTCGTCTGCGGCATCCCGGAGCGCGGGGTCGAGCCCGAACGCGCCGCCGATGACCAGACTCACGTCGCGCGCGGCTTCCTGCCGGTGCCGCATCCACGTGGCAAACTGCTCCGACGTGTGACTGCGGCCGCTCGCGTCGCAGGCGACCACCATGCCACCGGGGGCCAGCCGTTCCCGCAGGCGCGCCCCTTCGCGCTGCCGCACCTGCAGCGGATCGAGCGCGCGCGCCGATTCCTCCCGCACTTCGACGACGTCGAGCGGCCAGTAGCGTTCGGCGCGGGCCACGAAGTCGTCGATGACGTCGCGCAGCGCCGCCGCGCGTGGACGACCCACCGCGATCACGCGGAAACGCACGATGCGCGCCGCGGCTCAGGCGTAGATACCGCGCAGCTTGTGCACCAGCGACACGCGACTGATCGCCAGCATGTAGGCCGCCGTCCGCATGTTCACCTTGTGCTGCAGCGCCAGCTTGAGGACGTCCTGGAAGCTGCGTTCCATGATGTCGCGCAACCGCTCGTTGACGATGTCCTCCGACCAGAAATACCCCATCCGGTCCTGCACCCACTCGAAGTACGAGACCGTCACGCCCCCCGCGTTGGCGAGGATGTCGGGAATGACGAAGATCCCCTTCTCTTCGAGGATCGGGTCGGCCCCCGCCGTGGTCGGCCCGTTGGCCCCTTCGCACAACACCTTGCACTGCAGCCGAGGCGCGTTCTTCGGGGTGATCACGTTCTCCAGCGCCGCCGGGACGAGCACGTCGACCGGCAACTCCAGCAACGCCTCGTTCGTGATCGCGTCACCACCGGTGAACCCTTCCAGGGAGCGATGCTGCTTGACGTGCGCGACGGCCGCCTCGACGTCGATGCCATTCGGATTGACGAAGGCGCCCACCCGATCGCCGATCGCGATCAC
>JALOPS010000272.1 GCA_025453745.1 Gemmatimonadaceae bacterium
CAGTTGCCGCAGCGTGCGGAAGCGTCGTCCGCTCTCCACACAGAAGAGTTCGCACAAGGCGAGCTCCATCGCGCAGTCCGCAGCACCACGCGCGCCGACGAGCGCCGCCGTGCGTGCAATGGTCGTCGCCCGCGCGTAGAGCTCGATCGCCATGCCCGCGAGCCGGTCGATCGTCACCTGCGCTTCCAGGATGCCCTTGCGATGCGTGGCGATGGCGCGATCGGTGGCCGCCTTGCACTCCCGCACGTGCTGCTCGAGGTAGCGCACATGCGTGGCGAGTGCCTCGGGAAGCGTCGCCTCCACACGGTCGCGTGCGCCCAATGCCTGCTTCACCCGCTCGGCCGCAAATTCCGAGATCAGCACCCAGTGCTCGGGCCAATTCTCGAACGGCTTGTCGAGCGCGTGCCCCACGGCCGCCAGCTCCTTCGCGGGGGACTCGATGCCGGTGAGCCCGATGAAGAGGCGCAGCACTTCATTGGCCCCTTCGAAGATCCGGTTGATCCGTGCGTCGCGCAGCATCCGTTCGTACGGCCACGGACGCACATAGCCGCGCCCGCCGGCGAGCTGCACCATGTCGTCGCACGCGCGCCAGATGAGCTCACTTGCAAACACCTTCGCGCATGCGGCCTCGAGCGCGACATCCGCCTGTGGCGCATCGAGCGCCGCGGCGAGATGGCCGACCATCGCGTCGGCCGCGTAGCTCTCGGCCGCCAGCATTGCGAGGCGATGCTTGGGGAGCGCGAACTCGGCCAGCGGCCGTCCGAACTGCACGCGCTCCTGCGCGTAGCGCTGCATCTCGCCCACCAGCACCTTGGCGGCCTGCGCACACCCGGCCGCGAGCGACAACCGTCCGGCGTTCAGTGCATGCACGGCAACCGTGAAGCCACCGCCGACCTCGCCGAGCACCATATCATCTGGGACAAACACGTCTTCGAAGAGCAGCTCCGCCTGCGTGGAGCCGCGAATGCCCAGCTTGTCGATCGTGCCAAGGACGCGGAACCCCGGCATGTCCGGCGTCACGATGAACGCCGTGGGACGCTCGACCATCTCGCCGCGACGCTCCACCGCGGTTTGCGCAAACACCACGAGCATCCCTGCGCGGTGCCCGTTGCCGATCCAGTGCTTGCGACCGTTGATGCGCCATCCACCGTCCACGCGCGTTGCACGCGAGACGATGTGTCGCGCGTCGGAGCCGGTCTCCGGTTCGGTGAGCGCGTAGGCGGCGAGCATCTCCCCGCGCGCCAATGGCGGGAGGAAGCGCGCGTGCTGCGCCGGCGAGCCGTAGAGCACGAGCGCCTTGCTCCCCAGACCGCAGTGCACGCCTACAAGGACGCCAAGCGAAACATCCACGGCTGCAATCGCCCCGAACACGCGGGCGTAGCCCGAGTGCGAGAGCCCGAGGCCGCCATGCTCGCGTGGAATGGAAATGCCGAGCAGCCCGGTGCGCGCGAACGCCTCGATCACCGCCTCCGGAATCGCCGACTCGGCGTCATGCCGAGCCGGATCGACCAACCCGCTCGCCACCATGGTGTGGAAGTCGGCGATCAATCGCCGAACGGTGGCCGCCTCCGCCGGGTCGCGCGCGTCGAGCGACGGCGGATAGGGAAAGAGCAGCTCGTCGGCGATCTCGCCGGCAAAGAGACCGCGAACGAACGAGGGCAGCGTCGCGGAACTCGCGGTAGCGGGGGCGGCGGTCGTCATGGCAGGCTCCTGGGCGCGATCACGCGAGGGGTGCGAGCGGCGCGCGGGAAGCCCGCCGTGCACGCCCGGCGGAGAAACGATAACGCGGGATACCGCACTGCGGTATCCCGCGTTCCGCATTGCGGAATCGGCGCCGTCAGCTCGCGGGCTTTCGCGGTCGCGAGAGGGCCGTCGGGGCTGCGTCCGGGAGCACGATCGTGCTGACGGGGGGGAGTCGCACCCGGACCCGGAACTGGACCGGCGGCCCCTCGTTCTGGTTGACCGTGTTCACGCCTTGCAGCGTGATCGTCACCGTCTCGGTGACGGTTCGCGCGCGCACCGTCAGCGTGTTGCCCGAGAGTTCGGCCGTCGCGACGTTGGGGTTCGACGACGACACGCGGATCGTGCGGCCGTTGAGTACCGTGCCGGCACTGTCGAGCGGGTCCACCTGGAAGGTGAGCGTCTTCCCGGTGTCGACGGGGAAGGGGATCGTGTCCTGCGGCACCGGCAGCACGCGCAGGCGGGCGATCGGTACGGGGAGAATGAGGATCGACTGGTTGCCGCTCCGCCCGTTCTCACGCGCTGTTGCCGTGATCGTCACGGTGCCATCACCGATCGCGCGTACGAGCCCCGTGCTCGAGACCGTCATCCGGACCGGATCGCTCGAGGTCCAGATGATCTCGCGTCCGGTCACTTCCCGGTCGAGCGAGTCGCGCACGATCGTGCCCAGTTGCAGCGTCTGCCCCACGAGCACATTGGGCGAGCGCGGTGTGACTTCGACCGATGCCACCGGCACCGGCGTGATGTTCATGTTGGTGGTGTCGGCCACCCCTTCGCTCGTCGCGACGATACGCGCGACCCCGAGGGATACACCGGTGGCGACGCCGCCGGGTGTAATCGTCGCGAGGTTGGTGTTGAGCGAGCGCCAGGTGATGACGCGGTTGGTGATCGTATTGCCGACGGAGTCGAAGAGCTGCGCCGTGAAGGTGAACGGCACGCCGAGGCGTGTGGTCGGGTTGACTGGACGCACGCGCACTTCCACGATGCGGCGGCGCACCACGTCCACCGTGATCGTGTCCGAGATGTTCTCCGGCGTGGCCAGCACGATGATCTGCGCGCGGCCGGAGTCGGCGCCGGTGACGAGGCCGCTCTGATCGACCGTGGCAACCACGGTATTGGTGGACGACCAGTTCACCGTCCGCCCCGCCGGCGAGACAATGGTGTTTGCCGAGTCGCGGAGGGTGAGCGTGAACTGGCGCCGCTGTGTTTCGGTGAGCGTGGCCGAGCGGGGGTCGATGCGCACCGAGCCGAGCGGGCGCGCCTGCACGTTGACCTGGACGGTGGCCTGGCGTCCGTTGTCGCCCGAAACGGTGATCGTGGTGTTGCCCACCGCGAGCGGCTGGATCTGCGCGCTGCGCGTGTCGCCGGCCGGGGTGACGGTGGCCACGCTGTTGTTGCTGCTCTGCCAGGTGAGCTGCCGCCCGACGATGGGCAGGCTCTGCGTGTTCAGCGGCGTCGCGCGGACCGTGAACGCCGGATTGCCCGGCCGGAGCAACACGGGTGCATTGGGCGTGATCTCAATGCGGTCGATGGGTTCGGGCGTCACCGTCACTTGGATCGCATCGCTCTGCCCTTGCGACGTCGCGCGGATCTGCGTCTGCCCCACCGCGATGCCGACGATCAGCCCTTCGGCAGATACCGTGGCGATGGTGGGCTGGTCGCTCGCGAAGTTCACGCGGCGATCACCGATCGAGTTGCCGGAACAGTCGAACGCCTGTCCGCGGACGGCGGTGGAGCCGTTCACCGGAATCGTGACCGTCCGCGGGGTGACCTGCACACTGCAGGTGTCCGCCGGCCCGGTGTCGCAGGCGGAGAGGGCGGCCAGTGCGGCCAGCAGCGAGAAACCGACAGTTCGACGCATCGAGAGCGGGAAAGCGAGGAGAAGCGGCCGGAGCGGATAGACGACGCGAGTCCCGACGAGAACTCGTCGGGCTCCGCCGCATACCCCCGATGCACGCGGCCGGTTGCCGTGCGCATCAGCCCACACGCGTGGACGCGCAGCCCGCCAAGGCCGTCACCGTCACACCACGGGCACCGGGCGACAGTCTAGCACGCCGCACCGGTACGGCCCATCATCGCAAGCGCTGTGCCGATGCGCGTACGCAACAGACCGGGTGGAAGGACACACCCGAGCGGCGCGTATCCCCATTCTGTCGCCGTGCCCTGTGGCACGCGCACCGCAGTTGCGACCGCATGCCACCGGAATGTGCTGTCGGTCGGCGGCGACCGACGGCCTCGGGACTCGCTTCGCGCCCCGCTAGCTTGGCCGCGCAGTGTACCCCGCTTCACCGCGCACCGCCTCGGCCACGTCACATTGGTGGCTCCCCGCCCTCCTGCTCCTCGCAGGCGCGCTGGTCCGCGCGGTGCTGGGCCTGCTCGTCCCGCTCCTGCCGGATGAGGCCTACTACTGGGAGTGGTCGCGACGCCTCGCGCCCGGATACTTCGATCATCCACCGGGCGTCGCCTACCTGATCGCGCTGGGCACCGCCGTGGCCGGGCCCACCATCCTCGGGGTCCGACTCGGACCAGCCATCGCTGCGGTGCTGACGAGTGCGGGCGCGGTGCTGCTCGCCCGCGGCGTGGCCGGCCCCGGCGATGCCAGCGCAACTGCGGGTCGCGCCGCGCTGCTCATGCTCGTGCTGCCGATCGCCACGCTCGGACTCGTGCTCGCCACGCCCGATGCCGCGTTGCTGCTGGCCACGGTGGTCGCACTGCTGGCGTTCGACCGCGCAATTGTTGCCACGCGTGGTGCGCGCGCCGTGGGGTGGTGGCTCGTGTGCGGTGTGGCGGTGGGGGCCAGCGTCGTGGCCAAGTACATGGGCGTGCTCGTCGGCGGTGCGATTGCCGCAGCCGTCGTCGTCCATCCCGCGTTGCGCGCGCATCTTCGTCGGCCGGGCCCGTACCTGGCAGCGCTGGTGAGCCTGCTCGTCTTCAGCCCAGTCGTCCTCTGGAACGCCATCGAAGACTGGGTGTCGTTCCGCTTTCAGTTGGGGCACGGCTTCGGCGGCGGCGGGCGCGGCTCCGTGTTCACGCGCGAACTTGAACTCCTCGGTGGTCAACTCGGGATCGCCACACCGATTCTCGGTGTGCTCCTCGCGATCGCCGCATGGCGTGCGTGGCGCAGTGCCGACGTGGAGGCGAGTGACGCGGCTCTCCGGAGTACGCGCCGCTTCGCCCTGGCGGTGGCGGCGCTGCTCCCCGCGCTCTTCTTCGTGGTGAGTGCATTGCGCAAACCGGTCGAGGCCAACTGGCTGGCGCTGTGCTATCTCCCCGGCCTCGCACTGCTCGCCTCGGACGATGCGCCGTGGGCGCGCGGTCGGTGGTGGCGCGGCGGTGTCGCGCTGGCGGGCGTGCTGTTGCTGCTCGCGATCGGCGCACTCCTCATGCCCGGTTCGCCGCTCGCGCGCAATCGTCAACTCGCGGAGCTGCGCGGGTGGCCCCGGTTGGCCGCGGCAACCGCGCGCGCGCTACGCGATCCGTTTCTCGACGGCACCGTCGACCGCTGGGCGGCCGCCAACCGCTATCAGGACGCGGCGCAATTGGCGTTTCATTTGCCGAACCACCCCACCGTGTTCGCGCTCAATCTCGCGAGCCGGCCGAATCAATACGATCTCTGGCAGCGCTCCACTGCCACCAATGCGACGCCGCCGCGCATGCGGCAGGGCGATGGCCTCGTCGCAGCGTTCGAGGTCGGGACCAAGGGCGATTCGTTGGCTCGCGTCGTTGCGTCTTGGTTTGCCGATGCGCGCCCCGCTGGCACGGTGTCACTGACCGGCGCCGCCGATCCGCGCGGTGCGCGACAGCTCTGGATGTATCGCATTTATCGCGGCCGTCCCGACGAGGCGCCGTCCCAGCGATGACCGCATACCTGGCGGTCGGTGCCGGTG
>JALOPS010000273.1 GCA_025453745.1 Gemmatimonadaceae bacterium
TCAGCGCGCCGCGGAACGTGTTGCTTCAATGGAGCCGCACTTCATCGAGTGCGGAAACCAGCGGCACACCTCCTCGATCATGAACGCGATCACGCTTCAATGGAGCCGCACTTCATCGAGTGCGGAAACCAGGAAGCGCTGCCGCTCGTCCGTGCGCAGGGTCTCGCTTCAATGGAGCCGCACTTCATCGAGTGCGGAAACCGTCGATCAGTTCGTCGACAACGCCGAGCTGCCGGTGCTTCAATGGAGCCGCACTTCATCGAGTGCGGAAACCGCCCGGGGTGTAACCCCTCGACGTATAACGACTTACGCAACCAAATGCGAGCAGCTGCAACATCAAGTTGTCAATCAGCGCTGGAATCCGCAACCTCGTGACGCAACTCGTTGTACGACAGCACGATAGCGACTGCGAGCAGCCGGACGAGTGGGCGCGGCACCGAACCGCTCGATCAGATGATGACGGCATCGCGCTCCGGCTCGGCCTCGGGCCGTCGCCCGATGAAATCGAACGCGACACGCGCCCGACCAGCAACCGGGCCGATATCCACGATCATGACACGGTCCTCGACGAGATTGAGAAGCGCACGAAGCGTCTCTTCCATCTTCATCCGCTCGACGTCCGAGAGACTGCACTGGAACACCGAATACTGCAATGGGTCACCGAACCCGCGCATGGCGCGATAGACGCGGCGCAACCGCTTGTCGTCACTGACGTCGTACGCGACAAGATAGAGATGGCGCACGGGCTACCGCGTGGTGAAGGGCCGGTACACCGGAACATCCCCCAGCACGGCGGCCCGAAGCAGCCGCGCCTGCAACTCGAGCACGCGACGATAACTGATCGTGTAGCCGAAGGCAGGGTGCGTCACCAACTGATTCATGCGCCGCTCGTACGCCGCGATCACGGTGCGTCGGCCCGCCGGCGTCAGCGACACACCTCGCGCGCGCTTGAGAAACGAGCGCTGGTTGACCTCACCCTGATTGAAGACGGACAGGCACACCGAATCGGCGATCAGTGGCCGGAACTCCTCGCAGAGATCGAGCGCGAGCGCAGGCCGCCCGTAGCGGGGGGCGTGCAGGAAGCCGCGGAACACGTCGAAGCCGACGACGTGCCCCGCAAGCAGACAATCCTTCACGAGCAACGCGTACAGGAACGACAGTACGGCGTTCACCTCATCGCGAGGCGGGCGCCGATTCCGCCCCCCTTCCGCAAAGACCGCGCCTGCCCAGGCGCCCGCGCTCCGGAAAAGCCGTGGAAACGCGTCGAAATACCGTTTCGCGGCCATGCCTTCGGCCCCCATGAGCGCGGCGATCGATTCCTGATGGCGCGCCTGCCGAGCGTGGAGCGCGAGATGCCCGGCAAGTCGCGAATCTCGCTCTACGGCGCAGCAGCGTCCGTTGATTCAGGATCTTGCCAGTGACCATGGCTCGCGCGATCGCAAGGCCCTGCACGCCGTCGGCCACACGATGCTGCGCGATCCGCAGCTCCACGTTCTTGTGCCCGAGCCCTGCTGTGATGCCGTACAACCAGCCCCCGTAACTCAGATGGGCGATGATCGTATCCTGATCGCACAAGGCACGAAGTGCCTGCGTCGTCACCTGCACATTGCCGAATAATGCCACGTGCGACAGTTCCATGAGGCGAACTTCCTGCGGTGGCTCGTCCTTGACCACGACCCGCAGGCGCTCGTCGCGCTTGCCAACCGTTCCACCCTGCGCCTGAACGTAGAGCGGAATGCGATCGTCGCGCGCCGGCACCAGACGCCGGACCTCATCCGGAAGCGATGGCAGCGACATCGCGTTGACCTCGTCCGGCAGGCAGATGCCAGCCAGCGAGCAGCGAATGCACTTCGGACTGTCCACCAACGGCGCCGGCAGCCGACCCGACATCGCCACGGTGCGCAATCCCAGCACCGCCTCCCGCGTGAAAGCGACCAGCGCATCGTCGAACACGACCTCCACGCGTCGCTTCGACGCGGCGAAGTAGAGGATTCCTCGGTCGCAGGCGTATCCGTTTGCGCGAAGGATGAGCCCTTGCACGCACAGCTGGACGCGCTCGGGATCGTGCGCACCATTCGGTACATCCGGCGCGATACCGCGCTTGTAGTCAACCGGTGTCGCGACTCGCCCGTCGAGTTCGAGCAGGTCCATGCGTGCGATCACGCCAAGCTCGGGATCGGACAGCATCACCGAGCGTGCCGCCTGCGGCCGCGCCGGATCGGCCTCCTCCGGAGCCGGGACGTCGGAGGCGGGTTCGTCGTCGACCCGCCGGTGCACAAACCGTCCGTGCACCGTCTCGACGTTGTCCTCCCATTCGCCTTGCACCCACTCCAAATAGGCAAGTCGCGGACAGTAGACAAACTCGTTGACCATGCGCGCGGGCAGGAGGTCCGGCACATCCTGACCGGCCGCGATCACGGCTCCTCGTCCGGATTCGCGAGAACGGGCGCGGCGGGCGTGAAGCTGCCGTAGCCACCCTGATCAGATCGTTCGATTCGCGAGGCCAGCACGACGCGCACACCGCGCGCACGCCGTTCGGCCTCGGTCCACGACGCCACGTTGCACACCAGCAGTGAGCGCAGCGCTGCCGACGTGGCCGGTACCTCCCACAGCGGCCAGCAGAAGTGCGCGTTCTTCCAGCCCCCGCGAACGGCCGTTGTCTGCAACCGACCTCGGCGCGCCCACACGGGGAAGTACGCGAGCCCCTGGAACGCGAGCCAGTTCGCTCCCGCGACACTGCCACGCTTTTCACTTGACGGATTGGTGGCACGCAGCGCGTACAGACGTGCCTGCGTGGCGTCCCACGAAAGCGACGGCAGCGCACTAGCGCCTCGCCACGGTCCGAGCAGCGCTTCTTCGAGATCGTGTCGACCGACTCCCTGGCGGAGTGATTGCACCATCTCGACGAACTGCTGCTGGCCAGCCGTGAAGTGGAACGCTGTCGGCTTGGTCCGCCCATTGTTGTCCGTCGCCACGTCGCTGAACAGCGCCGCCAAGAGATCCGCGTCACGGCGCTCGCCAGCCGCCGCGCGCTGCAGGAGCGTGCGCGCGAACGACGGCGACGGCTTGAGGTCTCGCACAGCGCCCTTGGTACCCGGCTCCACCTCACGACCCTCATCGTCGTACGACAGGCTCGTCAGGAGCGAAGACGCTTGCTGTTCGGCGTCATCGAGTACGAGATCGATCAGGGCATCCAGTGAGATCGAACTGTCGATCTGTGCGAACGAACGCGCACCGGTATCGAAGGCGAGCCGCGGCGCGTCGGAACCGCTTGCCGCGGCGTGCAGATCGGCGATGCGCAACAGGCCGAGTGCCGCGAGGAAGCCCAGCGGATTCTGCCCATCGAGTCCGGTCAGCGAATGTCGGTTCATGCGCCCTCCTGCGTGATCGCTTCGCTCGCCCGGTGATCCGCAAGGCGAAGCAGTGCCTCACACCAGGCGAGCCCCCACCAACCGTATCGTGCGGTCAAGCGCCAGAACCGATCAGCAACTCCGCTGTCGAGGCGTGCGAGCCCGTGTGCCGTGGAAGCCCGCAGTCGAAGGTCGCCATGCGCCAGTTCGACATCGACCGGCTCGCGTTCGCTGATCGCTGCAGCGAACGGGCGCGCCCCACCGTGATGCGACGCGATCAGATGCAGCACCAGCTCGACATCCGACGCATTCGCCAGCGCCCGGTCGTCGGACTGCGCCATAGCGACCGAGAGCTCCTCGTGACGATATCCAGCGGGATAGCCCGCGCGCTCGCGTGCGGTACGGAGCTCGGCGGCGTTGGCGGCGGCAACCGCAGATTTCGCCAGCGGTTCCGTCAACATCGCCAATCCGATCTCACTGCCGCCGAGCAGCCACTTCTGAAAACGCGGGTCCGCCTTGCCGGTGTCGTGAAGCCAGCCAGCCATCGCGAGATCACTCACGATCGTGTCGGGTAAGCCGAGGTGCTCGGCGAACGCCTGCACCGTGTCGCGCACCAGAGCGCTGTGGCTGGCGAGCGTAGCGTCACCCGGCACGAACGCGCTCAGATCATCTTCGCTCGTTGCGTCCTGCACTCGCTGTGCGAATCGCTTCGTGCTCGCGATGCTACCGCGCAAGAAGACGCGATCGGCCACCTTGACGAGGCCGAAGTCGCGCCGGCCACTCGCCACTTGCAGTGCCTCCTGAAGTGCCACCAGATCATCGGCCGTGGCGACCGCGCCCTGCCCACGTTCTCTTGAGAGCTGTGCGATCGCCGAACGCACGCCTTCTCGACGCTCCGACGTGGTTGCGTCGTCCGGCATCTCGACCATCCGCTTGAGGTCTGACGCATGCTGCGCATCGAATCCCCACACCCGCATCGCTCCAGACTCGAGCCGCAACGACGCGATGCCTCGGCCGCGCAGTTGCGCCAGATCTCCAAGGTCGATAACGGGCTCGCTGCTCTCGGGATCGAAGGAGCCGGCCGCAATCCCGCCACGCGTCGCATCTACCACGAGGATGTCGCCGGGTCGCAGGTCACGACCGGTCACGGGTTCGGAGGCATCACCCGCCCATCGCCAGCCGACGAACAACTCTTCGGACGAGTTGCGACGCCCATCGTCGGCAGCGTCGGCGACCGCACTGGTCACGGTGTCACTCAGCCCCGCATCATCCGGTGCATCACCGCGCAGCCAGCGACGCACGACACCGATCGGCAGCGAGATCGCCTCGAGCGAGGACGGTCGGCAGGCTTCCAGCCATGGAATCACGCGCGCCGGGTCGCGGTCGATCACAGGCGGAAACGAGGGCGTGTCTGAACTAGCCGTTTCGCGAACCAGTCCGGATCGCCAGACGACTTGGACATCGGCGCTCGCGCGCGCCGGACCGTGAAGCCAATCCGAGACCTCGGGTTGGACGCCGAGACCTTGCGATGTTTGTGACCACAGGTCCACGTGCGCCGGCAACAACACGGGCGCATCCGGCCTGGGCGCCAGCAACGACGACCAGGTGCCGTCTCCTGGAGTGATCCGACGCTGTCCGTCGATGCCCATGTTGACCACACCGTCTTCGGCGGAGTCCTGGAGTCGTTGCCAGGTTGCAGCGAGCGCCGCACCGTACACCGGATCGTCCTGGCTATCGCGCACCTGATCTGATCGGCACACGATGTACGATCGCGAGGTCCCCAGTTCGCCGAGCCGGTCGACGCGACCGAAGCGCTGCCGCAACGCATCGAGACTCGCACATTCGGTGACGATCGCATCGAAGTCGAGATCTGCACCCGCCTCGATGCACTGCGTCGCGACCACCACGAGTGGACGTGCTGCGGCGCGATCGCGTCCCGCGCCTGCGTACGGGAACAACGTGTCGCGAACCAGCGCATCGCGCTCCAGCGGACGCATGCGGCCGGTGACCAGCAGACACCGTTCGTCACCCGCTACCAGGAGCCGATGCAGCAGGCGCGCCGTGTCGACACGGTTCACGACCACACCGACCACCCCGACCGGTGCGGCCCGGAGTTCCATCACAAGATGCGCGATGTGTTCCGCCAGCAGTGCGCGCTTCCGCGCCTCGTCTTTCCCGGTAACGGGAACCGGGACGAGCGTGGCGTACTTGTTCGCACCGAGGCGTCGAGCGAGTACCGGATGTGTGAGGTCTTTCACATCCAGCCTGAACGGCTGTTCCTCGCTCGCGCCGGCCGTCGCCGACATGCGGACCACGGCGAATCGCTCGGGCAAAACGCTGGGCGTCGCCTGCTGCTTCAACCGAGCGATGCTCGCCAGCGTCTGAGCGAACGGCTCGGACAGATGAACCTCGTCCAGCAGGATGAGCGTGTCATTACCGAGCAGACCCGCGTGAATGCTCGCCGATCGTGGGGAGATTCCGTAGCCTCGAAACAGCAGTCGAGAACCGACCTGGTCCACCGTGGAGACACCCAGCACTGGAACGTCCGGGCGGTGCGCCCAGTCGTTGTCTCGAGGCATGCCACCACGCAACTCGGCAATCGCGAAGGGCACCTCGTCGGCACGCGCGCCGTGCAGCGAACGCAGCGCGTCCGCGACCTGGCGAACCGGCCCGTCTGATGCGGCCATCATCGTGTCGAGCACCTGCCGAGCATGTCGCGCACCCTGTTCGACCACCACGCGCCGGTCCACCACGAGCACGGTTCGTCGTGGCATCACATCCGGCCGAGCGGCGAGTGCATAGAGTGCGACATCAAGCGCCGACGTCTTGCCGACGCCGGTCGGCAGGTCGAGCAGCGACGGCCAGCCTCGTGCGAGCACGTAGGACGCGAGGCGCGCCTGCCACGGGAACGGTTGTCGGCCGTTGTGCAGCACGGTGAAGAACGATTCGAAGGACGGCAATGTCGCACTCATTCGCCACCTCCGGCGTTCCAGTTCGACTCAACCGTCGGCAGGCACAGCCCCAGCCCGCGATAGCGACCGGCACCGAGCACGATCGGGCCTGCGACCGGCTGCGGAAATTCCAGACGCACATGCACGAGCACGCGCTGTGGCTTTGACGACTCGACCGGAAAGCGAGGATATCGATTCGGCTTTGCCGAGCCCGACACCACCACCGATCGCAACACGTCAATGCGTACGTCATCTGCCGGCAAGCCGATATCGGTGATCGCACGTCGAACGATCTCCTCGGCTTCGAGAATCGCTGCACTTCGCTTCAGTGGATCGCTGTGCGCGAGATCACCCGGATTCCGATCGAGCGCGACGGGCGTGACGGAGCCCCAATGACGCGCGGCGGCGCACCACGTCTCCGCACGCAGCGTCGTCAATGCATCATCCCCCGGCCCGAGCCGCAACAAGCGCAGGACACCCGCCGAGCCGAGCAGAAGGTCGATTGGCGACGGCGCGGTTGGCGACCACTCTCCTGCGCCCAGTCGTTCGAGAGAGCCGACGGCGTGCATCACGCTCGCGCGCTCAGCGGGGG
>JALOPS010000274.1 GCA_025453745.1 Gemmatimonadaceae bacterium
CCGCTCGTGCACGACCACGTCGCGATGGGTTCGTCCCATCAGCTCGACCAGCACATCGAGGTCCGGAAATGCGTTCGAGGAGTAGGACAGAGCAAGAATCGACGCATCGAACTGCTTGAACAGCCGCGTGAACGCATCGATTGCCGTGCGGCGATAGCTGAATGGAGAGAACGGCTTCTCCAGCTTCTTCACGCGGCTCGAGGCCATGATGCGAGCGCCTTCCCAATACGTGGCGAGCCCTTCGAGGAAGTGATATCGCTTCACATAGCAGTTGTCGTCCGCCCGCGGGACGTACGGCGGATCCAGATAGACGAGATCCGGCCGTTGATCCGTGAGGCTGAACACGTCGGCGCGCATCGCCCGATGTATCGCTCCAGACGAGAACACGACGGCGTTGTACAGCGCAACGCCCTCGACGAAGTGCTCCTCGAGAGACAGCTGCAGGTCGCGCCGACCATCTTTGTAGCGTTCGGGGTCGCCTGCGACCGTGAACACACCGCGCGGCTGCCGCTTGATGGCCGCCCGAATCAGTGCCGTCAACGCGAGCGACCTGGCCGCATCGCTACCGAGTCGCGGCAGATTTCCCCACACGCGATCGAGAAACTGCAGATCAGCGGGGGTAAAGAAGATTCCCGAGAACGTGTCTTCGATGAAGCGGCGACGCGCAGTCGCGCCGTTCAGCAGCATTGCCACGTCGGCGTCGGCGAGACGCTCCGTGGAGTTCTCGACCGTCGCATGGGCAATGACTCGCCCAATGTGCAGCGCATCGGATGACACGACCGTCTTCCCCATGCACTTGAGCAGGAACGAGACGGCTCCAGCACCCGCGAATGGGTCGAGCACCGAGTGAAACTCGATGCCCGAGAGCACGTCGTGCAGCCACGGCAGCAGTCGATACTTGCTGCCCATATAGCGCAATTGCGGCAACAGCCGCACTCGCTCCGGAAGCTCCGGAGCGAGTGCGAGCGGGGCGGCGCTTGGGGAGCTCATCGGCGGTGAGGAGAAGGTGGGGCAAAGGTAGCGCTTTGGCCTTTCTTCGGCAACCGAGACTGCGCCGCGTCAACCACCCTCAGTGATGCACCGCGCGTGCGAGCGTCTTGGCCTCCGCGACCCACCCCGCCACCATCGTCTCCGTCGGGACGACCTTCGTGAGCGACTTCGCCGCGTTGATCTCCGCCATCTTGGCCGCGAGGTTCGCCGCGTTGCGCTGCGCCAGTTCCGGCACGCTGTCGACACCGGCGGCCTCGAGCAGTTCGGCGTACTGCCCGCCGACGCCCTTGAGCCGGAAGAGATCGGCGTGGTTCACCCACTTCGAGATGTGGCTCGCGCTGATCCCCGTTTGCTCCACGATCGCTGCGCGATCCTTCGCCGTTGCGCCGGCCGACAGCAGCGACTCCACCGACTTGATGCCCGCCGCCTGCAACTTCTCCGCCATGGCAGGCCCGACGCCCTCGATCTCCGTGATGGCACTCATCGACGTTCCCCGTACGTGAAGGTGACGTGCTCGGTCAGAAGGACTGGCTGCCGTCCCAGGTGCGCGTCGCGATGCCCTCGGGCGTAACGGTATAGAACGCGATTGGCGTGGTCCCCCACGCCTTCGCGAGCAGGATCACCTGCCCCACGTGCATCGCCACATGTTCGCACACGTGGAAGATCGCGGCAAAGACGGTGGTGTCATGCCCCTGAATGTGACGCGGCGCACCGAGCTGGTCGGGTGTGACGCGCGCGAGCGTCGCGTCGATGTCGGCAAACGCGGCACGCGTCCGCGCTATGATCTCCATCGCGGTGAGCCCGTCGCGCGCGTCGAACTCGGCCTGTCGCTCGCGCGTGTCGGTCGCGCCGCCCACGCCGGCGACGATCCACTGTCGCGCATTGCCGGCCAGATGCAGACAGAGATTCGCGGCGGAGTTGGATTGCTCGTTGGCACGACGCCAGACGTGCGCATCGCCCAACGCCTCCACCGCGATCACGAGACGAGGCAGGTAGTCGTCACGCAGGTGGCTGCGCGCACGATCGAGAAAGGCCTGCCCCACCTCGAAGGTCATGCGCTCGCCGGCGGGATGGGCGGCGCGAGCGCAGGCCGGCGCAGGCGACCAAAGACAAAGCGTCCCGCGCGGCGGAACGCCCACACGCACGCGACCAGGCAGACGATGATCGCGACGATCGGCACGAGAATCGCCAACGCACTCGTGGCCACTGCTCCCACGAGTTCGATCGTCGACACCACGGGGTTGGCCACTCCGCCGGTGGTCGCCGTGGACTTGAGCCGCGTGAGCACGCTCGCGCCCTGCGTCAGTCCCGCCGCGCCGCCGCCGATGAGCACCACCGCCCATTTGACCATCGGCGGCAGATCGGTGACGACGCTGGCCGTCGCCACCATGCCGGCGATGAGCGCGGCCGGCGTGGCCACGACGTCGAGCAGGTGATCGACCCACGGGATGTAGTAGCCGCCGATCTCGAGCAGGCACGCGGTACCGAGCGCGATGAGCGCCGGCGTCGTGGCCAACCACGCGAAGCCGGGGGACAGTGTCAGCAGCCCCGTCTTCCCCGCGATCGCGAGAGCGACGAGCGGCACGAACACGCGGAGCCCCGCGGCCGCCGCGAGGCCAAGCCCGATGGCGATGCCGAGCGCGCCGTCGGCGCCGGCGGGCAGATCGAAGGGAAGCGAGGGGATCATGGCGTGGTGTTACACCCCTCACGCCGTCGCGTGTCGGCGATGGCGATGATCTTCCAGGTGGCGCCGTCGCGCGCGAGCTGGAAGGCGTCGATGCCACAGTGGCTGAACGTCTTGCCCACGAAGAACGAGTACTCCACCCACACCGACGCGAGCCCGCCATCGACGTGCACGACGGGATTGAAGAGCCGCTCGTCGAACACCTCGGGGTGCGGCGAGCCCACCGACTTGGCGAACGCGTCGATCGTCGTCTGCTGCACGACGCCGGCGCCGCCGCGCGTCAGCGAGGTGAAGAGCGACGCGTTGGGGTGAAAGACGCGACGCACCACGCTCGAGTCGCCGGCGCGCATGCCGTCGAAGAGCGCCTTGACCACCGCGAGCGCGGAGTCGGCGGGCGTGGGCGGCTGCGTCGGCACCGGAGCGGCCGCCAGCAGGAGGGCGAAGAGCGAGGTGGAAATCATGCGCCGGAGTCTACAAGGTGTGCATCGCGCTTCCAGCTCCCGCATCCCGTGTCGATTGGCTACCGGCCGAGCCCGAACGGCACGCGGTTGAGCGCCACCCGGCCGTCGGCGACGACGACGAGCACGTCCTGCAGCGCCCGGACATCCTCGAGCGGGTTGCGCTCGACGACGATGAGATCGGCTTCCTTGCCGGGGACGAGCGTGCCGGTGCGCTGGTCGATCCCCAGGCAGCGCGCGGCCACCGCCGTCGCCGAGCGGATGGCGTCCATGGGCGAGAAGCCGAGGTCCACGAAGAACGCGACCTCGTGCGGAATACGCGTGACGCTCTGTGGACCGTACTGGGTGTCGCCGCCCGCTACCACGGGCACACCGAGCGCATGCGCCTTGCGCACGCTCTCGCCCAGACGCGGCAGCATGTGCAGGCCGCGGACCCTGAGCGGCGGCTCGTCGTAGTCGCCGCCCGGGCTCGTGAGATCCACGACGGTGGCATACGTCGGCACGAAGTACGTACCGCGCTGCTTCATGAGGGCCAGCGTGGAGTCGCTCAGATACGTGCCGTGCTCGATGCTGTGCGCCCCCGCCTTGACCGCCGCATACGCCCCTTCGTCGCCGTGCGCATGCACGAGCACCTTGAGATTGCGCGCGGCTGCGGCCTCGACGATGACGCGCAGTTGCGCTTCGTCGTAGACCTGTTTGCGCGGGTCCTGATCGGCAAGCCCCGCGCGCTCGGTCGCGCGCGTCTTGATCACATCCACGCCGCGATCGGCGTTGATGTTCACCACTGCACGCAGCGCGTCTGGCGACATGACCTCGCGCGCGAACGGCGCCAGGCGCGGATCGGCCATCGCCGTCTCGCCCAGGTAGGGCGTGACGAACACGCCGGCGGCGAGCATGTCGGGACCGGGGAGCACGCCGCGGCGCACCAGCTCACGCGCGCCCACGTCCTGATAGGCAGGCACACTCGCGCTGCGCACCGTCGTCACGCCGGACTCGAGGGCACGGCGCATCGACGGCAGCGTGGCGATGTGCGTATGCACATCGATCAGCCCCGGCAGCACCCAGCGGCCGGCCACATCGATGGTGTCGGCGCCGGTGGGAATCGGCGCGCGACCGTCGACGATGCGCGCAATCCGTCCACCCTCGACGATCACCGATACGTTGCGTCGCGCCGCGGCGCCGGTCCCGTCGATGAGATTCGCGTTGAGCAGTACCAGCGTTTTCGTCGCGGCGGGCTGCGCACGTGCCGTCGCGGGGGGAAGCACCGCCGCGCACAGCGCGACGGTGCACGCGAGGCGGCGCATCAGCGGAGAATGAACGTCACCTTGAGCGTCACGCGATACCCCGTGATGCGATTGTCCTCGATCATCACCTTCTGACTCGAGACCCAGGCGCCCCGCACGTTTTCCAGCGTCTTGGTGGCACGATCGATCCCGACACGAATCGCGTCCTCGAAGCTGACGGGAGACGACGCGATGATCTCGGTGGTCTTGGCAACGGACATGAGCAGCTCCCGGCCGGTGGCCGACGAATGGCAGCGGCGCGGCAGTGCGCCGCACCGTGCGCCCAACGTGCGCCGCGGTTGGCGCCCCCGCCAGAGCGCGTGGCCGCGCCCGGTGCGACCCGCTACGTTTGCCGCGTCGAGGGGGGCGGCCCCCCTGGTCCACCCCCACCCGAGGACGGCATGGCGAATGGCTCTCCCGGCGTCGGCGGCGTGCTGGCGCGCATCGTCGCCGCACTGCTGCTCGTCTACGCCACGTACAACCCGGAAGGCGTCTCCTTCTACCACTGGGCGATCGCACCGCTGCTCGGCAAGGCCGAAGCGACGGGCTCCGCGCCGCTCAAGTTTCTCGCGGGCATCGGACTCGCGACGGGCTGGGTGATCTTTCTCACCGCCACGCGTCGCTCGATCGGCTGGATCGGCGCGACGCTCGTGCTGGCGCTCGCCGGCGGCGTGGTCTGGCTCCTGATCGACACCGGCATCGCCAGCGCGAACAGTGCGCGTGGCATCGCGCACATCGTGCTCATCTGCACGGCGGTGGTCCTCGGCGCCGGCATGACCTGGTCACATCTGTCGCGGCGGCTGAGCGGGCAGACCGACACCGACATCGTGAACTGACGCGAGTCACGGCACCACCGCACGGGCGACGGGCGCGCGATCCTCTGGTCGCGCGCCCGCGGCACATCCGTGCGGCTCGCCCTCAGGTGGCGTAGTTGCCCGGGACCTGCGTGGGCGCGTCGGCCGCGAGCCACGCGCGCCACCCGCCGGCAATGGAGTGGACGTTGGTGTAGCCCATCTTCTGCAGCGAATCCGCCGTGAGCGCCGATCGATACCCACCGCCGCAATAGAGGTAGATCGGCGTCGCCGGGTCCGGGATCGCGACTTCGATGTCCCGCTCGATGACGCCTCGCCCGAGATGCATGGCGCCGGTCGCGTGGCCGATCTCCCACTCGCCATCCTCGCGCACATCGACCAGGCGCGCGTGGAC
>JALOPS010000275.1 GCA_025453745.1 Gemmatimonadaceae bacterium
CACCCCGTCGGTTGAGAACACTCGCCCGCGGCCGCGGGCAGCTCTGCCGACGACCCTGCCGTTCACCCCCACACCACGCATGCACGTGACGGGGGCGGAAATGGCCAAGACCTTGAGGATAACCGGCTTAGGAGCGTGACGCAACCCTGCTCACACCGTCCCGGTGACACCCTCGGCCACCCCGCGCGCCACGTCCGCATGGACCGCCGCCATCGCCGCCGCCGGATCGGCCGCCGCCGTCACCGCCCGCCCCACCACCACATAGCTCGCCCCCGCCGCCGCGGCCGCCGAGGGCGTCACCACCCGCCGCTGATCGTGCGTCGCCCCACCCGACAGACGCACCCCCGGCACCAGCACCCGCAGCGACGCCCCGTACGTGGGGACCAGCGTCGGCAGCTCCTCCCCGCTCGCCACCACACCGTGCACCCCCGCCTCGTGCGCCAGCGCCGCCAGGCGACGCACCTCCGCGGCCACGTCGGGCGACGGCCGCCCCCACGCTTCACCGAGCGCGTCCGCATCCATCGACGTGAGCACCGTGACGGCCAGAATCCCCCCGTCCACCTGCGAGCCCGCCCCGTCCACCGCGGCGCGCAGCATCGCGAGCCCGCCGCTCGCATGCACCGTGATCAGCCTCGCCCCCTGGGCCGTTGCACTCCGCGCGAGCCCGGCGACGGTGTTGGGGATGTCGTGCCCCTTCAGATCGATGAACACATCGGCGCCACGCAGCGACAGCCAGTCGACGATGCGCGGGCCGTCGGCGGTGAACAGCTCGAGCCCCACCTTGAAGAAGTCCGCCTGACCATCGAGCCGGTCGACCATCGCCGTGGCGGTTGCAAAGTCCGGCAGGTCGAGCGCGACGATCACGCGTGGCGCACCGGGCGCACCGGCGGAGCGGGAGGACAGGGCGGAAGCGGGCATCAGACGAGCGAGCGAATCGGGGCAAAGGCCGGGTTGGCGGTGGCCGGCCACTCGGCCGTACCACGAATGGCGTCGAGCGACGCGACACCTGCACGCGCACACCACGACGCGAGCGCGCGCGCGATGCGCGCGGGACGCTTGGGATCGGCCATCGCCGCCGTCCCCATCCCCACGAGCGTCGCACCAGCAAGGAGATACTGCAGTGCATCGTCGGCGCTGGCGACACCACCGAGTCCGATGATCGGAACCGAGACCGCACGTCGCACGCGCCAGGTCGCGAGCACGCCGATCGGGAGCAGCGCACGACCGCTCACGCCGCCCGTGCCGAAGCCAAGGCGCGGTCGGCGATGTGCCACGTCGATCACCAGACCAGGCATCGTGTTCACGAGCGTGAGCGCATCCGCCCCCGCGTCGACCGCCGCCTGCGCACTGCCGACGAGATCGGCCGACGCCGGCGAGAGCTTCACAACGATCGGCCGCGACGTGGCAGCGCGAACGGCGCGCACGAGATCGGCCAGCAGTCCACGATCCGCACCGAACTCGATCCCCGCCTTGACGTTCGGACAGCTCACATTGAGCTCGACACCATCGACGCCGCGCTGATCGCTCACGCGCTCGACGACGGTGACGAAATCATCGATCGAGTTGCCCACGACGTTCACCAGCACGCGCAGATCGCGCTGCGTCGCCAGCCACGGCAAGGCCTCGCGCACGACGGCGTCGACGCCGGGATTCGCCAGACCGATCGCATTGATCATGCCGCCGCCGAACTCGCCGACGCGCGGTGCGGCCGCGCCGCGTCGGGGCTCCACACTCACGGCCTTGGTCACCAGCCCACCGACGGCGCCAAGATCCATCACGCGCGCGAGCTCCTGACCGTACCCCGCCGTTCCCGACGCGAGCACGAGCGGATTGCGAAAATCGAGTCCGACGAACTGCGTGCGCAGCGCACCGCTCATCGATCCGCCGCGGCAGGCGCGCCCACCTTGCGATCGTAACGCTCGAGATAGGTCAGCACCGCATCGGCGAGCGCCGAGGCGAGCTCGCCCTGCCGCGTGGGCGACGACATCCACGCCGCATCGCCCGCGTTCGTGCCAAAGCCGATCTCCACGAGAACGGCCGGCATGAACGCGCCCACGAGTACACGAAAGCCCGCCTGCTTGACCCCGCGGCTGCCGGCGGGGTGCACGGTGCCGAGCCGCGCCTGCACCTCCGAGGCGAGCTCCGAGGACTCGCGCAGATGCTCGTTCTGCGCCATGTCGCGCAAGAGAAAGCCGAGCGGATCGTCGGTGCTCGTCTCCGCCTCGGTCTCGAACTTCACGACTTCGTTTTCCATCGCGGCCACGCGCCGCTCGTCCTCGGTCTTCGCTTCGGCCAGGAAGTACGTCTCGTACCCGCGCGCGGCGCCCGGCTCCTTCCAGCGCAGGTTCGCGGCGTTGACATGGATCGAGACGAAGAGGTCACCCTTGGCCTGATTGGCGATCTTCCCACGGTCGGCGAGCGCGATGAGCGTATCGCTGGTGCGCGTCATGACGACCGCCACACCACGCGCAGTGAGCGCGTCGCGCAATCGCTGCGAGACCTGCAGCGTAATGTCCTTCTCGCGGATCTGCGGCCCGCCACCGATGGGGCCACGCATGCCGGGGTCCTTGCCGCCGTGCCCGGCGTCCACCACGACGACGTGCCGACGGCTCAGCGAGCGCGGCGCGGGCCCCGTGGGTTCACTCACCCGGGCGCGCGGCGGCGCGGGCTGCGGATCCGGTGCGGACTCCGCCCGTCCGGAAGCCACCGGGCGCGCGGGTGCCCCTGCCGCGAAGCGCCGCAGTTCGCCGGCCTCCGCGTCGAACAGCAGCCCGCCAACGAGACGTGGCAGGAGATCGGTCGCCACCGCGCGATCGACGAGCCAGCGCCCGCGGTCGCGGCGCGCCGCACTCGGCAGCACCACGACGCGTTCGCCCGCGCGCACGAAGCGCGACGCGTCGCGAAAGCGCAGTGTGGCCGAACCCATCGCGAAGATGGCCCCATCGCCCGCGAGCGTGATGCGCGCGCCCAACGCGCGCGCGAGCGACTCGAGCGCAATCGCATCATCGACTGCCGCGATCGCCACGGCGGGCGACGTGCCATCGCGTACCGCCAGCGCGGGGCGCTGCGCGACCGCCGCGGTCCCGCTGCCGATCAGCCACACGCACGCGTGCAGCATCGCCCACCACCGTGACAACCTCACGATCGGCGCAACGCGCGCGCGATCTCGCGATCGGCGTCCTTCTTCTTCAGGTCTTCGCGCTTGTCATGCAGCTTCTTGCCCTTGCCGAGTGCGAGCGTGACCTTGGCGTGCCCGCGCCGCCAGTGCAGGTCGAGCGGCACGAGAGTGGCGCCGTCGCGTTCGACAGCGCCGATCAGTCGCTTGATCTCGCGCTTGTGCAGCAGGAGCTTGCGCGTGCGCGTGGGCTCGTGATTGAACTGGTTGCCAAGCCCGTAATGACCGATGTGCAGATTGAGCAGAAAGAGCTCACCGTCCTTCACGATGCCGAAGGCGTCGGTGAGGTTGGCCTTGCCATCGCGCAGCGCCTTGACTTCGGTGCCGGTCAGCACGATGCCCGCCTCGACCGTGGACAGGATGTGATAGTCGAAGCGCGCGCGGCGGTGCTGGGCGATCAGCTCGATGGCGTCCGCGTCGGTATCACGAGCGGCGGCCGGCGCGGGGGCGGTCTTGGGCATCGCGAGGAAAATAGTCCGGCCGGGCGACATCTGCGCGCGGCTGCGTTGACTTGAGCCCCTCACCCGCTACCTTTGCCCGGCTCGGGTCCAGTGAACCGGTCCCGAACGCCGAAGTGGTGGAATTGGTAGACGCGCTGCGTTCAGGGCGCAGTGGGCGCTAGCCCGTGTGGGTTCGAGTCCCACCTTCGGCACTTGCGCGCGAGCGGGGGGCATCGATGCGATGTCCCCCGCTCGTGCGTTACCCCACCCGCGCGCGTACGGCCGAGGGGGGACGGTCGTCCGGCAGCGCCGCGTCGCCGAAGACCTTGCGCAGCGCCTCGTTGGCCACGACCCGTCGTGCGTCGAGAATGGCCGTCGCGTGATCGAGCGTGGGCGGGGCGACGGTCGCACCGGCCACCTCGAGCAGCACGCGAGCCAATCGCGGCATCGGGCGGCCATCGCCGCCGCGCTGGGCGAGCGCCTCGCCGTAGAGGCGCATGCGCGACTGCCATTCGCGCGTCACATCGCGCCGTTCGGCCGCGCGCACGGGGGGCACGAGTGGCATCGCGGCTGACAGCGCATGCGCCACCGCCGAGGCGGTCTTGTCATCGAGCGCGTCACGTTGCGCGGCGATGAGCCCCACAGCCCGGTGCGCGTAGCGCAGCTCCCGCGCCATGCGCGCCCGATCGCCATGTGTGCTCTGCTCGGCGAGCCACTGCACGTCGCGACTCGACGGCTCTTCGAGCACCACGTCCACATACGCGCGTGCACGTCGCGCGAGTTCGCGTGCGTCCCGCCAGTCGCGCCAGAGTCCCATGCGCGGCCGTCCTCAGCGCGGCGGCACGTTGACTTCGAACGACGAGAGCACGTACAGCGTTGCGCGACGCGACACCTCCACGGCGCGTGTGCGGAAGCGCACGGCGGTGAGGCGGTCGAGCACCCCGGTGTCGCGCAAGCCGTCGTAGATGCGTGCCGGCATGTCGAAGACGCCGTCGTCGCGGAGCGAGCACAGTGCCTGTCGCCCCGTCTGACCTGTCATCGCGGGCCGGAAGCGCACCGTCAGAACGATCGCCGACTGGGTGGTCCCCGCCGGCGACCAGCGAAAGGCCGCGGGCTGCCCGACTGCGGGCGGCGTGAACGCGGCAAGCGTGAACGGCTCTGCCAGCGGGGCGAAGGTCGACGCGGCGGGAAACCCACCCGCCTGTCCTGGCACCGTGATGCGCACCGAATCGCCGAACTGATAGTCGAGCCGCGTTCCCGGCGCGATGAGATAGCGCGACTCGCTGGACGACAGTGGCATGCTGCCATCAGCGGAGCCCACCCGGAGCCCGATCGCGTTGCCGGCGGCCGTGTTGCCGCGGTTGAACGTCACCGAGGTGTCGACGGCCTGCAGCACACACGAGTCGGGCACGAGCGACGGATCGGGCACCGACAACGACGAACCGCTCAGGAAGAACGCATCGCCCCCGACCACGGCGCCGCGCGCAGCGTTGGGGACGCTGCGCAGGCTGACCGCGCCAACGACGGGCTGGTCGCTGACGCTGAGCGCACTGTCGCACGCGCCCACCACCGCGCACGCGAGGACGAGCAAACCGACAACCGACCGACGACGCAGCGAAGGCATTCAGCGTGAGGACAGAGACGAGAGCGACGCGCCGAGCGGACGGGCCTGCCCGGCGAGAAAGGGATTGGTGGCCACTTCGCGGGCGATGGTGGTCGTGGGCCCGTGTCCTGGCCATACGGTGGTCGACGCGTGGAGTGTCGCCAGGCGTTCGAGCGACTGTTGCATCGCCGCCGGGTCGGCGAGCGGAAGATCGGTGCGACCGATCGACCCCGCGAAGAGCACATCGCCGCTGAAGACGTGGTCCTGATGCACGAACGCGACGTGACCGGGTGCATGACCGGGGAGATGCCACACCGTGAACGCGAGCGATCCGCAGGTCAGCACGTCACCCTCGGCGATTGCCGTGGTGGGCTCTGGGGGCGCCACCATGCGGAGCC
>JALOPS010000276.1 GCA_025453745.1 Gemmatimonadaceae bacterium
AGCATTTCGTTGACGTCCGTGGCAAACGATGGCGTGATTTCACGGTCATCGCCCCAGAAGCCGAGCACCGCACCGTGGCCCGAGTCTCCGGTGGTGTGTCCGTCGGCGATGAGCCAGCCGAGCACGCGCCCGTCGACTTCCGTGCCCTCGGTGCCAAAGCCGCCCTTCCGATTCTGCAGATGCAGCGCATCGCCACTTACGAGGTGCTGCGCTTCCACCCAGCCGCGCGCCGTCATGAAGCGATGATCGCCGGTGACGCGGATCTCGTGCCCTTCCGCCGTGATGACACGAAACACGGGCTTGACGCCACTCGAGAACGGCACGCCCGCCGGGCCGTACGTTCCGGCGCTGAAGCGTGCATCGAGCGTCACCGGCAGCGAATCGCCACGGTCGGCGAGATCGGCGATCGGGATGAGCCCCTCGGCGGTCGACACCAGCGTGTCGCCCGTGACGCACGGATTCGTCGCCTCGTACTTCCCGAGATGCGGCACCGGATTGTAGCGGTTCGCCTCGTCGATGAAGAAGCAACCCGGCTCGCCCGTGCGCCACGCGCCAAGGATCATCTTGTCCCACACCGTGCGCGCATGCGCGGTGCCCACCACCTCGCCCGTCTGCGGATGCACGAGGTCGTAGTGGCTGTCCGCATGCACCGCGTCCATGAACTTCGTGGTGACGGCGACGGAGATGTTGAAGTTCGTGATCTGCGAGAGGTCTTCCTTGCTCGTCACGAAATCCATGATGTCCGGGTGATCCACGCGCAGGATCCCCATGTTCGCACCGCGCCGCGTGCCCCCCTGCTTCACCGCATCGGTGGAGGCATCGTAGAGCTTCATGAAGCTCACCGGCCCCGACGCGACGCCCGTGGTGCTGCGCACCATCGACCCTGTGGGACGCAGGCGCGAGAACGAGAAGCCCGTGCCACCGCCCGATTGATGGATGAGCGCCATCGAGCGCAGCGTGTCGTAGATGCCGGCGTGCCCGTTGGAGAGCGCATCTTCCACCGGCAGCACGAAGCACGCAGAGAGCTGCCCGAGCGGACGCCCCGCGTTCATCAGCGTGGGTGAGTTGGGCTCGAAGCGCCGCTGCGTCATGAGCCGGTAGAACGCTTCGGCGACCGCGCTCACGGCTCCATCGCTCGCGCCGTAGCGGCGATCCGCTTCGGCGACGACGGTGGCCACACGCCAGAAGAGGTCTTCGGGAGACTCGGTGGCCTTCCCCGTGGCGTCCTTCACCAGATAGCGCTTGGCGAGGACGGTGCGTGCATTGGGCGTGAGGGTCGCGACGCCTTCGGGCGGAGTCGGAGAAAACGGCATGCCTACTGCTCCTGGAGCGGGAATCGGCGAATCACACGGGTCGACGCCGCTTCAAATAGAAGCGGCTGGCGGCGGCGCGCGGGCGCACGGGAAGGGGCGTCATGCTATGCGGCGTCGTGAGAGCACGCCAGCGGCGGGCCAACTGCTTGTACCACAACGCGTTGCGAAATGCACGTCACGAATTTCCGTGACCAGCCCCGTTGTCCACTTCGAGAACAGATGTGATCCCCTACAAACGCCACCGACGCAGTGACATCGCGACAGCGTGCGACACAGTGAGGGCACGAATCGCCTAAACGATTGCGCACAATGCACTTGCGGCCCATGTCGCGTTCTTGCGCACTGATCGCGTCAACCGGAAGACCGAGGCAACGCCTGACAGCGCGCCGTACACGAGCTCGACCGTTCCGCACCGACTTGCCTGCTTTCGCAGTGCGCGGGAAGACGTCACAACGCGCGCAGAATCATCACACCACCGTCACGAATCGGCGATTTCGCGCGGCGTCGGCGGAAATTCCCCGCGCGCGTATGCCCGTCCCCGCTCGGCGTACCATGCCGCGCTCGACCGGATCCGCTCACGCTCGGCCTCTGTGGTCGCCCGCACCACTCGCGCGGGGACGCCGACCGCCAGCATCCCCTCGGGGATCTCCATGCCTTCGGGGCACAGCGCGCCCGCCGCCACGATGGCGCCGGTGCCGATGCGGCACCCGTTCATCACGATCGCGCCCATCCCAATGAGGCACGCGGGTGCCACGATCGCGCCATGCACGATCGCGCGATGCCCGATCGTCACATCATCGCCGACGATGCAGGGCACGCCCGCGTCCGCGTGCAGGACGGCACCATCCTGCACGTTGGTGCGCGCCCCCACGACAATGCGATCCGAATCGCCGCGCAACACGGCGGTCGGGAGAATGTGGGCGTCGGGACCGATGGTGACGTCGCCGAGGACGACGGCACTCGGGTGGATATGCGCCGATGGATGAATGGCCATGAGGAGCGATCGTTGACCGGGTACACGTGTCGTCCCGTCGTACGCAGTACAACGATCAAGCTATCCCATGATGTGCAACGCAGCCCACCGATCTCAGAACGGACTGCACGTCACGGTCCCCTGCCGCAACGCGACGCCCCCGGTCTCCCCATCATCCGCCCACACCACCGGCCGACGCCCGCCCACGCACTCGGCGAGTGGGGCGAAGGTCACGCCTTCGTTGTTGAGGTTGGGCATGCCGGAGGGACGTTCGAAGCGCTGCGTGATGATGAAGCGTCCACGCGTGGGAGACGCCGCGCCCTGATCGATACCGAGCACCGTGGAGCGACCGTTGCACGTGTTGTCGCAGAACGCCCAGAGCTGATTGAGCTCCTCGTCGAAGTGCAACTCCATCACGGCCGGGAAGCCGCTGGTGAAGCTTGCCACGCGCGTGAAGCCGCCCGTGACGTGATCGAGCGCGTAGGCATGCACCTGCCCGGTGCCTTCGACGCCGACGAAGAACAGGCCGCCACGATGGTTCGGATAGTTGGCCGGGTCGTACGGTGCGTTGCGCGTGGCATCGATGAATCCGCGCGACACCAGATACGTGTCCGGGACGCGCGTGATCGCTTCGAAGCCCAGGTTCGCACCGACCGACGGCAGATCAGCCGTGAGATTCCACTCCCGCACCGCCGTGAGGTCGCCGCTGCCATCCACCGAGATGTCATAGAGGAGGATGCTCAGTCGGCTCACGCCGTTGTTGGCATTGTTGCGTTCCGCCGCGACGTAGATCGACGTGCCGAACAGCGCCACGCCTTCGGCGTCGACATCGCCGGTGCCGTCGGGATAGCGCAGCGCCTTGCCGCCCCGGAACGAGCGGGTGGCCGTCTGCCACGGCCCGCCGCCGTTGAGCCGGAAGAGCGCGCCCGGACCATTGCGCACCGCCCAGAGCGTACCGGCCGAGGAGGAGAGCGACGGCTGGTACGCCAGACCACTCATGTTGCCGCCGAAGGCACCACCCGGATCGGCGGCCACCACTGATTGATCCCCAGGCCACGGCAGGAACGTCGGCTCCGGCGCGCAACCATTTGCCGTGCCCTTGGTGACCTCGCTGGTCGTGACAAACGCACCGGTGCCATCGGGGCAGCGACCGTACGTCGTGGTCGCGTGCGCAGTCCACGTGTAGCTGTCGATCACGATCGCGCCGCCGGGCGCGAACAACCGCGCCGCATCACCGCCGCCGAGCCCGAAGAGGAATTGGGCCTCCTCGATCACGAGGAAGCCGCGCGCGGGCACGATGCTACCGGCGGGCAACGTGTAGCTGGCCTGATCGTTGTTGTCGCGGAACACGTAGCCCGTCAGATCGACCGGCGACGTGCTCGTATTGAAGAACTCGACCCAATCGCCGGGCGCGCCAAGGTTGGACTCGACTTCGTTGATGCGCACCGCCGTCGAGAACGCGGCACAACTGTTTAGCGCGCCCTTGGTCACCGCAGCCGTGACGAGCATCGCGCCGACGCCATCGGGGCACCGCCCGAAGCTCGTGCTCGCGTGCTCGGTCCACGTGTGCACGTCGAGCAATTGTGTGCCGCCTGGACGGAAGAGGCGCACCGCATCCACCGCGTCGAGGCCAAAGCCGAACTGCGCTTCCTCGAGCACCAGGAGCCCATTCGCCGGAATGATGGTACCGGCAGGAATCACGTAGCCGGTGGCATTGGTGTTGTCACGAACGACATGGCCGCCCAGGTCGACCGGGGCCGCGGTCGTGTTGATGAGCTCAACCCAGTCACCGGGTGTGCCGCCACTCGACTCGATCTCGTTGATGCGAATGAGCGGGCCGCAGTCGTTCGCGCCGCCCTTGGTGACGAGGGTTGTGGTCTGGAACGCGCCGCTGCCGTCGGGGCAACGGCCGTACGTCGTGGTCGCGTGCGTGGTCCACGCGTAGCTGTCGACCAGTTCGTTGGCGGGCGTGAAAAGGCGCGCCTGATCCGCAGCGCCCAGGCCAAAGCCAGTCTGCGTCTCGTCGATCACCAGGAAGCCACCCGCAGGAATCACCGTCCCCGACGGGATGGTGTAGGCGCGCGTGTCGTTGTCGTCACGGAAGAGAAACCCGGACAGATCGACGGGCGTGTCGCCCTGATTGTAGAACTCGACCCAATCACCCGGATCGCCCAGGTTCGACTCGACTTCGTTGACGCGCACCAATGGCGTCGCGAGGGGAGTGGCTCCTGCGCGTTGTGCGCGTCGCGCGGTCGAGTCGGGTGCGGTGGTCGACCGCGGATCGGACGCGCAAGCGGCGAGGAGGAGCGCGCAGGCGATGGCCAGCGCGCGAGACGTCGTAGCGGATGACACCGGCGACCTCGAGGGGGGAAGGAGGCGGACGCACGGACTGCAACGACGCCGAAGAACGGTGCCCCGGGTCACGGGCGGGGGAGCGGCACGTCACGACGTCGTCACGGCGCGCGCGCCCTACCGGCGGACCGGCAGATCCACGTAGGTCCCCTTCAACCACTCGATTCGGAGCGGCGCGCCCGCATCGGCGATTGATTCATCGCTCACATCTCTTCCCGTACCGTAGTTGATCTGCTGCGCTGCGCCCTTGAGCACGCCGAGCACGATCACGATGCGGCTGCCTCGCCCGATGCGCCGCCCCATGGGGCGCAAGCTGCTCGTGAAGTCGAGCACCGTCGGACGACCCGGCACGAGCAGGCGACGGCTGCGCAGGCTCTGGACGTGGCTCGCCCGCATCGTGTAGGGGGGCAGCGAGAGGTACCGTCCGTCAGCCGTCTGCTCGTACGGCGCGACGAACAGATCGAAGTCGCGCTTGTTGGTGACGAACTCCAGATGACCGGTCATCAGGCCGCTCACGTCGCGCCCCTCGGGCAATGCGTCGGTCCGCAGCACGACGCCGGTGGTCGAGTCGATGGGCCATCGTGGCGGTCCGGCGGTATCCGAGCGATCGGCGAGGTTCACCGTGAGCACGCGTGTGCGACCAAGCGGTACGCGCAGCCGATCGGTGGCCATCGCCGAGAGACTCGGCGCGGTTCTCCACGCATTGGCGCCCATCAGGTTGTACACGACGCGGTCGGCGAGCAGTGCTGGCTTGGGGCCCCCATTGAGCACGTGATCGAACCACTGGAAGCGCAGATCGGCGATCAGGTCCACCTGTGCCACACGATCGAGTTCGTACCCCGCGAGGAACACCGAAGTATCGCCCAGCGCGCTCACCACACAGCGCTGCGCCTGCAGATGGTCGTACGGCCCGAGCAGCAGATGGTGCGCCGCACGCGGGTTGTGCCGCAGGTGCTGCTCGAAATAGTAC
>JALOPS010000037.1 GCA_025453745.1 Gemmatimonadaceae bacterium
GGTCGGCTGTTGATCTCCTTGACCACGCGCAACGGATTCAGTCGCCCGCTCCCGCGCGTGCCCAGCACTTCGAACCAGTGGCGATCGTCGTCGCCCACGTAGCTCCACAACACATCGAAGACAAAGAGCAGGCCGCCGTCGCACTCGAGCGTCACGTGCATGCCGTCTTCGACCGCACCCGCCGCCCGGCTCGTGCGACGGAACGTCGCGCTCACGCGCACCGGTGCCGGGAAGTCGGCCAGCCAGAGCGCCAGATCGAGCAGCGGGAAGCCCTGATCGAGAAACGCGCCGCCACCCGACTCGGCACGCCGCTGCCGCCACCCCGCATCGGGACGACGCATGGTGTACGCGCCGGCACGCACGCCCGTCATCGTCCCCAGTTCGCCGCCCTGCAGGAAGCGCGAGAGGTTCTGCACATCCGTGCGAAAACGATGATTGTTGGCCACGAAGACCATCCGGTCGACCTTGGCCGCCGCGGCGAGGATGCGCTCGATCCCGCGCACCGTCAGCGCCAACGGGCGCTCGCACATCACGTGGACCTTGGCTCGCAAGGCCGCGAGGACATGCGGTTCGTGCAGGTGGTTGGGCGTCGCGATGACGACCGCATCGATCGCATCGCTCTCGAGCAGCTCCTCGAGATCGGTGTACGTGCTCGGAATGTCGAAGCGTGCCGCGAGCGCGCCCGCCTTGGCCGAGTCGTTGTCGCAGAGCGCGACCAGCGACGCGCCCTTGAGTTTGGAGAGCACCGGCAAGTGCGTGAGTTGGGCGATGGCGCCCGTTCCCACCACCGCGAACCGCACTGCATCGGCCATGTCGTCCTCGAAGTCCGCCGTACCACTCGCCGGTCGGACTGCCGGACGCACCGTCGCGTCGGTCAGTCGATCCGCTCGAGTGTCGCACCCGGGTAGTACGTGCGCAGAATCAGGCGATAGTCCTGACCTGCGCGCGCGCGCCCGATCGCTCCCCACTGGCACATCCCCACGCCGTGCCCGTGTCCTGCCCCGGCAAGTTCGAGCCACACGAGACGATCGCCCCGCCGCTCGGACCCCGCGACGGAAAATGCCGTGCTGGCGACCATCTCGCCACGCGAACCGCGCAACGCGGACCGCAACTCGGCGCCGCGCAGTTCGACGTGCCCGGCATCGGTGCGGAGCGCCACCGTGGTCGCGCGCCCACTCGCCGAGCGCTCCACAACGGCGACATCGAGGACGCGCTCGCCCACTCGTCGGCCGCGCTGCCGTGCGACCGCCTCCAGCGCCCGTGCGAGGTCGTCCGCATCGAAGCCCATCCGCCACTCGGCGCGCGGCGCGATGTCGCAATACGCGCGGTCGGTACCCGGGATGCGGTCGCTCACGCTGCGGGCCCACGTGGCGCCCTGCATGCCCGCCCACGCCTCGCCGGGCTCGGCGGTCCGACCGCCGCAGGCGGAGAAGTACGGCGCGGCCAGCACCTTCCCCGCAACCATCAGCACTTCACCCGCCGTCGCCCGTACCGCGCGCGTGGCGAGATCGTGCTCCGCACCAGCGCCCCCGTACACCTGGTCCATTTCGGTGGCCACGAGGTCAAAGGGCAATCCGCGACCGCTGCGCTCGCGGGCGCGCGCGAGGGCGAAGCTGCGCGCAGCCACCGCCTGCGCCTTGAGCGCCTCGAGGTCACCGACGGCGCGCGTGCCGAGTTCGTGTGGCACGACACCCAGCAGATAGTCGTCGACGGGCAATGCGTTGATCACGAGGATGCCGCTGTCGGTGGGCACGAACCACACCGCTCCGCGATATCGCTTGCCGTTGACCGATACGAGCGCCCCGGGCGCCGTCGCGCGGGCCACGAACGGCCCTGCGCGATACGGGGTGGCATCGCCACGGTCGCCCGCGACACGGAGCAGGCGACCGCTCGACGCACGTGCACTGGCGTATCCGGCGGCACCCGGTTCGATGCGCCACGGCTCGCCGCCGTCGCCGCGTACGAGGAGTGCGGAGCCCGCGCGTTCATCCACCTGCCACGGCCCGGTGGCGCTTACGGCGACATCGCGGGCACGCGCAACGATGGCCACGCGCACCTCGCCGGGGCGAGCGATTGTCCCCTGTGCACTGCTCGCCGCCCACGGGAGCAACGTCCCCGCCGCCACGAGCAGCGCATGCGTGCTACGTGCGAGCGCCCTCGGCCAGCGCGGCCCCCAAGGCATCATCGAGCCGATCGAGCGTGGCATCGATCTCGGCGTCACCATGGGCAGCAGAGACGAAGCCGGCTTCGAACGCCGACGGCGCGAGATACACCCCGCGCTCGCGCGCGGCGTGGAAGAAGCGACGGAAGAGTGCCACGTCGCTCTGTTTGGCGTCGTCGAAGTTTCGGACGGGAGCATCGCGGAAGAAGAAGCCGAACATGGACCCTGCGTGGTCAGCCACGAGCGGCACGCCGTGGCGCGCGGCCATCGTGCGCAGGCCGTGCACCAACCGCGCCGTGCGCTCCTCGATACGCGCATGCAGCTCGGGGGTGAGCGCACGCAACGTCGCGAGACCGCCGGCCATGGCGAGCGGGTTGCCCGAGAGCGTCCCCGCCTGATAGACCGAGCCGACGGGAGCGATCTGTTCCATGAGGGCGCGGCAGCCACCGTACGCCGCCACCGGAAGCCCCCCACCGATGACCTTCCCGAGCGCGGTCAGATCGGGCGTCACGCCGAAGCGCTCGCGCGCCCCGCCGTAGGCGATCCGGAACCCCGTCATGACCTCGTCAAAGACGAGCAAGGCCCCCGTCTCGTCAGCAATCTGTCGCAGCCCCTCGATGAACCCGGGCTGCGGGGGGATGAAGCCGCCGTTGCCCACGACCGGCTCGAGCAGGATGGCGGCCAGCGGCACCGATCGGGCCAGGCGGGCGGTCGCCTCGAGGTCGTTGAACGGCGCGGTGAGCGTGAGCTTCGCCAGCTCGTCGGGCACGCCCGGTGAGTTCGGCAAGCCAAGCGTGGCGACCCCCGAGCCCGCCTTGACGAGGAAGCTGTCGGCGTGGCCATGGTAGCACCCTTCGAACTTGAGGAGGTGCTGGCGACCCGTGTGCGCGCGGGCGAGACGGGCGATCGACATCGCCGCTTCCGTGCCGCTCGAGACGAAGCGCAGCATCTCCAGATGCGGCATGCGCTCGGCGACCGCATCGGCGAGTTGCAGTTCGAGGCCGGTGGGGATGCCGAAGCTGGTCCCCTTCTGCATCACATCGGCCAGGGCGTCGAGGACGATCGGCGGCGCGTGTCCCAGCACGAGCGGGCCCCACGAGAGTACGTAATCCAGGTACTCGTTGCCATCGACGTCCCAGATGCGGGCCCCTTCGCCGCGCGCGACGACGAACGGCTCGCCGCCGACGCCGCCAAACGCACGCACCGGCGAGTTCACGCCACCGGGAAAACGCTGGCGCGCGCGCGCCATGAGTGCGGCGCTCTGCGCGGACGGGCGTGGTATGCCGGGCACTGCCTCTGCCGAAGTCGTCATCGCCCGAAGGCTCCCATCGTGGTTGGTGCCGCGCCAGCCGGCGCGAGGGGAAGCGCGCGCGACGCACGCGGCGCCGTGGCGGGGCGATCGGCCACACGTACGAGTCGTGCGCGGAAGTCGTAGTCGTCGATCACTTCGTCGACCACAACGTCCACGAAAGTGCCCGGCGTCACGGCGGGCGCAATAGTCTCCGCGCCAGCGACCCAGGTGACGCCATCGATCCCGTCGGCCTGCCATGGCGCGCGGGCTTCGAGCAGTCCATTCACGTCGACCGCACGATCGACGAGCACGCGCACCGTCTGACCGATCCATCGCTCATACCGGTCGGCGGTGATGCTGCGCTGCAACTCGGTGAGCCGCTCGAGTCGCTCGTACTTCACGCTCTCCGGCACGTCGTCGGGGAGCGCCATCGCGCGCGTGCCTTCCTGCGGCGAATAGGAGAATACACCGACGCGATCGAGCCGCAGCTCCTCGAGCAGTTCGCAGAGCGCATCGAACTCGTCGTCTGTTTCGCCGGGGAAGCCGACGATGCAGGTCGTGCGGATCGAGAGCTCGGGGACGACCGACCGATAGAGCGCGACCTTTTCGCGAATCGTCTTCGCGCGCTCGGGGCGTCGCATACGCGCGAGCGTCGCGTCGTGCCCGTGTTGCATGGGCATGTCGAGGTAGCGCAGGATACGCGGGTGCGCGGCGATGACCTCGAGCAGGCGTGGGGTGATCCCGGCGCTGTAGAGATAGAGGTTGCGGAACCAGGGAATGGACGTCTCGCGCACGAGTGCCTCGAGCAACTCGGGCAGGCCGGTGCCGTTGCGCAGGTCGCGCCCGTAGTGGGCGAGGTCCTGCGCGACGAGGCTGACTTCGCGCGCGCCCTGCACTTCGAGCAGTTGTGCTTCGCGGACGATCTCATCCAGGGCAAACGAGCGGTGTTTGCCGCGCATGAGCGGGATGGCGCAGAAGGCGCACGTGTGGTCGCACCCTTCGGAGATCTTGAGGTAGCGCACATGCGGCGACTCGCCGGAGTACAGGCGCGTGCCGGGGTGCGTCAGGTACCGATCTTCCGTGAGGAGGCCGCGCTCGAGCAGTTCGGGGACCAGACGATCGGTCTCCGAGGTGCCGAGGAAGCAGTCGATCTCGGGAAGCGCGTCGACGAGTTCGTCCTTGTGGCGCTCGATCATGCAGCCGATGGCGAAGACGGCTTGTACGCCGCCGGTCTGCTTGAGCTTCCCCGCCTCGACGATCGCGTCGATCGACTCCTGTTTGGCGGCGTCGATGAAGCCGCAGGTGTTGACGATGACGACGTCGGCGTCGGCCGCGTCGTCGACCTGGGTCGCGCCATGGGCGACGAGGTCGGCGAGGTACTTCTCGCTGTCGACGGTGTTCTTGTCGCAGCCGAGGGTCAGGAAGGCAACGTTCACGACACGGGGATGGAGGACCGCCGGAAGATAGGCGGTCCTCCATCCGCCGGCCCGTCAGCCTGCCTCGCTGCTGCGCAGGCCAATCGGCGGGCCCGGGGACCTCGTGGCGATCAGGCGACTCCGCGCCGACGGCGGGCCAGCGCACCCGCCGCGCCGAGCCCTGCGGCGATCAGCAGCACCGCACGCGGCTCAGGCACCACGGTGCGGACGGACAGGTTGTCGATGGCCAGGTCCGCTGCCAAGCTCGCGATGATGACCCGATCGAACGTGGGCCCCCGTGCCGAGAAGGTGCCCTCGACGAAGCCGGACGACGCGAGGACCCCGGTCGCCTGAAACGTCGACACCGGCGCGAGTCCGAGAAAGGTGTTCACCGTGAAGAAGGTGGACGTGACCTGCGTGTTGAGCGCAAAGCCCACGCTGATCGAGTCCAACGGACTCGAAAAACCGATTCCGAGGTTGTTGCTCAGCCCGTCGGCGGAGAACAGGACGTTCCCCGACAAGGTCTGGAAGAACGACAGCCCCACCGCAAAAGCACTCGGCGGATTCCCGACCGTGGAGAAGGCGGCGAGCACGCCGCTCTTGGACTGGGTGAACGGCGTAGCGAGGCCGGGCGACAGGTCGTTGAAGTTCCAGAACGCCACTGTCTGCGCCGTCGCTGAGAGCGGCAGAGCACCCATCGCGAGCGCGATCCCGCAGGATGCAACGAACGTGCGGACCATCAGACACCTCGTGGGTGGGGGAGACCTGCTCGACAATACCGCCCATGCGTCGCGCGAGGCATCGTCACGATAGTCGACGGCTTGCCGGGTTCAATCGGCGTTTCTCTCACGCGCTGCCAGTCGACCCCGCCGGACGCTTACCGGTAGTTCCCGAACTTGAGCTCGACGCCAAAGTCCCCCTTGCGCAGCAGCGCGATGGCGTCCTGCAGCATGTCCTTGTCGGGGCTCGACACCCGCACCT
Source organism: Gemmatimonadaceae bacterium (assembly GCA_025453745.1). Lineage (GTDB taxonomy): Bacteria > Gemmatimonadota > Gemmatimonadetes > Gemmatimonadales > Gemmatimonadaceae > JALOPS01. The sequence goes on from JALOPS010000037.1 coordinate 5,849, forward strand.
GCTCGCCCTGGATCGACGCCTGCACCTTCTTGAGCTTGGCCTCCTTGATGGCGGCGGAGACCTTCTTGGCCGTCTCGGCGTCGAGCGCTGTCTTGAGGCCGATCTCGCGGCGCACCGTGTCGCCGCCTGCCGCCTCGATCTTGCCCAGATCGAGATTCTTCACCGGTACGCCGCGCTTGATGAGCTTGGACTGCACGACGTCGAAGAGCTGCTGCATCTGGAAGTCGCTGTCGGCCACGAGAAAGAGCTTGGCCTCCGCGCGCTTGAACTCCACGCTCGCCTTCGTCCCCTTGAAGTCGTAGCGCTGCGCGACCTCTTTTTGCGCTTGATTGATGGCATTGTCGACCTCCTGCAGGTCGACTCCGGTCGTCACATCGAACGAGTAGTTGTCTGGCATGCGCGAAGCGGTCAGGACGACGGCGCGGCCTCGACGTCGGGGCGCGCGGGCATGGTCCGCGGGGTCAGGAGCGACACCGCGATGCCCGTCGCAAAGATGAGCGGGATGCCGTACACGCCCCAGTCCCACGTGTACATCCCTGCCTCTCCGATGGTGACGAAGCACCACACGCCCCACGTCATGCCGACGACGACGCTTGCCCACGCCCCCGCCGTGGTAGCGCGGGGCCAGTGGAACCCGGCGAGGAGGGCGAAGGCGAGCGCGGCAACCGGGATGTTCGCGAGGATCAGCCGATTGAGGATGTCATCGACGAGCAGGTTGGCACCGAGCCAGCTCACGATCGCGAAGGCGGCCATCAGTCGCTGCTGTCCGCGCACGGTGGCTCCGCCCGGCCCGAAGTCGGCGGCGATCATCGTGGCCATCGCGCTCCAGACGCCGGCGAGGGTGGTCAGTGCAGCGGCAAAGAGCACGGCAAACCCCGCGCCGCGCACCCCCGCCGGCAGCCAGCGTCGCACCATTTCGGGGACCGCCGTCTGCGCGTCCGTGAGGTGCGGCAGCTCCACGCGCAGGCAGGCCGCCGCGAAGACCATGCTGCCGTACAGGACGAAGACGAGCACCGCCGAGAGCCCAACGGCGGTGAAGGCCGTGCGCTCATCACGCGCGGCAAAGATCTTCTGCCCGTACCACGGCGCGGCGATGTACGTGAAGCACGTGAGCACCACCAGCGAGGTCACGAAGCGCATGGGGAGCGCGGCGTGCTGCCACTGTGCGACGGGGTCGATGACGCGCTGATTGGCGGGAAACGCGCTCGCGAGTCCCCCGCCCTGTTGCGCGTGCCACCACCCCAGCACGCCCAAGACAGGGAGGAGCGCGAGTGTGATCCAGAAGCTCACCTGGTCGGCGCGCACGATGCTCACGAGACCGCCGCCAATGACGACGCTCAGCACGACGACGGTGAGCACGGCGCTCAGCACCCACGCGGGGACGCCGCCCGCAAAGGGGGCAAAGAGCAGCGTCAGCGATTTCACGTACGTCGCGCTGAAGCCGACCATCGCGACCAGCAGCAGCGCACTGGCCAGCCGGCCGAGCGCCGGGGAGTAGCGTGCGGCAAAGAGCTCCGCGACCGAGAGGCGATCGAAGCGCTTCCAGGCCTTGGCCACGGTGATCGTGTAGAAGGCGAGCCCGATGAGGAACACCGCAGGCAGCGCGAGCGCCATCGGGCCGGCGCTGTACCCCGCCGCCGCGAAGGCGAGCAGTGTGGAGGTGTTGAACTCGGTCATGACCAGCGTGGCCACCAGCGCGCCGAGGCCGATCGATCGGCCGGCGACCATGTAGCCGGCGGCGCTGCGGGTACGCTGCTGCCCCACCCACGCGATGAGGGCGACGACGGCGAGGAAGCCTGCGCCGTCGATCCACGCAGTCAGTTTCAAGGGGTCAGAGTCCTTGAATGGGTTTGCGGAGTCACGCAGGTCACGGGGTCGGGCCGGTTCAAGGGGTCAGAGTGCTTGCAGTGCGGCGCGGTTCAAGGGGTCAGAGTCCTTGAAGCCGGGCGTTTCGGGGTCGGAGTCCGCGCCAGGGGTGCGTGCGCGGCGCACATTCGGTGGTGCAACAGCGACTTACGTGAGCACTGCCGACGTCACTGCGCCCTCGGAAGGACTCGCGGGGGTTCGGTCGACTTCAAGGACTCTGACCCCTTGAACGGATTCGATTTCAAGAACTCTGACCCCTTGAACGGATTTCAAGGACTCTGACCCCTTGAACGGAATCCGACGTTGGGTGCGGGAGCGTATTCGCGATGCTGGCGCTGGTGCTGGCATCATCGCGGGGCAAGTTACCCCAGATACGTTCACTCGCAGGACAGAGGATTGCGCATGCGCAGCAGGCTGACCGTTGTGGCGACGTGGCTCATCGGCGGACTGGGCACCATGGCCCCCCTTCGCGCGCAAAGCGCGCGCGCGACCGTCACCGGAGTGGTACGCGCACCAGGGGGGCGCCCGATCGCCGGGGCCCGCGTCCGACAACTCCAGCCGGCGACGAGTGACAGCGGCGTCCTGACCGATACGGATGGCCGCTTCACACTCGCCGTGTCCCCCGCGCTCGCGCTGACACTCGAAGCGCGCGCGCTCGGTTTTCTGCCGCGCTCCGCGGCAGTCGGACCGCTTGCCGCCGGCGCGCGCCGCGATCTGGCCATCACGCTCGAGCCGCGCGTGCAACTGAACGCCGTCGCCGTCACCACGTCGCGCGACCGACCGCTCATCAACACCCTCGACGCTTCGACCGGCGCCGCCGTCGAGCGCGCGGAACTCGAACGCCTCCCCACCGATGCGCGCGACCCGCTGGCGCTGCTCTTCAACATCCCCGGCGTTGCCCAGTCCACGGGCTTCTTCGGCGATGCCCCGCCGCTGTCCATCAACGGGCAGAACTCGCTCTACACCCCGTACCTGCTCGATGGCCTCGACAATACCGAAGGCTTTCTCGGCGGCCCGCGCGTGGAGTTCCCGCTCGCGGGCATCGCGCGCCTCGATGCCATGGTCAACACCTACTCCACCGAGTTCGGCCGCAGCGGCAATGGCGTCATCAACACGCAGACACTCGCCGGCGGCAATCGCACGCAGTGGGAGGTCGTCGCGCTCAATCGCCCCGGTCGTCCGCTCGACGCGCGCAACAAACTCCCCTTCAACGGCATTCCCGCCGCGCTCGAGCGGCAGCAGGACGGTTTCACGCGCTCGCAGTTCGGCGCGGCCGTGCGCGGTGCGCTGCGCCCCGATCGCACGTTCTACAGCACGGCGCTCGAGTACACCGACGAAACGGAAGACCGGATCGGCTCCACCGCGCTCGCACCCTTCCTCGGCACGGAGCGCCGGCAGAAAGTGAAGGCCTTCGCGCGCCTCGATCACGGCTGGAGCAGCACGCAATCCACGACACTACGCGCGGCGGGCTCGCTCGTCGACCGCCAGGGCAACGGCTCGGGCGTGGTCACGCCAGAAGCAGACATCACCACGCGCCGTGAAGGGATCCTCGCCGCGCTCACGCACCGCAGCGCACTCCGCGGGGCCACCGCGAGCAACACCGCGTCGATCCAGCTCGGCACGTTCAAGTGGTACTTCCCGCCGACAGCCAGCGACTTCTCCAAGCCGCAGGTCACGGTGATCACGCCGGACTTCCGCACACAGGCGGTGGTCGGGTCGAGCAACTTCGTGTTCGACAATCGCGAGACGCAGTGGCAGTTCCGCGATGTGGTCGAGGCGCAGCTGGGCAGCCGCCACGCACTCCGGGCCGGCGTCGACGTGGTGACGGCCGGCTTCAAGCTCTTTGCCGCCGGTACCAACCCCAACGGGGCGTACACCGTGTTCAACGACGGCAACATCCAGACGCCGACCGGTCGTACGCTTGGCTTCGCCGACATCCCCGCCACGGCGCGCGTTCAGAGCTACACCATCGATGCGCAGCCGCAGCAGGTCGATCTCCGGCAGACCGTCTACGGCGCGTTCGTGGAAGACCGCTGGACGCCACGCAGCGACCTCACGCTCATCGCTGGACTGCGCTGGGACTACGACGACATGACCGGCCGCGGCGAAAGCAGCGCCGACCTCGACAACCTGCAGCCGCGCCTCTCGTTCAACTGGCAGCGCTCCACGTCGATGGTCGTGCGCGGCGGCGTGGGCGCCTACAGCGGGAAGCTGCCCTACGCCATCTACTCCGACGCGATCCAGCTTGGCCCACAGGGCAACGCCGTCGTGAGCTTCGCGGGCAGCGATGCGCCGGCGTACCTGCGCGGCCCCACCCCGCAGCAACTGCGTGCGTCACAGGCCGCGCTGCCACCGCGCGAAGTCTTCCGCACCTTCGCGACCGGCCTGCGCTCGCCGATGAGCTATCAGTCCACCCTGGGCACACAGGTCGAGCTCGCGCGCAGTTGGGGACTCTCGCTCGACGGCGTGTGGGTCGAGACGCGCGACCTTCCATGGTCGATCGACCTCAATCCGGTCTCGCGGCAGATCGGTGCAGCCGACGTGACCAATCGTCCGTGCACGAGTGCGACGAGCTGCCCCGCCGATCAGTTCCGGGCACTATCGCCGCGCACCACCGGTTACCGCCGGCTCAACAGCGCGGCGTCGGGCGGCACGTCACGCTACCTCGCGCTCTACTCGCAACTGCGCAAGCGGCTGAGCAGCGGCTGGGCCATCGATGCCAACTGGACGCTCTCGCGCGCGCAGACCGACGCGGAAGACATCAACTTCGCTGCGATCAACGCGAACTGCTTCCGAAAGGATCGCCGCGACGTGATCACCGGCGCCGCCTGCACGAGTGACGAATGGGCCGACGCAAACAACGATCGCCGCCACAAGGTGACTGTCCGCTCGGTGCACGAACTGCTCGATCGTCGCCTGCGGCTCGCGGTCATCGGCGATTTCCAGAGTGGCCAACCGATCAATCGTGTGGCCGGCGTCGCGGGCGCCAACGGCGTCTCGCGCTTCGACCTGCTCGGCACGGGCGGCGTGCGCGGCAGCGCGTTCACCGGCAACTCCGACCGCTTCTTCGGCGTGCCGCGCAACGGCGAACGCCTCCCCGGCTTCACCACGGTGAATCTGAGCGGCGCCTACGCCCTGCCCACGCGGCGCGGCGATCTCGAAGTACGCGCGGAGCTGTTCAACCTCTTCAACGCCACCAACTGGTCGGGCTTCGCGAGTGGGATCGGCGGCGGCGGCAGTCGCACACAGTTCGGTCGGCCCGGCGACCCGGTGCTGCTCTTCTCGCCCGGCACGCCGCGGCAGGTACAGCTCACGCTGCGGTGGGCCCGCTGACGACGGAGTGATCGCGGGCTACGTTCCCGCGCCATGCTCGACGAACCGTTTCGCGCGGTCTTTGCCGCTCGGCTCGCCCCGCTCGCACGCGGTCTCGCGCGTGCGGGAGCGTCGCCGAACGCGATAACGAGCGTCGCGTTCGTACTCGCGTGTGGCGCCGCCGCCCTGGTGGTCACCGGGTGGCGATGGAGCGGCCTCCTGCTCTGGCTCGCAAGCCGAGTGCTCGATGGGTTCGATGGACTCGTCGCGCGCGAGAGCGGGCGGACCTCGCCGTTTGGTGCGTTTCTCGACGTCACGTTCGACATGGCGGCGTACTCGCTCATGCTCGTGGCGTTTGCCGTCCAGCATCCGCGCTGGAGCGTGGTCTGGTACCTGACGCTCGTCGGGTATGTCCTTGCATCGACCAGCACGCTCGTGCTGTCGTCGCTGCTCGAGGCGCGTGCGCAGAAGACGGGCAACCGATCGGTGCAGTTCACCGCCGGGCTCGCCGAGGCGGGCGAGACGACGATCACCTACGTGCTGTTCACGCTGTTCCCGGCGTACATCGGTCCGATCGCGTGGTGCTGGTGTGCGGCGGTGTGGATCACGGTGGGACAGCGCACAGTGGCGGCGAGACGGCGGTTTCCGCCCGAGTAGCGACGGTCCGCGTCCCTCGCGCGCCGCGTCACATCCGCCGATCGTGCACCATATTCCACGCATGTGGCGCGTGGCGTGCGTGAGAGTACTCGCACTGGTGCTCAGCACCGGATGCCAGACCGACGCGCTCACGTGCGTCGGCACGGGCACCCAGGGCATGACCCTGCGCGTCGTGGAGGCCGGCACACTCCGCAGCCTCGACTCAGTCGCCCTCGCGCGCATTGATCGACTCACGCCGCCAACTGCCTCCGCAGAGGGCCCGGTATCGCGCGGGAATCCCAACAATCCGGTCGACGCCGTCATGGCGTTTCGAACCGGGACGTACCGCATCACGGTCAGCGCACCGGGCTTTGTGTCGGCACAGACCACCGCCGACGTGCAACCAATCAACGGCTGCGTCCCGTCAGTTCCCGTCGTCGTGACTCTCCGGCCGACGCCGTAGGCGGTGCGCTCCCAACCGCGATCAACGCGTCGCACGACGCGTTGATCGCACCCGCCACCGCTCTCACGTCCCCAGAAAACTCTCCAGCGCCCGCGCACGGCTCACATGCCGTAGCCGGCTCAGCGCCTTCTCCTTGATCTGGCGCACGCGCTCCCGCGTGATCCCCATCTTCTCGCCGATCTCCTCGAGCGTCATGGGCTCCGAGCCGTCCAACCCGAAGTACAAGCGCAGAATCCGCGCCTCGCGCTCCTTGAGCGCACCCAGCGACTCCTCGATCACCTCCGCGAGCGCCTTGTCGAAGATCTGCTCGTCGGGCGCCTGCGACTCGTCATCCGGCAGGTAGTCGAGCAGCCGGTTGTCCTCGCCCGGCGTCAGCGGTGCATCGAGCGAGAGGTGTCCCTGCTGGATCGACATCGTCCGCGCCACTTCTTCCACCGAGATGTCCATCCCCTCGGCGATCTCCGCGTGCGTGGCCTCGCGGCCAAGCTCCTGCAGCAGCGCGCTGGCGCGCTTGCCGATGCGATGCAGCTCGCCGGCCCGGTTGAGCGGCACGCGCACGATGCGCGACTGCTCCGCGAGCGCCTGCAGAATGGACTGGCGGATCCACCACACCGCATAGGAGATGAACTTGATCCCCTTCGTCTCGTCGAACTTGTGCGCAGCGCGGATGAGGCCGAGGTTGCCCTCGTTGATCAGATCGGAGAGCGACACGCCCTGATTCTGGTACTTCTTGGCCACGCTCACGACGAAGCGCAGGTTCGAGCGCACGAGCGCATCGAGCGCGTCCTGATCGCCCTGATGAATGCGCACCGCCAGCTCCGCCTCGCGCTCGCGCGTGATGAGCGGATACTGACTGATCTCCCGCAGGTACTGATCGAGCGAGCCATCGCCGACCGCGCGCTTGCGCGCTCCGACGCCCGTCGTGCGCTTACCGTTTTCTCGGGAGTCCATGCGATCTGCGGGGGGTGGCGAATCGTGCGTGGTCATTCGACGCGCCGGCCGATGCGATGCCAGCGCACCCGGGTGACCCAGGGGGCCGCCGACGCGCTGTCCGGCGTGTAACTGTAGTAGACCGCAAGTGGGGTTCCGCGCAAGAGCGAATCGGGCACGAACCCCCAATACCGCGAATCCAGCGAATTGGCGCGATTGTCACCGAGCACGAAGACGCTGCGTGGGGGCACGACGAGCGGGCCCCAATCGTCACGCGACGGATAGTAGTACCGTGCCGCGCTCGCGAGGAACGCCCGCTGCCATCCGAACACGTCGGCACCGGCCCACGGCGTGGACGCCACCTCGGCGCGTCCGAGCGAATCCGCCGCCGCACGGAGATAGGGCTCCGGCACCACGCGACCATTGCGCACGAGCGTGCCGCGCACCATGGAGACCGTATCACCGGCGACGGCCACGGCACGCTTGACGAAGGTCTTGGACGGATCGGGAGGCCACGCGAAGATGATGACATCGCCGGCCTGCGGCGTCCGCGTCGCGGGCATGCGCACCTGCGTGAACGGCACCGTCATACCGAACGGCAACTTGTTGACGAGCAGAAAGTCACCGGCGAGAAGCGTGCCCTGCATGCTCGTCGACGGAATCTTGTACGCCTCGATGACGAGTGCGCGCGCAATGAGAAAGCTCAGCGCGGCGACCTGGAAGATCGTCAGCGTGCGCCACAGCCACCGCCAGGAGGTGCGCGGACGGTTGATCGATCGTAGCGCGTCGGCCCGCGCCGAGGCGGTGTGCACGCGCTCGCGGCGCTCGTGCACGACTCGCAGATCGGATGCGGGACCAGCAGCGGGACGAGTCGGCATGCGGAGACGGCGCAAGTGATGCCCGGAACAAAAGCGGCGCACCGCGCCGGGGCAAGTCGGACTGCCCCCCGCGAACACACAATTTCGTGCGGCGCGTACCAGAACGTGACGGCGCCCCCCGCGCCGCGACGCGCGCGAGGGGTGCGATCAGCAGGTGTCAGTAGTTGTCGATCTGCGCCCGCTGCAACGTGCCGGAGTAGTCGACGTAGCCCACCTTGGTCTCCGAGTAGAACTCGTAGACCTCCCAGCCCCCCTCGCGGTGGCCGTTGCCGGTCTGTTTGACACCACCGAAGGGCAGATGGGCTTCCGCGCCGATCGTCGGTGCATTGATGTACGTGATCCCGTTGTCGAGCTCTTCGAGCGCACGGAACGCGAGTCCAACATTGCGGGTGTAGAGCGACGAGCTGAGCCCGTACTTCACGCCGTTGTTCACCCGGAACGCTTCGTCGGCATCCGCCACACGAACGACGGAGAGCACGGGCCCGAAGATCTCTTCCTGCTCGATCCGGCTCCCCGCACGCACGCCCGCGAAGATCGTCGGCTGGAAGAACGTGCCGTGGGCCAGCGCGCCGTCGGCGGCGCGAGCGCCACCGGTCACCAGCGTGGCACCTTCGCGCGTCCCGATCTCGACGTAGCGCTCGACGTTCTCGCGAGACGTCTCGTGAATGAGCGGGCCGACGTCGGTGCCCGCAGCGCGTCCGTCACCGAGTCGCAGCGCCGTCGCCCGTGCCACGAGTCGATCGAGGAACGCATCGTGGATGCCGGCCTGCAGGATGAGGCGGCTGGTCGCCGTGCACCGCTGCCCCGTGGTGCCGAACGCGCCCCAGAGCACGCCGTCGACAGCGAGATCGAGATCGGCGTCATCGAGCACGATCTGCGCATTCTTGCCACCCATCTCGAGCGAGAGGCGCTTGTGCATCCGGCCGCACGTCTCGCCGACGAGCGCTCCCGTCGCCGTCGACCCCGTGAAGGAGACGAGCGCGACATCGGGATGCGACACGATCGCCGCGCCGACGTCTTCGCCAAAGCCATGCACGAGCTGAATCACCTCGGGCGGCAACCCGGCTTCGAGCAGAATCTCCACCAACACGTGCCCCGTATGCGGCACGTCTTCGGCCGGCTTGAAGACACACGCATTTCCGCAGAGCAGCGCGGGGAACATCTTCCACGTCGGAATGGCGAGCGGGAAGTTGAACGGCGTGATGATGCCCGCGACGCCGATCGGACGGCGCATGCTCATCGCCCACTTCTGCGAGAGCTCGCTCGGCACGGTGTGGCCGAAGAGTCGCCGCCCCTCGGTGGCCGCGTAGTAGGCCGTGTCGATCCCTTCCTGTACATCGCCGCGCGTTTCGGCGAGCGGCTTGCCCATCTCGCGCGTCATGAGGTCGGCCAGCTCCTCCTTCCGCGCGCTCAGCAGATCGCCCACTCGGCGGAGTACGTCACCGCGGGCCGGGGCGGGCGTGCGGCGCCACCGGGCAAAGCCGCGCCGCGCACTCTCGACCGCCTGGGCCACATCGGCAGACGACGAACGGGGAAAGCGGCCGATGAGGTCGCGCGTGTCGGCCGGATTGCGATTCTCGAAGTACTCGCCCGTCGACGGCGCGACCCACGCGCCGCCGATGAAGTTGCGGAAGTCGGTCATGGCAGAGGAAGAAGAACACGGTGCCGCCCGTCGGCGCGCATCGCCGGCGACGGCCCGCAGAAGCTAGCCGGCGGCTCAGAGCTTGAGCGGGGGCGCGGCCTTCGGGGGCGGCGTTGTCGCACCGGGTGCCGGGGACGGCGCGGGCGTGCCGGGTGTCGTGAGGGGTGCCGTCACGCCGGGCGACGCGGGCCCGCCCACATCACACTGCCACGTCGCCGGGTGCGCGACGGTGGGGATCGCGTACCCGACCTTGGGCAGCACTTCGAGACCCGCCAGCACGGCCGCGCTGAGGAGCGAGAGCAGTCCCACGCCATGCACCAGCGCCGACCGTCGCGACCATCCACCGAGCATCGCCCACAGCCCGGCCAACGCGACCACACCCGCCGAGGCGACGTACGCCGCACCGACCGGTCCGCACGACCGGGTGTACGGCCAGAGCACGAGTCCGGCCACGCCACCGGCCGCAATGAGCGCGCGCAGGTATGCCAACCACGGCGCGCCGCGCACGACGCCCGCCGAGGGCGCCCCGACTGCGGCCGCGGGAGCGGGAAGTGCGCTCCGCCCCGCCACCGCCGCGCCGGCGCCGCGTCCACCCGGCGCCGCCGGGGCCGGTGCACGCAACTGTTCGTCGGACAGCGACGAGAGCTGCTGATCGATCTTCTTGAGCTCCGCATCCCAATCGCGATTCGCCATCGATCCGCTACTCTCGCGTGAGGCCGTAACGCTCGATCTTCTTGTAGAGATTCGAGCGTGGCATGTCGAGCACTCGCGCCGTCTCGGAGACGTTCCAGTCATTCGCGCGCAGCTTGGCGAGCAGGAACGCGCGCTCGGCGGCCACCTTGAATGCCTCGAAGGTCGCGATCTGCTCGAGGCCGCCGAGCCCCGCGACACCGCCGCCCGCGGGCGTCGCATCCCCCGGTCCGCGCCCCATCAGCCGCTCGACGTCCGCGGCCGTGATGCGCGGTCCGCTGGCGAGGATCATGAGGCGTTCGACCGTGTTGCGCAGCTCGCGCACATTGCCGGGCCACTCCTGATCGCGCAGCACCAGCAGCGCCTCGTCGGTGATGCTGCGCGCCGGCATGCCGTGCTCGCGCGCGAACTGCTGCAGGAACCAGCGCACGAGGAGCGGGACGTCATCGCGCCGTTCGCGCAGTGCCGGCACCACGATGGGCACGACGTTGAGGCGATAGAACAGATCCTCGCGGAAGCGCCCGGCAGCGATCTCCTCGGGGAGCACCTTGTTGGTCGCGGCGAGCACGCGCACATCGACCGTGATCGGCTTGGCGCTGCCGATGCGGGTAACGACGCCGTCCTGCAGCACGCGCAGCACCTTGGCCTGCGCGGAGGGCGACATGTCGCCGATCTCGTCGAGGAAGAGCGTGCCGCCGTCGGCGGCCTCGAACTTCCCGGCACGATCGACGACGGCGCCGGTGAAGCTCCCCTTCATGTGGCCGAAGAGCTCGCTCTCGATCAACTCACTGGGGATCGCCGCGCAGTTGACCTCCACGAACGGCTTCTTCGCGCGCGGCGAGTGGCGATGGATCGCCTTGGCCACGAGCTCCTTGCCGCTCCCGTTCTCGCCGGTGATGAGGACGCGCGCCGGCGTGCCGGCGACCTTTTCGATCCGTTCGCGGAGCGCGCGCAACGCGTACGACTCGCCCACCATCTCATCACGCGCTTCGATCCGCTCGCGCAGGCGCGCGTTCTCTTCGGTGAGCGAGCGATGCGCCAGCACGTTGCGCAACAGGACCAGGACCCGATCGGTATCGAGCGGCTTCTCGAGAATGTCGTACGCGCCGAGCTGTGTGGCCTCGACCGCCGTCTGAATGGTGGCGTGGCCCGAGATCATGACCACCGTGACCTGATCGCCATCGGGGAGCTGCTTGATGCGCCGCAGGACGTCGAGGCCGTCCATGCCGGCCATCTTCACGTCGAGGAAGACCAGATGCGGTCGCTGCGCCTCGAGCTTCGAGAGCCCTTCGGCGCCGCCGCTCGCGGTGGCCACCTCGTAGCCCTCGTACTCGAGCAGTTGGGCGAGCGCCTGTCGCACCCCCGCCTCATCGTCGATGACGAGAATGCGGGCGGGCGGCGCGCCGGTGGCGGACGCGTGCGGTCGGGTCGGTGAGGCGTCGGGCACGACTGGGGCGAAAGGAGAAGGGCGACTGGGCTGTCGAGTGGTACGCGCCGGACGGCGCGGTGTTTCGTAAGCGGGCCCGCCGTCACGCGGGGGGACCGGCACGTGGCCGGAAGCTACGCGTACGAGGGAACGACGGGAGCGTGCAGTTCAGCGGCGTCACGCAGCGACCGACACTGCGAAGTGTTGGCGGCATTCGCATGCCGATGCCCCTGCTCCCCCGACCCGCACCCGCCGTGTCAGACGCCGATCTCTCGCTCGATGCCCTTCGCAAGCTCGCCGCCGTCGGTGGACCGGGGTTCGTGCAGCAGATGTCCGCGCTGTTCGAGACCCACGCGCCGCAGCGGGCCGGTCAGATCGTGCAGGCCTTCGCCGACGGGGACCTCGACAGCGTCATGAAGGCCGCCCACGCCCTCAAGTCCACGGCGGGCAACGTGGGCGCCAAGGCGCTCTATCAGGTGGCGGCGTCGCTCGAGCTGGATGCCCGTGCCGGTGACCGCGACGCAGTCGCCGCTCAGCTCCCGCAGCTCCAGCAGTCGCTCGCCGCCGCCACGACCGCGTTGCGTGCAGCGGTCGCGCGCGTGGAGCATGAGGCCGCACCGCAAGGGGAGGCGCCATCGACGCGCATCGGCGGGCGCGCGCGCATTGCGCTGGTCGAAGACAACCCGGACAACCGGCTGCTCGTGCAAGCGTTGCTCGATGACCGCTACGACATCGACGAGTACGAGAACGGCGTCGACGCGCTCGACGGGCTCTCGATGTCCGTGCCGGAGCTGGTCCTCCTCGACATCTCGCTTCCGGGGATGGACGGCACCGAAGTGCTGGCCCGCATGCGCACCTCGCTCGAGTGGGCGCATCTGCCCGTGATCGCGTTGACGGCGCATGCCATGGCCGGCGATCGCGAGCGCTTCCTCGCGCTTGGCTTCGATGCGTACATCACGAAGCCGATCGTCGATGAGCAGGTACTGATCGACACGATCGAGGCACTGCTGGGTGCCCGCACCCGCTGACTCCGTCGCAGCGGCGCGAGCGATGCCGGCCGATGACCAGCACGAACGGGCGCGCCTCAAGTCATTGCTCGGGCGCGCCGCGGTGCTCGGGGCGCGCGCTCGTGCATTGACGGAGCACACCCGTCGACACGATCGGCAGTCGGCCGTGTATCTCGCCAACCTTGCGCGCCAGGCCGCCCGACTGCTGCAACAGGTGCCCGCCTCGCAAATCCCGCTGCTGCGGCTGCCGTCGGGTGCCGGCGACTCGCGCGGGCTGTCGCAGCATGTCCTTCGCCACACCCGCGTGGAGAGCACCGGTGGGGTGGCGATGCGCCTGCTCGTGCTGAGCGGCGACGGACGGATGCGCATCTGCATCGCCGACTCGGCGAGTCCGGGCACGCGCGTGTGGCTGGAGTACGACCCCTCGCAACCGCCGGCGGACTTCGACTTCGACGAGACGGCCGATGCGCTCGCTTCGCTGCTCGACACGCTGGAGATCGCGCTCGCGGAAGCGGAAGCGCGACTGGCGGAGCGCGTCGCGCGCCTCGAGCAGCGGCGTCGGGATCGGTCGGCGGCACAGCAGCGCAACGAGCGGCTCACGCGCGTGCCGGCGGCGCCGATCGCCCCGGCGGCACTCCCGTCCATCGCACCGGTCGCACC
>JALOPS010000277.1 GCA_025453745.1 Gemmatimonadaceae bacterium
CGAGGTTAAAGTGCTTTGAAACAATAGCTAACCCCCTGCCAAGCGAGCTCGACTGTAGCGAACCACCACGGAGCACATGGCATCCATGCCCGATGAGTGCCGCGCGCGCCTCGCTGCATCACAGCAGTTAGCAAATCGCGAAGCGAGTTCCCCAGGACGAGCGCAAGGACGACTCGCAAAACGTGAGGCCCAACGACCACCTGAAGTCGACGGCGGTGCGCGATGTGCTGCCGCCGCTCCTCCCGCAGCCGCTCCGTCGCGCGCTCGCGCTCATGCAGCGTCGACTGCCGCGCGAGGGCATCTCGCCCTAGCGCTCCGGCGCGCGCTCCACTTCGCGAAGCAAGCTAACCATATCGGCACGCAGCAGTTCCACGAGGCGTGATGCGTCGAGTTCGTAGTCCAATACCGCCTCTCCAAAGAGTCGCGCTGCGGCCTCCGCGCCCACCTCCGTCGCGATCCGAGCGTTCGCCCGGCTGACCCACCGGCGTACACGAAGCGTATCCTTCCGCGCGTCGCTGTCGCAGTGGCGACGGAGATCCGAATCGAGCGAGAGCAGCACTTCGCGTACCGCACGCAATGCGTCCAACATGGTCTTCCCCCCTCAGTGGTGCCGTGGCCAGCGTGGCGCAGCGAGCGATCTCGCGGTGATGCCTCGTTCTATACGGGGAACGAGTTCAGGTACCGTGCGTCACTGGGCGTCACACATCGCGAGCGGGAGATGACGGCGGGATGACGGCGCCGGTACCGTGCACTCATGCCCCCCGCCCTCTACGTCGTCCACCATCCCCATCGCGCGGCCAATGCGCGCGCTACGCTCGCGTTCCTCCTGAGCACCGTGCACGGCGCGCCCGTGCGCGTCGACGTGGGGAGACACCTGCCGACCTTGCAGATCCGCCGCGCATGGTGCCTCGTTCGCCGCGCTCGAGGCGACGCGGTGGTGACGGACGCGGGACGAGTCGCGGAACTTCTGCGCGCCGCGCGGGTTGAGCGTCGCAACTACATCGCGGGAGCCCACGTGAGCGCTCTCGCCCCCGGCGCCTATCTGCTCTGCTGCCGCCCGACCTTGCTGCCGATCGCCTGTCGCGACGGCGATCTCGTCGGGTTGTGGCCCCGGCATCCCGCCCACAGCTACGTGCGCCTGGACGCCGATGGGCACTACCTCGGCCACGCCTGCCTGCCCACCGATGACCTCTTCGCTCTTGCTCGGCACCTCGTGCTGGACGGGACCTTGCGACCCCTGACTGCAGAATGCGCGGCGGTGTTGCACCGAGGATCAAGAGTTGCCTGGCCCGAGGACACCGACGCTACTGCTCGTTGAGCAAGCGATTCCGCTCGAAGGCGAGCACCTGCTCGAGTTGGAGCTTGACCTGAGAGACATCGTCAAGCGGAACTAGCTGAAGCTCGTGGCGGCGAATCTCCGCTCCGAAGCGGCCCACGATGAGGAGTTGGAGCCGAGGGAACCTAGTTGCCGTTACGACCTTCCAGATTCCTCCAAGTGCTCTCCACTGGTTGCGATCAAACTCACGCTGAATGGTTCGCTTGAAATCCCACAGCTTGAGGTTATAGGCGATCTCAAGAGCCATTACCGAGCCGTCCGGCCTCGGCTGTCCACTCTCTCGAGGGCCGAAGAGAAACGTCGATGCATCTCTTGTTCCAGATGGTACCCGATAACTGATTGAGAGGAGCCGCTTGTTAACCATCGAAACATAGTCCGCCGCGAGCTGGCCGACGGAGACCTTCTCCCCCGCGCCGACCAAGGCTTGCTTAGCGAGGGTTTCTAGGGGACAGAAGGTCCCATCGGCATCTGCCTCCCATATCGTGCACTCGACGAACGAAGCAGGCGCGAGTCCAGCATTCACGATACTGATATTGAGTAGTGCCGGACCTTCGACGTCGGCAATGAGAATCGGTGTAGCGGCGACCTTACGAGCAAAGCGCAGCTCCCAGAGGTTAGCAGCCGAGAATGCAGCAGCTGCGATGACCGCCAGCACCTCCGTCAGGCTGAACTGAGCCGTCTTCGCCTCGTACTCGGCAAATGTGATTTTTGCGAACACCATCACCATCGAGAGTAGTACGATGTAGAAACCGAGCTCTCGAGAAAGACGACGAATGAGCTTCAGGTTGTTGCCGAGGCCATAGATCAGCCGACTTCGCATTAGCGGCTCCTCGTTCAGGAGTGATCGCAATATGAACGCGTGGTGTGCAATCACTACTACGCATACGGGCACCGACCTCGAAGGACCAGTCAGTCTGCACGCTATGCGTCGTCAGAAGTTCTCACCACGATGCGCCCTACGTGGAAAGAGGTTCGCGCCGGCGTCGCGTTCGCCGCGTAGCCAACGAGCGGAAGGCAAGCGCACTTAGCGACATGGATCGGCCCACAACTGCTCAACCGGCTGCGATGTCGCCGCTCGGGTCGGGCTGCTTTACGATCAACAACACAGGATCGAGCTGAACAGGGCCGAAGGCGCCGCTCCGTGTCAGGTTGTGCATTTCCGCGCGGAGCATGGCGAACGCGGTGTTCACGCCGGCTGTCGACAATGCTTGCAGCAGATCGTGTTCTGAGTACTCGTCAGGTCTTCCGTACATGAGAATCACGGAGATCGAGGCGCGAGCCTCGACCGCGTTACGTCTCGCGATGGCACTGACCGAAAGGCGAACAGCTCCGGTATTCTTCGTGAGTTGAAGCTGATGACCGACCTTGATGTCGTCCGGCAAGTTCGATTGCTCGATAGGTACTTCGAGCGCCTCTTCGGAATAGCTGGCTTCGGTGACGTGGTAGCCGATGATTGGGAACGGAAGCGGCATGACCTCCAGTCGTGTGTTGAGAACGGTACGCACACTATCCGCGCCAGCGCCGTCGCGCTTCGACTGACGGCCTTGCTGCTCGCGCAGACGCCTCGCCTCTCTAGGCTTTGGCATCCGTCGCTCCTTGGGACTCGGGCAATGAGGCGGCAGGCATCTGTCTGAGCAGCTCCTGAAGGCCAGCGACCCAAGCCGTGCTTGCATCGCTGCCGCGCGGCAACGACTCGCGCGTCGCGATGCGATCCGGCTCACTCAGCGAAAGTGGGTGCGACTGCGCCGACCACCAGCGAGCCGCGCGTTTCGCGCCTCGCCATTGCTCCCACGGAATCAGCTCAAGCCGGATGGCGGCGTCCAACACCTCCGCGAGACGCTCGATCGTCGACGCACGCGGATTGGCAAGACCACGCTCGAGGCGGGAGATGAAGGACTGCGACGTCCCCATTTGTGACGCCAGTTCGGCCTGCGACATGCGCCGAAGTCGCCTCAGCCGGACGCAGTTCTCCAGTAGCTCGGCCGATAGGTCCTGCGCAAGCGTGCGCTGCAGTTCTTCGTCGTGCGAAAGGCGCTGAGCCAGTGGAGAACGCCGAGCGTGCTCGCCGTCACATGTCCAAGAAACGAGCAAGGTCGGCACACTGTGCTCCTTCCCGAAAGCGCCTCGCAGCGCGACAGCATTGCTCGAAGTCATCACGATCTCTCTTGTTCGTTTTCTTCTGCACGGCCAGGATGAACGTCATCACGCCGAGATGCATGTCGGCGATCGCGTAGAAGCGCCACTCTGTCGGCTTCGCCTTCAGCACGAAGAACGTGCTCTCCTTCGTCTCTCCGCTACAGTGACCTTTCCATGCCTCAACTTGCTTCTGGCCCTGCGTGATCACCGGCGGGATGCCTGCTGCACGCGCCAGCAGCAGCGCCCTTCGGATGTGCCGAAGCGTAGCCCGATCTGCAACCTCGGCAATTGTGCTGCTGACGGCGAAGTGTCTCGGCTCCCCGTGGCTATCGCACTGGATCAGCTCCTGCAGATGCCAGTCGCCGGTCCATTCACCATCCCGCCGGTTAGGCACAATATGCCACACGCGGCATATTACCGCGAGAGTTAGGACGGAGAAGAGGCACCAAGGTCACACCGCCGAGCGCTTCTTGTTCACCACCTTTGGCGCCCCCAGCTGCTCAATGACCTTCGCATCGAGCGCCGCCTTGATCGCCGGCGTCCCGCCCGCGTGCGGCAGCTCGCCCGCCTCGGGCGCCTCCGCCGCGACTCCCGCCACCTGACGCCGGGCATCAGCGACCGCCGCCTCAAGCCCACGCGTCGAGTACTCGCCAAGCTCGCGCTGGCCGGCGGCGATGGCGCGCTCGACCGCTGTGCCGACGGTGCCTGACGCGCTCGCTGTGATGGCCTGCACGCGGCATGAGCCACCGGCACTGGGCGGATGCGCACCACTACGGCCCACATCGCCGAAGGCGAGCCACGCAGGGTCGACCTTGAGCAGCTCCGCCATGCTACGCAGTGCGCTGCGCTCCGGCTGGCGACGGTTGTTCAGCCAACCCGAGACCGTGGCCACATGCACCCCGAGGGCAGCAGCAACGTCCCGCCCCGAGTGGGAGCGGTCGAGCATGGTTTGTTGGAGTCGCGCACCTAGGGTGCCAGCTGCCACGTGAGGGGCGGTCGCAGGGCTGGTACCGACTAACCGAATGGCCAACGAGATACTCGCGGTGTTGCCTATTCGCTTTGCCAAGGCGGACGGTAAGGCAAAGAACTTTGCTAGACAGGAGAGTCAGCATGAACGCACTGGAGCGCAAGGCCGAGCTGACGACGCGTCGGGTTCGGGTGATGGATGTCGTGCGCGAACTCCGCGTTAGCGCGCCGCACGTGTCGCTGGTCCTCAGCGGAAACCCCGCGTCCGCTCGACTGCACGAGCCCATCGCCGTGAGGCTCGGCCTGCCCGTCGAGGAGGTCTTCATGCCACGTCCCGTCGAGGGAGCGGCCACATTACCCCGCCGCCCGCACACGATCGCCGGGCGATCCTGACCACGCCGCGCGGCCGCTGTCACCAAGGCGGAGATCGCCCGGCGGTGCCCGGCGAGCCCGGCGCTCGTGTGACAGGTGATCTACGTCCGTCACCCGACGGCGCGGGCGCACGACATGATCGGATCGCCGAGGCGGTCGGACAGCACGTTGCGTGGGTCTTCCCCGCCCGGCAGAAGGAGTCGCAGGACGCCGCGGCGTAGCGCGGCGGGGAGGTGGTGGTCCTCGGCAGGACGTTGGCACACCCCGACGCAGCACCACGAGGCAGGGAACGAAGAACCACAACGCGTCGTCATAGGTGGCAGCCGCGAGGCCCCAGCCCAAGCGGCGCGCCCGCTCGTCGGCCGACAGCGCGGCGCTCCGGCGCCAGATCGGCGCGATCGACGAGGAGATCGGCCCCCGCGTCCGCATGGACCTCGCGAGGGCGTGCGGGCGACCGACGGGTGGTCGACATCGCGCGTGCCGGACCAGATCTACAGCGAGCAGGAGCGCCTGTACGCGGCAGACGAGGCCGCGAAGATCCGCGCGGTCGCGCGCGGGGAAGTCGCGCCCGAACCCGGCGACACCATGCAGCAAAACGCAGCACGGCCCGCCGAGGGGGCGGGCCGTGCGCATTCACCGGGAGGGTCTAAGTGATGATCCTTCGCTCACTTGCCCTGTATGGGCCTGACAGGAGTTGAACCTGTGACCTCACGCTTATCAGGCGTGCGCTCTAACCACCTGAGCTACAGGCCCGGTACCCTGCCCGCGCACACCGCG
>JALOPS010000278.1 GCA_025453745.1 Gemmatimonadaceae bacterium
GAAGAGAAGGGGATCTGCGAAGTGCTGCGCGGCGCCAAGCCGGATGCGGTCGAGTTCGAGCCGCTCACCGTGCCGCCCGCGTTCTATCCGCCGGGCGGCTCGCCCAACGAATCGTGGCGCACGCTCTTCTATGCCAATCTCGTCTCGAGCTTCATCGGCGAGATCCTCGACCCCAACGCAACACCCGAAGGCAACTTCGTCGATGGGGCGCGGGTGCAGGAAGTGATCAACGCCGTCGAACGCTCGTACCGCGAGCGCCGTTGGGTGTCACTGCCGCTCGACCGCGAGCATCCCACGTGGACGTGACCGCGCCGGCGGCAACCGAGGCGTTTGTCGCGCGATACGCGCGACGGCACCCGGTCACGGCAACCTTCGCAGGACTGCACGCGCACTCGGGGAGTTGGCCCGACTGGAGCCCCGCCGGACTCGAGGCCCAGCGCGGGGAAGTCGACGCGATGCGTGCACAATTGCTCGCGCACGATGCGCATATCGACCCGGTGCTCGAGGCCGATCGACAGGTCGCCCTCGGCGCGCTGGCCATTGAAGCCGAAGAGCTCGACGGCACGCACATGGTGCGCGGCAATCCGTCGCTCTGGTTGGGCGAGACGGCGTTCGGGCTCATCGGCCTCATGCACGATCGCGACTGCGCGCTCGATCCCGCGCGCCATTCGGCCGCGCTCATGCAGCGGATCGCCGAGCTGCCCGCCTTCCTCGACGCGATGCCGGAGACGATCGTGCCCGGCGCGATGCATCCGGCCGTGCTGGAGCGTGCGCAGCGTGAACTCGATGCGGTCGACGCGCTCGTGGCGCGTGGCGTGCCCGCATGGCTGCACGTCGCCGGTGGCGCGGGCCACGACATGTCGTCGCTCGTGTCGCTGCTGCTCGACGCGCAGCATGCGCTCGAGCGCACGCGCACGTGGCTCGATGGCCTGCCCCCCAGTCGAGAGGCGCACGCGGGGAGTGCGGGGCCGGCGCTCTTTGCACGGGTGCTGGCCGATGGCCATGAGTGTGCAGCGTCGCCGCGCGATCTGCTCGTCGAAGCGCGCGACGCGCTCGCCGAGGCCACCGCGACGCTCGACGTGCGCTGCGCGGAAGCCGGCGTGTCCGACTACATGGAGGCGCAGCGTCGCCTGGCCGCCGACGTGCCCGACGCCGGCCGCTACCTCGCGGAGTACGAAGAGGCATGGCATCGCTGCGCCTCTGCGGGCGATCGCGTCATCCCGATGCCGCGCGACGCGTTCGAAGTGGTCTTCGAGCCGATCCCCGCGTGGGCGCGCGAAGCGTCACCGGCCCTCTACTATCTCTACTATCGATCGCCCGCGCCGTGGAAATGGCCGGCGCGCTATCGCTACGAGGTGCCCTGGATCGACGGACTCTCCGCCACCGCGAAGGAGGCGAAGCTCAGGCAGTGGAACCGCTCGCAGCTTCGCCTCAATCACGTCGTGCATCACGCGTGTCTCGGCCACCATCGGCAGAACTGGGCGCAGGCCCGTGCACGCGGCCCGGTGGCCCGTCTCGCCGCGGTCGACGGCGCATCGCGGCTGGCACTCGCGGCAGGCGGTACAATGGCCGAGGGGTGGTCGTGCTACGCGGTGGAGCTGTACGAAGAGCTGGGACTTCTCTCACCGCTCGAGCGCGTCGCCGAGCAGCACACACGCGTGCGCATCTGCGCGCGCGCCGTGGCCGACTTGCTGCTGCACGCGGCCGGCGCGCCGCTCGAGGATGTCGCGGCGCTCTATGAGCGGAAGGGGCTCATGACCCCGGCGGCCGCCCACGCCGAGGCGGTCAAGAATGCGATCTTCCCCGGCATGGCGATCATGTATTGGCTCGGCACGCGGACCATTCACGCCGCACGCGCGACGGCGAGCCGGCAGCCGGGGTTCGATCTGCGTGCGTGGCACGAGCGCCTGCTCTCGTACGGCGCGCTGCCGCTGCCGACGGTGATGCAGCTCATGCAATCGGGAGCGTCGGCATGACGAGGCGCGGGATGCACCTCGCGCTCGTGGCGTTCGTGGCGCTCGTGGCCGCGTGCGGGGGCGGCGGCGAAGGAGGTGGCCGCGACGCACCGCGCACGGCGAGTGGTCGCGGCCCCAGCAACGAGCTGCTCATCGTCGGCTACGATCGCGAGCCCGACACGATGAATCGCTTTGCGACGCATATCCTGGAAGACATCCAGACATGCGTGGTCGAAGGGCTCACTGTGACTGATGAGCAGATGCGCGTCATTCCGCTGCTCGCGGAGACCGTCCCCACGCTCGAGAACGGGCTGGTGACGCTGCGGCGCGACGGCGGGATGGACGTGACATGGAAGCTGCGCCCGGGGGTGAAGTGGCACGATGGCGTGCCGCACACCGCCTACGATGTGCAGTTCACTGTCGCCGCGATCAACGATCCCAAGTGGAATCCGGAAAGCACCGACGGCTTCGATCGCATCACGAGCGTGGATGTGCCCGACTCGCTCACGGCGGTCGTGCATTACAAGGAAGTGTACGCGCCGTACGCGCTCCAGTTCATTCGCGGTACGCTGCCCAAGCACCTGCTCGACGGGCGCGACATCGATCAGGCGGCGGACTACAACCGCGCCCCGCTCGGCACGGGACCGTATCGGGTGAAGGAGTGGAAGACGGGCGAACATGTCCTGCTCGACCGCGTGAGCAACTACTGGCGCGGTGACTCGCTGCCGGCGATCAGGCAGATCCTCTTCAAGTTCATCCCCAACGCGGTCACGCGCGTCAACCAACTGCTTGCGGGTGAAGTGCATGTGGTCGCCCTCGTGCCGTGGGACCGCGCCGCGGCGGTGCGCGCGGTGCCGGGCATCACGCTGCACCAGATCATGGGGAACTCGTACGAACACGTGACGCTCAACCAGCGACGTGTGACGGCCTTTGCCGACGTGCGCGTGCGCCGCGCGCTCACCATGGCAGTCGATCGCCCGCTCATCACCAAGGCGCTGCTCGACGACCTGGCCCCCGTGATTCACGGCCCCATCCAGCCGCTGTCGTGGGCGTTCACGGAGAACGTGCGCCACTACCCGTTTGACGTGGCGGCCGCGCGTGCGCTGCTCGACAGCGCGGGGTGGCGCGACAGTGACAACGACGGCGTGCGCGACAACAACGGTACGAAGCTCGCGTTCACCTTGCTCACGCAGGCGGGTTTCACGACGCGCGAAACCGTGGCGCAGGCGCTGCAACGGATGTGGAAGGACGTTGGCGTCGCCGCCGAGGTGCGCCTCGTCGACGGTACGGCGATCAGCGGCTATTGGTTCCGCGGTGACTTCGACGCGATGCTCCACTGGTGGCACATGCCGGCGGACCCCGAGCTGACGCTCTTCTTCGCGAAGGACCGCACGCCGCCAGCGGGGCGCAACATCAACTACGTGAGCGACGATTCGCTCACCACGCTGCTCTATGCCAGCGATCGCACGGTCGACGAGACGCGCCGCAAGGCGTTGCTGATCGCCGCGCAGCAGCGCATCGCGGAGCTCGCGCCGGAGATCACGCTCTACAACGTGACGCGGCTCGACGCGGTACCCAAGACGCTGCAAGGCTTCACGGGCAATCCCACCAACGCGGGCATCTTCTGGAACGTGCATCAGTGGCGCATCGCGCCGTAGCGCGCCGCGCGGCGTGATGGGCGCGCTGCTCGTGCGGCGGGTGGGTGCCGCGCTGCCACTGGTGCTGCTCGTCTCGGTGGCGTACTTCGCACTGCTGCACGCGCTGCCCGGTGGCCCGTTGGCCGCGTACCTCTCGAGCCCCAACGTGCGACCGGAGGATCTCGCGCGTCTCGAGCGCGCGCTGGGGCTCGACCGCCCGCTGCCCGAGCAGTACCTGCGCTGGTTGTTCGGCGTCGTGCGCGGCGACTGGGGCTACTCCTTTGTCGACGGTCGTCCGGTGTTCGCGCGGTTGCTCGAACGCGTCCCCGCGACGCTGGAGCTCGTCGGAGCCGGGCTCTCACTGGCGCTGCTCGGCGCACTGCCGCTCGCCGTGGTGAGCGCCGAACGACGCGATCGCACCGCCGATCACGCGATTCGCGCCGCAAGTGCGGCGGGGCTCGCGCTGCCGGTGTTCTGGACGGCGCTTCTCGCGCAGCTCGTGTTTGCCATCTGGCTCGGCTGGTTGCCCAGCTCGGGGCGCAGCGGCTTTGCGTCCACCGGACTCGGCGGCCGTCTGCAGTATCTCGTCTTGCCGGCGTTCGTGCTGGCCATCAGTCAGGTCGCGGCGTGGTCACGCTATCTGCGCGCGACGCTCGTGGGCACGCTCGCGGAGTCGTGGGTCACGGCAGCGCGTGCGCGCGGCGGTGCCCCGTGGCGCGTGCGACTACGGCACGCGCTGCGTCCGTCGCTCGTGCCCTTTCTCACGGTCGCCCTGCTGGATGCGGCGTTGCTCGTATCCGGTGCGGTGGTCACGGAGAGCGTGTTTGCCTGGCCGGGCCTGGGCGCGCTGTTCACCGATGCGCTCGCGCGGCGTGACTATCCCGTGTTGATGGGCTTCCTCCTCTTCGGCGCGTTTGCGGTGATCGCGGCCAACGTGATCGCCGATGTTGCGCAGGGGTGGCTCGATCCGCGCGTGCGCGAGCGCCTCGCATGAGGCAGCGACGGCGGGCGCTCGTGCTGCTCGGCGTGCTCGTGGCCGCGGCAGTGCTGGCACCTGTGGCGATCGGGCGTGGGCCCGACGACGTGGACCTCGCGGCACGACGCTTGGCACCGTCGCTTGCACACTGGCTCGGCACCGATGACCTCGGGCGCGACCTGTTCACGCGCACGATGTATGGCGCGCGGGTGTCGCTGGCGGTGGGACTGCTGGCCGCGCTGGTGAGCACGCTGCTCGGCGGCGCGATTGGCGGGATCGCGGGTGTGGCGCCCGCGGCGGTGGATCGCGCGCTCATGCGGCTCACCGATGCGGCGCTCATCGTGCCGCGGCTGCCACTGCTCATGCTCCTGGGCGCGGCGTTTGCACCTAGCGTGCCGGTGCTCATTGTGCTCGTGGGCGCCGTGGGGTGGATGGAGACTGCGCGCGTGGTGCGTGTGGAGTTGCGCGCGCTCGTCACGCGCGACTTCGTACAGGCAGCGCGCGCGACGGGTGTCAGTGCCGCGCGCACGCTCTGGCGCCATCTGCTGCCAGTGGTGTGGCCCACTGTTGCGGTGGCTGCGACGCTGGCGGTCGGCCGTGCGATGTTGCTCGAGAGCGCGCTGTCGTTCTTTGGCGTGGGAGTGCAGCCGCCAACGGCAAGCTGGGGAAACATGCTCTATCAGGCGCAGAATGCGCTCACGACGACGCCCTGGTTGGCGATCGGACCGGGGACGATGATCTTCGTCACGGTGCTGACGGTGAATGCCCTGGGGGAGAGTCTCGATTCTCGTCCGTAGTCAGCGTTGTGTCGGTGTCGCATCGCCCAGCGTTGCGTTCGCGCTTAGTATGGTCAGACAACATCAATGATGACGAGAAGTAGCCAAACGCTCGCTTGTTGAATTCGGACGATTCTCGTTCGAAAGCCCGCCAAGCCATCAGAAAGACGACAAGCTGCACGCTCAGTAGCAGGGACGTTCGT
>JALOPS010000279.1 GCA_025453745.1 Gemmatimonadaceae bacterium
GCGCGGGCGAGTTCGATCACCTGCCGGAGCAGGCGTTCTTCATGGCGGGCGCCGTGGAAGACGTGGTGACGAACGCCGAGAAGCTCAAGGCGTGAGCATGCTCGACGTTGCGATCATTTCGCCGGAGCGGATTGTCTTCGAGGGGCAGGCGTCGCAGGTCGTGGCGCCGGCCCACGATGGAGAAGTGGGGATTCTGCCGCAGCACGCGCCGTTGATGACGTTGCTCGGGAAGGGGACGCTGCGGCTGGTGGGCGCGTCCGGGGCGGCGCAGGAGTTCGAGGTGGCGGGGGGATTTCTGCAGGTGATCGAGGATCGGGTGCGCGTGGTGACAGAGGCGGCGAAGGGGAAGGGGTAAGGGCAGTAGCCGGGCAGCTGTCAGCTCTCAGCGTGCTGCTGAAGTCCAGCTGACGGCTGTCAGCTCTCAGCTTTCAGCTGCTTTCGCAGGTCGTACGCGCGTGGGGGCTGGTGCTGTCAGCACTGCGCGAGCTCTCAGCTGTAGCTCCGGCGGATTCACCGTCCGTGAATGTCCGCGTTGGCTGCCGTTGACATAACGCGCGAGAGCAGCTGAGAGCTGTGAGCTGACAGCGGTAGGCTGGACTTCAGCGGCACGCTTTCAGCTGATAGCTGCCTGGCTACTGCCAGCTGCTCTTCGCCGTTGAAACCCGCGCCCCCCTCTCCGTGTCTTACCCCTGACACCTCAACCCGCCCACATGCGACTCACTCGCCTCGCCGTCACCCTGTCCCTCGCGATCGCCGCCTCACGCCTCGACGCGCAGGCCTGGGCCTACCCCGCGATGCAGATCCCCACCGTGAGCACGCGCGACTATCTCGGCGCGCTCGTGAGTGCGAGCGGCACCTCCGCGCTCTTCCAATGGCGCGAGGGCCTCAATCGGTCATCCCACATTGGCCTCGATCTGGGCCTCGCCGATCGCGGCGGTCGCAACGGCGGCATCGGGTTGTTTGCCGCGGGCAACTTCGGCAAGCAGCTCACGCGGGCGAGCAGCGACATGCCGCTCGATCTGCTGTTCACCGCGGGCGTCGGTGCGGCATTCGGCGACGGGTTCACCACGCTGCGCATCCCCTTCGGCGTCTCGGGCGGACACCGCTTCGCGATCGACAACAACATGGCGATCACGCCGTTCGTGCATCCCCGTGTGTCGCTCGATTTCGTCTCGGTCGATGCCGGGCGTGACGGACGCGATGGTGACAGCGATCTCTCGCTCGACTTCGACCTCGGTGTCGATTGGGAGCTCAACCGCAACGTATCGTTCCGCGCGGCAGGCACGTTCACGGGCAATCGATTCAGCGGTGACGATGGCTTTGCGATCGGCTTCGTCTGGCGTCCCAACGGACTCGCGCGCATGCGCTGACGTCGGGGTGGACGGAGTCCATGCACGGGCGCGGTGACATCGGTCACCGCGCCCGTTGCGTATCCGCGATATCGAGCATGAACGGCGTGCCGATTCGCACACGCGCTGCTTCGCGCGGACTCTCGCGGCGGACGCACGTACCGTGCCCCCCGTCTCTGAGACAGCACGCTACCGCAGTAGGCTTTCCACCAGCGCCACGGATCTCGCCGCCGCGCCGAGCCCGCGTTCGACGACCGCGCGCGCCTCAGCGCCCGCGGCACTGCGCGCGCGCTCCTGCGTGAGCCACTGCGTGAGGGAGCCCGCGAGCGAATCGACATCGTGCACCAGGCGGCCGCCGCCCGCCGTCGAGAGCGCGCGCGCGTCGCGGACGCGGTCGCCACCCGGCCCATAGACCACCGGCACACCGTACGCGGCGGGCTCGAGCACCGAGTGCAGTCCGGCCGCATGAAACCCGCCGCCGACAAAGGCGATGTCGGCAAGCGCGTACAGGTCGCCGAGGACGCCGACGCGATCGATCACCACCACGTCCACGTCGGCCGACGCGGAGCCGTCGAGGAGCTGCGCGAGCCGCGCGCCACGCAGCGATGTCGTGCGCACCCACGACTCGATGGGCGCGAGATGCGACTCCGTCGGCTCGTGTGGCGCGATGATGAGCCGTGCTCGCGGTACTGCCTGACGCACGGTGGTCCACGCGTCGAACAGCACGCGTTCGTCCGCTGGCCACGTCGAGCCGGCCACGACTGTGGGTCGCGCCGCGGTCACACGCGTGAGCAGCACACTCTGCCGATCGACCGCCGCCGCGCGCGCCGCCACCTGATCGTAGCGTGTATCGCCGGTCACCGAGATGCGCTCGGCGCGTACGCCGAGTGCGATCAGGCGTGCGGCATCGTCTGGGTCGATTGCACCCACGGCATCGAGCGACGCGTACGCATCGCGCAACAGGGCGCGCGCCAGCACGCCGCCCCGTCCACTGCCGACCGGGAGCGTCGCGCTGATCATCCCCGTGCGCACGCCGCGCGCGGCCGCGTGCTCGACGAGCTGTGGCCATACGTCGAGCTTCGCGAAGACGAGTGCGGTGGGCGCAACCGCATCGAGCACTCTCTCCGCGGCGCCGCGCGTGTCGAACGGGAGATAGCCGCGTCCGTCGACCGCGAGTGACGCGGCAAAGCGTTCGGCGCTCGGCGAGAAGAACGTGTAGAGCAGTTGCACGTCGGGTCGCGTCGTGCGCACCTGCTCGAGGACCGGGCGGGCCTGCAGTCCTTCCCCCCCACTTGGTGCGTGCATCCAGAGCAGCGGTCGCGCACGGTCTCGTGTGGTGCGTGCCCACTCCACGAGCTGCGTGACGGCATCGCGTCGCGCAGCGAGCGCACGTTGCAGCTTACCCTCGCCTGCGGGAACGAGATGAGCGGCCGCCGACGCGAGGCCGGCGGCCGCTCGATAGAACGGAACGAGTGCGGGGTGCATCCGGCGCGCGTGCGCCGCGCTCAGCGCGTGCGCGTGCTGTCGCCCTTGGCCGCGCGGGCGCGCGCGAGTTCGTCGTCGATCGCCTGGCGGAACGCGCCCAACGGCATCACGCCGGGGATGCGCGTCTGCCCCAGGAGAAAGGTGGGCGTGGAGCCCACGTTCGCCTGACGCGCACGCTCGCGATCGGCGAGCACGAGCGGCCGCATGGCGCCGGACGACGTACATGTGTTCCACGTGGCCACGTCGAGCCCGACTTCCTTCGCAAGGTCGGCAAAAAGCTCCTGCGCGGGCGCCGATCCCATCTCGTGCCACTGGGGCTGCGTCTCGAAGAGCTTGTCGGCGTACGGGGTGAACTTGCCCTGCGCGCTCGCACACATCGCCGCTTCGGCGGCGGGGAGTGCATGCGTGTGCGAGGGGAGCGGGAAGTTCACGTAGGCGAGCCGGATCTTGCCGGCGGCGACGTAGTCGCGCAGCACGACCGCGTGCGACTCGAGGTGCCACTGCCGGCAGTAGGGGCACTCGAAGTCGGAGACGACGAGCAGCCAGACGGGCGCGCTGTCCGCGCCCGTGATGCGTCCGGCATCGGCAGCGGCGCGCAGCGCGGAGTCGGCGGGCGTCGCGGCGATGGCCATCGAGTCGGTGGGTGCGGTGCGGCTCGTGGCCTTGGCCGTGCCGGCCGTGGCTGGTGTCGCTGCGGGGCGTGCGGACGCGTCGCTCTTGGCGCACCCGGCCAAGACGGACATCGAGACGAGAAGGAGTGCAGACAGTCGGCGCATGCCGGGCAACGGGTCGGAGAGGGAGAACGGCGTCAGCGCGGCGGACGCGCTGGGCGCGCGGGCTGCGCGGCGCGCTTGCGGTACGACTCTTCTTCAAGGTAGCGATTGCGGGTCCACACGACGACCGCACCACACGTCTCGAGGCGGGCAAAGCGCGGGGGAATGGAGCCGCGGTTGCGGTAGATCTCCATCGCACGGATCTGTTCGGGGCGGAGCCACACGGGGGCGCCCGTGGCATTGCCGCGCGACTCGATCATCACGCCATCGACAAAGAACGTTGGTGTGCAGCCGCCGCGATCGGGTGCGTCCACCGCGCCGGTGCGCAATGGATTGCCGCGCGCGGCAAAGCCGGAGAACGAGCGTAGCGCGGATGTGAAGTCGATCGCGCTCTTCTCGAGCTCTTTCGACTCGAGGAAGGTGCCGCTGCCACGACGGCGGCGTTCCTCGAAGCCCACCGAGTCCCAGATTGCGATTGGCGTCTCCTCGACGGTGCGCGCGGCGAGCAGTTGCACCGGCTCCATTTCGATGCGCTGCTCGATCGACTGTCCAGGGCGCACGGTGACGACGAATGCGGCGGGTGCGAAGCCCACTCGGCGGAGCTCGACGCGCTGCCGTCCGCCGGGGACCTCCGCGAGGAGAAAGCGCCCTGCCGAATCGGTGGTGGTCAGATGCTCGAGGCCCAGGATGAAGACGGCGGCCTCGCTGACGGGCGTGCCGCGCGCGGTGACGACACCGCTGATGCGCGCGGAGGGCGCGGTCGCGGGTGTGTTGGCGGGGACGATCGGCAGGTCGGCGGTGGCAAAGGGTTCGCCGTGCAGCGCGAGCTCGCCGACGCCGAAGCGCTCCCGCGCGAGTGAGAGCTGCGCGGCGAGTTCGATGTCGGTGGGGACGCCGCAGAGTTTGTACTGCCCACTCGGCGCCGTGGTGGCGCGGACGCTTTTCGTGATGGACTCGTTGCGGCCGCGCTGTACGCGCAGTTCGCTCCACGCGATCACCACCTCCACGTCGGCGATGGGGACGTCGGTGGTGGCATTGCGCACGGTGCCCACCAGGACACCGGTTTGCTCGACGGGTTCGCTGCCGCAGAGCGCTCGATAGAGCGTTGTCGCGGAGGGAATGGCGAGGGGGGTGAACGTGGTGTCGTCGGGAGAGACGGTGACGGTGCGGTCCGGGACCGACAGGTCGCCCAGAGCGTCGAGGGCCGGATGCACGAATCGAAGCGCATGCGTGCCGGCGGGGATGCCCCCGATCGCGAATCGGCCGTCCCGGTCGGTGCGGGTCTGGAGGTCGGTCCCGACGATCTCGACGGTGGCGTCGGCGAGCATGCGCCGCGCGAGGCTGTCGGCGACGTAGCCGGCGACGGCGCCGGTGCGAGCGGGCTGGGCCGTTGCACCGGCCGACCAGGCGAGGAGCGCGAGGGTCCCGCGGAGCCAAGTGCCGACAGGCACACGACTTGGGTTGATGCAGGAGTGGCACCCGCTGGCCATGCGGTGGACGATCAACGACGGAGCTCGGCGACGCAACGGTGCCACGTTCACGGGGTCAGCCGTTCAAGGGGTCCAGCCGTTCAAGGGGTCAGAGTCCTTGAAGACCTTCAAGGGGTCAGAGTCCTTGAAATTCGGCGCCCATGCGACGGCGCCCGGTCCCTCAAGGGGTCAGAGTCCTTGAGTCGGTCGCTCGGCGCCACCGCCTCCGGTCGCGGTCGCGCCGTGCGTTCAAGGACTCTGACCCCTTGAACCGGACCCCTCGAGCCGCCGCGCGTTCAAGGACTCTGACCCCTTGAACCGCGCTCGCGCCGCGCATTCAAGGACTCTGACCCCTTGAAGGACCCCTTGAAGCGTCTTGGAGCGTGTCACACGGGCGGCCCGTATTGAACCGACGCGGGGCCCCTGTTTACGTTT
>JALOPS010000038.1 GCA_025453745.1 Gemmatimonadaceae bacterium
AGCACCAGCACGCGCTGCTCACCGAGGCCTTGCAGTTGTGCACCGGCGCCCGCCGGCAGTCCGCCGCCCAACTGAATGCCCGTCTGCTCGGTGAGGACGCTGGCCACATCCGACGCGCCGGTCTGCTCGATGTCGCGTCGCGAGACGAGCTCGGTCGGTTGTACGGCCTCGGCGAGCTTCTGCTCGCGACGCGCGGCCGTCACCACCATTGCGTCGAGCGCGAGCGCCGCCGGGCGCAGCGCCAGCGTGAGCGCGCGCGCCTCTGCAGTGGCGATCGTGCGCCGCTCCCGCGCGTAGCCGGGCAGGCGCGCCTCCACACGCACGCTGTCGCCACCGTGCGGGAGCCGCACCACGAAGCGGCCCGCACTGTCGGCGCGTACGATCGTCGAGTCCCCCGACAGGCTGCGCGCGATGACCACGACGAAGCCGAGCGGTCGATCGACGGCCGCGTCGCGCGTGACGCCGCGGAGCACGAACGGCTGCGCCGCGAGCGGCGTACTGCAGCCGATCGCGGCGACGACGGAGAGCGCTTGAAGGCGCATGCTCACGCGACGGTGATGTTCAGCGCGTGAGTCTCGCGTAGCGGATCGTCACTTGTCGCTCCTGCGCCCCCTGGCCGTAATACGAGGTGAACTGGAGCTTCCATGTTGCCGTGCCGCGTCGCACGAGATAGACGTCGAAGGTGGGCCACACCTGATTGTCGTTCCCGAGGATGTTGTAGCGCCAGGGCGAGCCCTGGAATCCGTTGGTGCTGAAGGGACCGACCTGATTGTCGCGCACGAACTGTCCGCGGGGCACGGCCAGCGCCTGTTGCGCCGTGAGCGTCGCGAAATCGACGTTGTCGAGGCGCGCGATGCTCACCGTGCCGGGGCCACTGACGCCGCTGTTCGCACGCACGGTCCACGCGCGGAACTGGAGCTGCCAGCGACCGGTGGACGCGACCTGCGTTCCCGTGGTCAGATCGATGTACACCGGCTGCGCCCCGACCGCGAACGTGAGCGTGCGCGGTGTCCCAAACGGCGAGGTGAACGGCGCGCTCTGCGACGCCCACTCGATGGTCACGTTGCCGGGGCCCGCCGCGGTGGGGCCGGCGAGCTGCGTGACGCGCAGCTTGTGATAGATGGGCGCGGACGTGCCGTCGACTACGAGGAAGGTGCGCGACGCGCGCGCGCTCGCCGCCGTGCCAGGTGCACCGGTGAACCACCCATCGATCCCCGGCACGAGTGAGTCGGCGCGGAACGATGTCGCTGGTGGTACGGTCGACGCGCTCACCGAGTCGAAGCGGGCCAGCTCGCTCTGCGCCGTCATCGCCTGCAACCGGGCCACGGTCGGCTCGGCGGCACAGAGGCAGAAGCCACGCGTCTCGCCCGGGCCACCAGCGCCACTGTTGACCACGGTGTTGAACGCGAAGATCCCCACGTCCCATGTCGTTGACGCGGCGGCGTCCGCGACGGTGGCTACGCGCACCGTGTCGCCGAGTGTGAGGTAGACGAAGCCGGTGGCGGCGTTGACGGTGATGCTCTGGGTGGGACCGGTGCTGTTCGTCGGGCCGGTGACCTCTTCGGTGTCGCTGCACGCAGCGAGCGAGATCAGCGGGGCCATCAGCAGCAGTGCTCGACGCGCGACGCGCGCCGGAAGGGCAATGGGGGAGAACATGGGCCCATAGTGGCGGGCGGTACACGGTGCGGCCACTCGCCAATTGTACGGAGCGGGTGCTAGCCAATATCCGATCGGAAACCGTAACTTCCCGGCTTGACAGCCGCGTTCCCCCCCTGCGCCCGTGCACGCGCATTCGCTCGCAGTGTCCGGTGTTCACGCCTCGCCGCCGCAACGCTCCTGGTGCCCGCCGCCGGTGCCGCGCAGCTCCCCGATGCCACGGTTGCACCGCCCCCGATCATTCGCGCGGCGAGCGCCCTGCGCCTCGACGGCCGCCTCGACGAAGCCGCCTGGCTGACGGCCGACAGCATCACCGACTTCACACAACGCGACCCGCGCGAAGGCACGAGCGCCAGTGAGCGCACCGTGGTCCGCCTGCTGGCCACGGAGGGCGGGCTCTACGTCGGGCTGCGGGCGTTCGACCGCGAGCCGGGAGCCATTCGCCGGGCGCAACTCCGGCGGGACGCCGATCTCTCCACGGACGATCAGTTCTCCGTGATGATCGACGCGCTCCGCGACAAGCGCAGCGGCTTCATCTTCTCGATCAATCCCAATGCCGCGCTGGTGGACTCGGAGATCCTGACCTTCGAGTCCGAGAACCGCGACTGGGATGGCATCTGGGATGCGCGCGCCCGCATCACGGCCGACGGGTGGGACGCGGAGCTGTTCATTCCGTGGCAGACGCTGCGCTATCGCGACGGCGCCGCCGAGTGGGGGATGAACTTCCGTCGTTTCATTCGTCGCAAG
Source organism: Gemmatimonadaceae bacterium (assembly GCA_025453745.1). Lineage (GTDB taxonomy): Bacteria > Gemmatimonadota > Gemmatimonadetes > Gemmatimonadales > Gemmatimonadaceae > JALOPS01. The sequence goes on from JALOPS010000038.1 coordinate 2,404, forward strand.
AACGAAGAAGTCCTCTGGCGTGCATGGCGACGCCCCGAAGGGCTGCGCTTTCTCGAGCGTGAGGGGACGGTCGCGACCGCGGGGTCGCTGCCGGCGCGTGCCCGCATCGAGGCGCGCCCGTACGTGGCCGGCACGGGCAATCTCGCAACGCGCACCGTGCTGGCGAGCGGCGCCGACAGTATCACACGCGGAGGGAACGCGCTCGGTGACGTGGGGATGGACCTCAAGCTCGCGCCCACGAAGTCGCTCACGCTCGACGTCACACTCAACGCCGACTTCGCGCAGGCCGAGGTCGATCGCCAGATCGTCAACCTGACGCGCTTTCCGCTCTTCTTTCCCGAGCAGCGGCCGTTTTTCACCGAGGGCGCGGGGATTTTCGACTTCGGGCGGATTCGTCAGACGCAGCTCTTCTATTCGCGTCGCATCGGGCTGGGCGTCGACGGGTCGCCCATCCCGTTGGTTGGCGGCGCTCGACTCACCGGGCGCGTGGGACGACAACAGGTCGGGCTGCTCGCGGCACGCACCGGTGGCGACGACGCGGCCACCGACCTCGTCGCGCGCGTCAAGCGCGATGTACTCGGACGCGGGTTCGTCGGCGCGATGGCCACGTGGCAGGACCGCGCGCAGGGGGCGCCCACGCCGACCGTCGGTGCGGATTTCAACTTTCCGTTCATCGTGCGCGGGCAGAATCTCGTGCTCATCGGGAGTGCCGCGGCGCATCGCGACTCGCTCGACGCGCCGACGCGGAGCTACGCCCGGCTGATCATCGACTATCCCAACGACAACGCCGACCTCGTCGCGCGCTTCGATCGCGTCGACGACGGGTTCGACCCGGCGCTCGGCTTCGTGCAGCAGTCAGGGATCTGGCGCTACGGCGGGTCGCTCGCCATCACGCCGCGGCCGCGGCGGTGGGGGATCCGGCGGCTGCTCTTCAACGCACTCAACTGGAACATCGTCGAGGATCTCGACGGACGCGGCAACAATGCGAGCTTCGAAGTGCAGCCCTTCGGCGCGCAGTTCGAGAGCGACGATCGCATCGAGTTCACGCTGCAGCGCGCCCAGGATCGGCCGAGCGAGCCGTTCGCGATCTTTCCCGGCACGACGATTGCCGCCGGGGGCTATCAGTGGCAGCGCGCGGAGCTCGAGCTCTCCGGGTCGCCGGCGCGATTGGTGGTGCCGTCGCTGTCGATCAGTCGCGGCGGCTTCTACGACGGACAGTCGACGGAGCTCACCGCGAGCGTACGCACGCGGTGGGAGCCGCATGTGCTCGCCACGGCCGAGTTCGTGCGAAGTGCCATCGCGCGCGGGGGCGCGGGGTTCACGGCGCAGACGGTGCGGTTGCGGACCGACGTGGCCGCGTCGCCGCGACTGAACACCACGCTGTTTGGCCAGTGGGACAATCAGTCGCGCCGTGTCACGCTCAATGCGCGCGTCCGGTGGACCACGTCGCCCGGGAGCGACCTGTACGTCGTCTGGAACAGCGCGTGGCTCGACCAGCAGGCGGTCGGCATCCGCTGGGCGCGTCCGCAGCGCGGTGGGCTGGTGGTCAAGTACGTGCGCTACGTGCGCGCGTAGCGGCGCGGCGGATCGCGCGTCAACCTTTCGGGGCGACTGCTCGTAGCCCCCAGGGCTGCTGTCCGGCAGCCCGTCCCCCCCATCGATCGCCGAGATGCCCCGCTCTCCCGTTGCGCGTGCCGCCGTTGCCGCCCTCGTTGCCGCTCCGCTTGCCGCCCAGCCCTCCCCCACGCCCGACTACTCTCGCGCCGAGCAGTTTCTCACGTGGAACGTGGCGCGCCTGATCACCGGCGACGAGGTCAACCCGCAGTGGTACAAGGACGGCACCCGCTTCTGGTACCGCAACAAGACCCGCGGGGGCAGCGAGTTCGTGGCCGTCGATCCCATTCGCGGATCTCGCGCGCCGCTCTTTGACCACGCGCGGTTGGCGGCGGCGCTGAGCCTCGCGGCGGACACGGCGTACGACGCCGCCAAGCTCCCGTTTCGCACGTTCCGCTTTGCCAAGGACGGCGACGACGAGACGACGATCGAGTTCCGCGCGGGACGTCGCCAGGCGTCGTGCGTGCTCACGACGTACGCCTGCACGCTGCGCGACACGACGGCAAGCGAGGTGCCATTCGTGCTCTCGCCCGATCGCAAGTGGGAGGCGTTCGTGATGCGGCACAACGTGTATGTGCGGCCGCGCGGCGGTGGCACGACGGGCGACACCGTGCAACTCACCACCGACGGCGTGGAGTACTTCGGGTACGGGCTCAATATGCCGCGTCCCATGGAAGTCTTCCGGCCGCAACCGCGTCGGCCACAGCTCCGCTGGGCGCCCGACTCGCGGCGCCTGGTGGTCACGCGCAGCGATGAGCGCACCGTCGCGCGGATGCCGTACATCAGCTACACGAGTCAGCGGCCCCGCATGTTCACGCAGCCGTATGCGCTCCCGGGCGACAGCGTGATTCCCGTGCCATCGGCGTACATCCTCGATCGCGAGACCAAGGCGAGTGTTCTCGTGAAGCTGCCCGCGGTGCCGGCGTCGCTGTCGATTGGCGGGTCGCTGCGCGACTCCGTCTGGAGCGAGGGGAGCGACAAGGTGCATCTGCTTGCGATGGCGCGTGCCTCCAAGGCCGCGTGGCTCGTCGAGGCCGACGCCGCGACCGGCGCGAGCACCGTGCTCGCGTCCGACTCGGGCAAGACCTTCGTCGAGACCAGCAATCAGCGCGATCCGGTGAGCTGGTACTCCACCAAGGACGGCAAGCATGCCTTCTGGTGGAGCGAGCGCGATGGCTGGGGACACGTCTGGCGTCACACGCGCGGCGCGGCGCCGGTCCAGCTCACGCGCGGCGCGTGGCAGGTGGGTGCCATCGTGCACGTGGACGAAACGGCGCGACAGCTCTACCTCATTGGTCGCGGTCGCGAGAAGAACCGCTTCGTGTACGATGCGCTGCTCTATCGCGTGAGCTTCGACGGCGGCGAACCGGTGCTGCTCACGCCGGAGCCGGGCAATCATGACATCGTGTTTGCGCCGAGCGGGCGCGCGTTCGTCGATCGTGTCTCGAGCATCGGCAGTGCACCGGTGGCGCTGCTGCGCGACGGGACGACGGGACGCGTGCTGCAGACGCTCGAGAAGGCAGACGTCTCGCAACTGCTGGCGACCGGCTGGAAGCCCGCGCAGCTCTTCGAAGCCAAGGCGCGCGACGGCGTCACGGACCTCTACGGCGTGATGTACCTGCCGAGCCGTATGGATTCGATCAAGCGCTATCCGATCATCTCCAACATCTATCCCGGGCCGCAGGTAGGGTCGGTGGGCAACTGGAGCTTCAAGGCCGGCGGCGAGCCGCAGGCGATCGCGGAGCTCGGCTTCATCGTGGTGCAGATCGACCACCTGGGCACGCCGCTGCGCAGCAAGGCCTTTCACGACAACTACTACGCGAACTTCGGCGACAACGGCATCGCCGATCACGTGACGGTCATCAAGCAGCTTGCGGCGCGACATCGCGTCATCGATCTCGACCGCGTGGGGATCTTTGGCCACTCCGGCGGCGGCTTCGCCAGCACGGGGGCGATGTTCCGCTTCCCCGACTTCTTCAAGGTGGCCGTGTCGGGCGCGGGGAATCACGACAATCGCAGCTACAACATCTACTGGGCCGAGAAGTATCAGGGACTCCTGCGGCGCGATACGGTGCGCAAGTCGGACAACTTCACCGACCATGCCAACGCCACGCTTGCCGGCAATCTCCGCGGCAAGCTCCTGCTCATGCACGGCGACATGGACGACAACGTGCATCCGGCCATGACCATCCAGGTGGTCGATGCACTGATCAAGGCCAACAAGTCGTTCGATCTCGTGATCGCGCCCAATCGTGCGCACTCGCTCAACGAGCCGTACTTCATTCGGCGACGGTGGGACTACTTCGTGCAGCACTTGTTGGGTGCCACGCCGCCGGAGAACTACGCGATCGCGCCGCCGCCGGGGGGGACGGGTGACGGTGGTACGCCCGATCCCGAGGGCGAGCCGGACTGATCGCGTCGTCGCAGGCACCATCTCGATCGTGCCTCGCCGCTCGCGGGCGTCGAGGCACAATCGCGGAGCACGTCAGCGATCGTCGCGGGCCCGCGCCATGGCGCGACGAATGCTCGGCGCCGGATCGGCGAGCGCCACCGCCGCATCGACGATCAGCGTGACGCCACGGGCGCCGAGACCCGTGGCGTCCAGCGGTAGCCCTGACGCGGCGCCGAGCACAACGGGGGTATCCGGCGCGATCGACCGGATGTTGGCCGCGATGTCGGCGCCGGTGTGGCGACCGAGATCGAAGTCGACATAGACCGCCATGATGTCGTCTGCATGCGCGCGCAACCGCGCGAGCGCCGCAGTCGGGCCGGTGGACACTTCCACCGCAAAGCCGGCCTCTCGCAGCCGGGCTTCGATCGTGCGCTTGCGCGCGAAGTCCGTCACCACCAGCAGCACACGCAGCGGTCCGGTGGTTGCGGGTGCGGCGTCGCCGCGCGCGGGGAGGTACAGTGCGATCGTGGTGCCGATCTCCACATGCGACTGCACGTCGATCGCGCCGCCGGCGCGGCGCACGATGGACGCGACGACGCTCAGGCCAAGCCCCGTACCACCGTGCGCCTCCGTCGTCGTGAAGAAGGGATCGAAGATGCGGGGGAGCGCCTCGGGGGCGATGCCCGATCCGTTGTCGCGCACCGTGACACACAGATATGTCCCCGCCGCCAGCGGACCGGTCCGCAGTTCTTCGGGACCGTCCAGTTGCAGCAGCCTGGCTGACACGCGTACCAGCGGCTTTGGGCGACCGGCAACGGCTCGCACCCCATTCTGCACGAGGTTGAGCAGCAGTTGTGTCCACTCCGTGGGCGACACCGTGCACTCCGGCGTGCCTGTTGGCAGCTCCAGCGCGATCGGGGTCTGTGGCACGCTGGCCTGGACCACCCGCGCGGCGGCGCGCATCGCGTCGAGCGCTGGGGTCCATGCACGCGTCGCGTCGGGCGCACCGCGACTCAGGGCGAGGATCGACTGCACGAGTATCCGCCCCTGATCCGTCGTGTGCGCGAGATCGTCGAGCGACTGCCCGAAGGCAGGGTCCGCCGGGTCGATCATCCGGAGCAGTTCGGTGTGCCCGCCGATGACCGCGAGCAGGTTGCGGAACTCGTGCGAGAGACCGGCCGCCAGCGCGCCCAGGCTCTCGAGATGCTGCTGTCGCAGGAGTTTTGCGCGGAGGTCCTGCTCGGCGTCGCGCGCGGCGAGGTACTCGGTACGATCGGCGACGGTGATGATGGTGAGGTCGTCGTCGCCGTCGACTGGCACCCCACGGAGGGTCCCCCATACGATCCGACCATCCGGCTGCACGAAGCGCAAGTCGGTCGGCTCGGCCGGTGCGCCACCGCCGCGCTGAAAGACCGCCTCGCGATCGCGCGCGGTCTCCTGGTCGCCCGGATGCACGCGATCGAAGACCTCCGCCAACGTGTTCGGCGCATCGAGCACGCCCAGCAGCTCCCGCACCGCCGCGTTGCTCCACCGCACGCGCCCGCTCCGGCTGACGAGCAGCATGCCGATCGGCATCGAGTCGGTCGTACGCCGCAAGAGCTCCCCCTGCCGGAGTGCGCGGCGAGACACCGCCTTGGCGGCGGTGATGTCGTGCACGGTGACCAGGCGCGAGGGCCGTCCGCGATACGTCACGGGCGCGGTGTGCACCTCCACGGTGACGACGGTCCCGTCGCGGTACATGTGCTCCCAGGTGCCACTGTTCGGCGCGCGCGGGCCCGGCTCGCCGGCCACCTGCCGAATCAGTACCTCGATCGCCTCCGGCGGACGAATGTCGAGAATCGTCATGGCGAGGAACTCGCGTTCGCTCCAGCCGTAGCGTACGACAGCCGCGTCGTTGACCGCGAGAAACTCGAGCGATTCGTCGTCGAACACCCACATCGGTAGCGGATGCTTCCGGAAGAGCGAGCGATCCATCGACTGACGTGCGATCAGCTCGCGCTCGACGGGTGTCCCGGCGCGCAGATCCCGGCAGACTGCCGCACAGCCAATGACCTGGCTCGTCTGCGGATCGCGCAACGGCGCCGTCACCAGCTCGAGCAGCATGGTCCCTTCCGGCGTCGGCATTTCCGACACGAACTCGCCGGGGCGCCCCTCGAACGCTGCGTCATACAGCGCGCGCCAATGCCGCAACACGTGCGGCGCAAACGCCTCCATGAGCATCGACTCGCCGGGCATTGGCAACCGACCGATGGTTGCCGCCATTGCGGCCTTGAAGGCGAGATTGGACGTCAGCAGGCGATACCGCCGGTCCACCGCCCATGCCATGGAGGTGGTCGCGTCGAGCAGTGCGCGGTCGAGCTGCGCGGTCGAGAGCGACGACGAGGACACGTCACCGAATGGCGACGGCGCTGGCGCGCTGTCGTCGGAGTGCCGATCAATCAACATGGTGGTCTGACACTCCGGGTGCGCTCACGCCCCGTCCGGGGCGCCATCGCAGGGCATGGATGAACGAGCCGGCGATGCGGGCTGACGCGTGCGCCGGGTGAGCGCAGGTCGTCAGGTGACCCGTGACTCCGCAAGAACCTCGGAAAAGTGTTGGTTGGACACTCGGTCCGGCACTCCGGTACAATACGGAGAAAATCGGGCATCCCTGCGTGTTGTGTAGGGGAAACCCTTTCTGTGCTCGTCCAGTTCCGTCGCGGACTCGATGTCGATCCCGTCAGCCGCCGGCACGCTCTACGGCTCGACGGATGCTGCGCACCAGCGCGGACTCGGTTTCCATGTCCGCGACCCGAAGCGCGACGCCGCGCTCCTCGAGTGCCGTATCGGCGAGCTGCATCCCGGGCGTCGTGCCCAGAATCACCGGCACGCTGGGGGCCGCGGCGTGCAGCTCTTCGGCGAGTTCCACGCCGGTGCGCGCGCCAAGGTCATACTCCACGAACACGGCGTCGATGCGGGGCGCTGCGCCACGCACGCGCGCGGCCGCTGCCGACGCGCTCGCGCTGACTTCCGTCGCAAATCCGCTCTCGCGCAGCGTCGACTCGAGCGCCCGCTTCCGCGCGAGGTTGCTCGAGACAATCAACACGCGGAGTCGCGCATCGGAGATGGCATCCGTTGCCGTGACGTCGAATCGTGCGGGCACATAGAGCTGCATCGTGGTGCCGACATTCTCGACCGACTGCACATCCACCCCGCCGCCGATGCCCCGCAGCAGCCCCGCGACCACGCTCAACCCGAGTCCGGAACCGCCGGCCCCCCGTCGCGTGGAGAAGAACGGATCGAACAATCGCGGGAGATCGTCCGGCGCAATGCCGCTCCCGGCGTCGCGCACCGAGACGCCGACATACTGTCCCGCCGCAAGGCGCCCCGTCGACACGTCCACGCCATCGACAAACACGAATGGTGCCGCGACCAATCGCACGGGTGCGCGCTGCGTGCTGCCCATCGCGTGAGCCGCATTCTGCACCACGTTGAGCAGCAGTTGCAGCCACTCCGTAGCCGTCAGCGCGGTCGCGCCCAACGTCGACGGCAGATCGACCTCGAGCGGCACGGTCCCGACTGACGTCGCCGCCATCGAGGTCGCCGCGCGCAGGTGCGGGAGCGCCTCGGTCCACGCGCGGCGATCCGGCGCGTCACCCCGGCCAAGCGACAGCGTCGCGTTGACCAGGTCGCGCCCGCGCGCGGTGGCGTCGATCAGTTCGCGCACGGAGGTCGCGAACTCCGCGTGATCGGGGGACGTGATCTGCAGCAGCTCCGCGTGACCACCGATGACGGATAACACGTTGCGGAACTCGTGTGCGAGGCCGGCGGCGAGCGTCCCCAGACTCTCGAGATGCCGCCGTTGGTCCGCCCGCTGCCGCGCGGCGGCGTCGGCCTCCCGCGCCTCCGCCACGGAAGATCGATCGGCCAATGTCACGACGTGACCGGCCGACGTGCCTGGAGACGCTGGCAGCCCAGCGGCACGCATCGACGCCCAGATCACGTCGCCATCCGGGTGCACGAAGCGCAGGTCGTACGGCAGATCGAGCGCCGCGCTGCCGCTGACGTACGCGCGCCAGTGCGCGCGCGCCGCGAAGGCATCGGCCGGGTGTGCATGGCGCAGCACGTCATCCATCGCATAGCCGGTGAGCGACCACCCGACCAGACGATGCGCCGCCGGATTGGCCCACTGCACGACGCCATCCGACGCGACGGCCAGCACACCAATCGGCAACGCGTGTGCCGCTTCGTGCACGCGGCCGGTGCGCTCGAGCGACTCGTGTGCGAGGCGCTGCTCGTCGCCCAGATCGTGCACCGACACCACGCGTGCCGGGCGACCACGAAACGTCACCGACGACTCGTACACCTGCACGGCGATGGTCCGGCCGTCGCGGTGCGTGTGCTCCCACACGCCGCGAAGGGGAGGGCGTGGCACCGGGTCGCGTGCGATCTGATCGAGCAGTGCCGGCACCTCACGCGCCGGGCGAAGATCCAGCTCGGTCATCGAGAGGAACTCGGCCTCGCTCCACCCGTAGTGTGCGATCGCGGCAGCGTTGACTGCGAGGATCTGCAGCGACTCGTCGTCGTAGATCCACATCGGCTGCGGGTGCTTCGCAAACAGCGCGAGGTCGAGCCCCTGACGCGCTCGCAGCTCACGCTCGGCCGGCGTGCCGAGCGTGAGCTCCCGACAGACGGCAGCGCACCCCACGATCGTGCCGTGGGCATCCCGCAAAGGCGTGGTGATCAGCTCGACGAGCGCCAGTCCGTCGGGGGTGGGCAGCTCGCCGACGAATTCGCCATCGACGCCGTCGAACGCTGCCGCGAAGTGCGCTTGCCACGCACGGTGCACCGAGCGATCGACGGGAAACGTGAGCACCGACTCGCCGGTGGCGATCGGGCGCCCGAGGATTGCGGCGCACGCCGCATGAAAGGCGACGTTGCCGTCGATCAGCCGATACTCGAGATCGACGGCCCATGCGACCGCGTTGGACGCATCGAGCAGCGCGCGCGCCGAATCGTGTACCTGATGGCGCGACGACGTGGCCGCCGACGGAGGAGTGTCGCGTACGCGTGCGTCGTCGCCATCGCTGTCGTCGGTCATGGGCCGCCATGCAAGCGTCACCCGTGCCACGCGATGCGTCGGGGGTAACGCATCGCGGACCAAGGCGGGAACGATGTCATCCGGGCCAACGCGCGGCCGGCGTGACGCACATCGTTGCTGTCTTCCACGCAAGAAGCTGCCGGACCCGGGTCGTTGGCGGTAGCCGTTCCTCGGGGGGCATCGCGGACATATCAGATCGTGCCGGTGACCGCTGCTCGGTCGAGCGGATGTCCTACGGCCGCGTTCCCTCGAGCACCCATGTCCGATCGCCCACCGCCACCAGCGGCCCCGCGGTGGCTCCCTGATCGACACCAATGAGCGATGTCAGCAGCGGAGACACGGGCACCGTGAGCGCGCGCCACGCGGCGCCATCGTATCGCAGCACCGTGCCGCTGTCGCCCACCGCGTACACTTCCCGCGCGCCGCGCCCCCAGACGGCGCGCAGGTCGCGCGCGGTCGGACTGCTCATTCGTGTCCACGTGCTGCCGTCGAAGCGCAGGATCGTGCCACCGTTGCCCACGGCGTATACCTCGCGCGACGAGAGCCCCCACACACCGCGCAGCAGCGTGTTCACCGGCGTGGGCTGTGCGCGCCACTCGATGCCGTCATAGCGCAGCACGAGTCCGCTGTCGCCGACGGTGAACACGGTGGAGGCGTTCGCGCCCCAGACATGCCGCAGAAAGCGCGTCGTGGGGCTGGGCATGGGCGTCCACACATTCGGGCCGCTGCTGCGCAGAATGCGCCCCTGTTCACCCACCACGAACGTCGCCGTGGGGCCCGCGCTCCAGACCGAACGCAACAGCGTACGCACCGGACTCGTCTCCGCGCGCCAGCTCCCGTTGGTGAAGCGCAAGATGGAGCCCGTGTCACCGACGGCCACGAGATCGGTGCCCCCGACACCGACAATGCCGTAGAGATCGTTCTCCGGCGGCACGGCCACGGGGTCCCAGCGTGTGCCTGCCCGGCGATAGATCGCGCCACCACCACCGACCGCGGTCACGTTGGTCCCATCGCTGAAGACCGAGAGGAGAAAGGGCGTCGTCGTCTCGACGCGCCAGTCACTGGTGGTTCCACTCACGACCGTGCCCGACCACCCCGAGACGATGTACGACGCCGAGGCGCTACCACGGGGCGCAATCGCGCGCAGGTTCTGCGCGGTGGGCGGCACGGCGGCGGCGGTCCAGCGCGAGCCGTCCCACGTCCAGAGCGCACCCTTGTTTCCCGCGGCGATCGCTTCGAACGCTCCACGCACGTGCACCGCGAACAGGTTGCTCGTGCCTGGCGTCGGCAGCACGCTCCATTGCACGCCGTCGAAGCGCAGAATCGTCCCCTGCACGCCCACGGCAAACACGTTGCTGGCCGATGATCCCGAGAGCCCGAACAGCGGTCGCGCGGTCGGCGTCGCGTCGCGTTGCCAACTGATGCCGTCGAAGCGCAGAATCGTGCCGTTGTTGCCCACGGCCCAGAGCCGCGAGGGGCCGGTTCCCCAGATTCCCCAGAGATCGTCCTGCACCGGCGTGGATTGGGCCGACCAGCGCACGCCGTCCCACCGCAGGATCACGCCGCGATCGCCTGTGGCCCATACCTCGGTCGCCGAGAGCCCCCACACTTCGAGCAGCGACACGTCCGTCGGACTCGGCACTCGCGACCACGCTGTGCCGTTCCATCGAAGGATGATGCCCGCCGCGCCGACCGCCCATACGTCGTTTGCCGCCGAGCCCCACAGGCCCACGAGCGTCTCGGTGGTGCCGGAGGGCACGCGCTCCCACGCGCCGGTGCCGCGACGGCGGAGAATGATCCCTTCCGTCCCCGCCGCCCAGGATGTGCCCGCCCCATCATCCCACGCGCCCAGCAGCGCGGCGTCGGTGAGCCCTTCGTTGGCGACGCGCCAGACCGATGGCGAGGCCGGTGCGGTCCCGTCATCGGGCGGACGGACGCCACCGTCATCGTCGCACGCGCTCAGCGCGACGGCGGCGATGATGATGCAGCGGATGGCGTGGCGCGACGAGCGGCGCGTGATGGAAGCAGCGTGCATACGTGACGGACAGAAGAGGCGTGGCGGGGACGTGCAGCGCGCCAGCGTGCGCCCAAGTCTAGCGGAGCGCCACGCGTGCTTGGACGCACGTGCGAGCCATACCCCGACCGTGCGCTGATGGAACCGTCGCTCGGACCCAAGACGGGCTTTTACCGCAGTACCGCCCGCGAGGCGTGGCAGCCGCAGCACCGTCACCCCGAAGTCTGGCAGGGTGTGTCGGTGCTGCTGGTCTCGCTCTTCACGATCGCGGCGGGCGGCGCGCTCGTCTTCCAGACCGGCGAGGCGTTTGCGGAGGTCCTCTTTGGCATCGCCTGCCTCGGCTGGTCCATCAACCGACTCTGGGAGCGGCGAGATGCCTTCCGTGCGTGGCGCCGGATCGGCAACTGCGACCTCGAGGCGGCGTCCATCGATTTGCGTCAAGGCGAGGCGTGGGATGGCGCGATCGCGCTGACACCACGACGCGACCTCGTGGTGACACACTGCACATTGACGGCGTGGAGCAAGGACTCGCGCCAGCGGGGCGGCGCTTCGTCGGCGATGGCATGGGCGTATGACGTGCCCATCCCCGTTGCCGCTTGCGCGCGAGGCGTGACGGTCCGTTGGCCGACATCCATCACGATTCCCGACCCGCCGGACGCGCTCCCCTCGCGCTTCGGTGGCGACTGGACCCGGCAATGGACGGTGACGGCGGAGCTGGTGACGGACACCGGCGAACGCTGGCGACGCGAGTATCCGGTGCTGGTCTTCCCGTCGAGCGCGTCGGCCGTGGCGTCGTACGCGCGTGGAGGCGCGGGCGAGGGCGAGCCGGGGGACGAAGCGGAGTCGGCGGCCGGCCTGACCAACATGCCGCCACACGAACCACCATGACGCATCACGGGGGCGCCGACCTGGTCGACACCCCCGTGGGCCATGCGATGTGCGACGCGCCGCTACACGCGCGTGACGTTGTACGACTGGGCGCGCGGTGTGAAGTCTGGGAAGATCGTGCTGATGTTCGGGTTCTTGAGTCGATTGCGCACGACCTCGGCGAGCAGATCGCGGTGATCGATGGTCACGCGCAGATCCTGCCCCGACTCGAGCACATCGCGCGAGAGGCCGGGCCACTGTGAGAGCACGCGGCCGCCGTTGATCCCCTTGCCCATGAACCACACCACGTTGCCGCGGCCGTGGTCGGTGCCGCGGCTGCCGTTTTCACGGGCATTGCGACCGAACTCGGACACGATCATCAGCGTCACGCGCTGGGTGACCCCACCCGACATGAGGTCCTGCCAGAACGCGCCGAGTGTATCGGCCACGTCCTTCATGCGGGCGTACATCCCCGACCCGGGGAGGCGCGACTGCTGCTCGACGTGCGTGTCCCAGCCGCCATAGGTCAGGTGCACCGCTTCCACGCCGACTTCCGAGCGGATGAGCGCTGCCGTGTTGCGCATCTGCTGACCGAAGCCGCTGGTCGGATAGGTCGCGCCGTTCTGCGGACGATAGTTCGCGTTGAACGCGATGCCCTGCAGCAATCCGATGGTCGCCGTCGCGTCGAGCGCGTGCGCCTGCCACGCCATGGGGTCACCGCCGACCGGCGCGTAGTCGCGCGCGAGCCACGCGCCACGCTCCACGGTGGTGCCGCCATTGCCACCGATGGTGAACTGCGACGGATTCGGAATCGGCAGCGTCTTGAGTCCGCCGACGAGTGTCTGTGGCAGACCACCCATGTAGCCCATCGCGCGCAGCGGCGCATCCGGGCGGAGCGGCGGAATCGTGCGCAGGTGCCGCCCGAGCCACCCGTCGATGACGCGCGGGTCGGCCGGCTTGCCGACCTCCATGTACTTCTGCGCTTCGAAGTGCGACCGGTTGTTGTTCACCGAGCCGGTCGCGTGCGCGATCAGCAGGTCGCGCGCCTGGTACGCGGGCATGAGCGCCGCGAGCGCGGGTGAGAGGCCGAAGAAGTTGTCGAGCGCGAGCGCGCGATTCGGATCGCTCGTCTGATCCGGGCGCCCGATCGACAGGTTGGGGCGGAACGTCGCCGCGTAGTACTCGGGGTCGCCAAACGGGATCACGAAGGCGAGGCCGTCGCAACCGCCGGTCAGGAAGATCGAGACCACGATGTCGCGATCGCTGGCCTGGTTCTGTGCGAGGACCACGCGCGGAAGCCACGCGGGGAAGGACAGCGCCGCCGCGGCGGCGCCGCCCGTCGCCAGGAAGTTGCGGCGCGAGAGCTGATTGTACTCGGCGCACGCATGGCTGTCTGGGGCAATCTGATTGTTGATCTCGTCGCTCATCGTCGGAGTCCGGGTCGGAAGGGTGCGGTCACGCGAACGTGGCGCGACGAATCAGTACCACTGGTACGGCGTGCTGCTCATCGCCAACGCGATGCCGTCGCGCAGGCGCGCGTCGTTCACCGTGGTGGTGGCCGGCGTCCCGCGCAGGAACGTGGTCAGCTCCGTGCGGAAACGCGCGCTCACCTCGCCCGCGAAGAACTCATCGATGATGCGCGTGGCGATCGCATCGGGTGATGCGCCGCCGGTGCGGAACTTCGCCAGGTCGAAGCGATAGTCGTTGCTGTTGGCATTTGCCGCGAAGCCTGCGTAGCGCCACCGCTGCAGCACGAGCCCGCTCCACCACTCCACCTGGTACGGCCATCCGTTGGGCTGCTCCCAGTAGAACAGGCGCATGTTCATCTGGTCGTAGTTGCCGCGGATGCTGCGCACGCCGTTCATCGTGAGCGCCGTGGCGCCGAGCGACCGCATGCTCGAGACGGCGAGGTGGTAGGGGCGCTTGTAGAGCGGCTGCGCCGCCATGAGGTTCTGCCGCGTCAGGATGGCGCGGATCATCGCCTTGATGTCACCACGCGTGCTCGTGTACGCCGCGGCCGCCGCGTCGACTGCCGCCTGCGGCGGATCGTAGTGCAGCAGCCAGCGTGCCATCTTCCAGCCGATGTAGCGCGCGGTCGAGGGGTGCTGGAGCAGGAAGTCGACGGCCCGATCGCCTTCGGCCTGCGCGGCCGCGGCGGTCCGCCCGGCGCCCGCCGGCACGGCCGCATAGGTCTGCCCCATCCACGTCTTCGCGTTCCAGTCGTGCCCGTTGGGGTCGACGTTGAACTGGAAGTTGAGGGCGCGCCACCCGGTGAGGATGCGCGAGAGCTGCGCGACGTCGTCCTGCGAGTAGCCACCGTACACGCCGAGCGTGTGCAGCTCCATGATCTCGCGCGCGTAGTTCTGATTCGGGTTCGGCGTGCGATTGAGCTGCTGGTCGAGATAGAGGATCATCGCCGCGCTCTTCGACGACGCGCGCAGCAGATCGTAGAAGTTGCCGAGCGCGTGGCGGCGGATCACCTCGCGATCATCGATCAACTTGGTGTTGCCGATCGCGTCCTTCGTGATCGCGATCGTGAAGTGGTCGGTCCAGAACTCCACCATGCGCTGGTAGAGCTGCCGGTTGGAAAACGCGCCGCGATAGAGCGTGGATTCCTGCAACTGCGCCTCGGCCTGGCCGCGGTCCTGGGTGCGGAGCGTGGCCACATCCATCGACAGCATCGGATAGTTCGTGGCGACGAACTGCTCCACCGCCGTGTCGTCGATGGCGAGGTGGTTGAGTTGATACTCGAGGTACCCGTTGTAGCCGAGCTGCCGGGCCCGCGCGACTTCGGCGGGGTTGAGCCCCATCGTCGTGCGGCGCACGAGGCGGAGCAGCGGATCTCGCCACGTCGCAGCAACTGCCGCCGCGCCGGTGGGCGCGGGGGCGGGGAAGCGGCCCCGGGGCGCCTGCGCGCTCGCGGCAGCAGGGGCCGTCGCTGCTGCGCCAACCGCCATGGCGGCGAGGCTCGCGCCACCTCTGAGGAACGCGCGACGATCGGTGACGGCGGACTCTGACGACGGCTCGGACGTGTTCTCGCGCACTGGCGTGCTCATCTGCGTTCCCCCCACTTCGGGCTGGGCGCCGTCCACCCCCGGCGCAACGGTGGTCCTCGACAACAAACGTCTTCCCCGCGCTTCGTCGCGCGACGTCACCAAATCAACGCGGTGCGCCGCCCAAAGCAACGCACGGTCCAGCGCAAAGCGTCCATCGTGGCGGAAGATGCACGTACTGAAACACTTCGGCTGTGCGCTGCCGCACAGGACTTGCGGTCCTGCCGTGCCAGTTCCGTGCCACCCGGCGCTGGCGCGCTCGGCTCGCTAGCGCAGGCCGCGATCCGCGTCCTCCGCCTCTCCCCCTTCCTTGCCGTCCTTGCCCAGCGTGAACAGGTCGAACGTCGCCGGCGTCCGGGTGCCCGGAAACCGGTACACGTACGGTCTGCCCCACGGGTCCTGCGGAATCGCCTCCCGAACGTAGGGCCCCCGCCAGTTGGCGGGCGCCGTCCCCAGGGTCGGCCGATCCCGTAGTGCCGCCAGCCCCTGCTCCGTGCTCGGGTACCCGCCCGTATCGAGCCGGTACGTCTCGAGTGCGGTGCCAAGCGCCTTGAGCTGCGTGTCCGCCGTGGTCATCCGGGCATCAACGACGCGCCCGAACACCACGGGGAACACCAGCGAGGCGAGAAGCCCCAGTACCACCATCACGACCACCAATTCGATCAGGGTCAGACCGCGGCGCCGCCGCCGCACCGACCGCTCCACCGGAGAGGAGACGCTCACAACGTCCTCGCGTTAATGCCGTAGATCGCCTGCAGCATGGCCAGCGCCACGAATGCCACGAGGCCGCCGAAGAGCACGATGATGGCGGGCTCCACCAGCGCGACGGCGCTCCGCAGGTGGCGACGGGTCGCCTGCTCGAAATGCTGTGCGGCACGGGCGCTCAACGCACCGAGGTCGCCGCCACGTTCACCCGCCGCCAGGAGCTGGACCGCCAGGGGAGGGAGCGCGCCCGCAAACGCATCACCGAGCGTGGCGCCGTCGCGCAGTCGACGCGTTGCGCCTGCCACGCGCGCCGCCAGCACATCATTGCCCACCCCACGCTGCGCGACCTCGAGCGCGGTGAGCAGCGGTACGCCCGTCGGGAGCAGCAGCGCCATCGTGCGCAACACGCGCGCGGCGCTCATGCTCTCCTCGAGCGTTCCCACGAGCGGCCACCGCAGCCGCGCCGCATGCCACCACGCGCGCCCGGCGGGCGCGCGTACCCAGCGCACGGAGAGCACCACGCCGAGCGCGCACGCCGGCAGCAGCACCCACCACCACTGCGCGAGCAGTCCGCTGATGCCGAGCAACAGACGCGTGGACCAGGGGAGGGTCTGGCCACTGCCCGTGATGATCGCCGCAAACCGCGGCACCACGAGCGTCAGCAGCAGCGTGACGCCCACCACGGCGGCAACGGCCAGGACCGCGGGGTAGAGCAGCGCGGCGCGCACCTGGCTCGCGAGCTCCGCGCGCTCCTCCAGGTCATCCGCAACGCGGCCGAGCGCGGTTCCGAGGCCTCCCGATTGCTCGCCGGCGGCGGTCATTGCCGGGAGGAGCGCCGGAACGGCACCGCCCCCCTCGATGAGCGCGCTGCTCAGGGGCCGACCAGCGAGGACCGCCGTCCGG
>JALOPS010000039.1 GCA_025453745.1 Gemmatimonadaceae bacterium
GGCCAACGAGCTCGGCAAGAAGATCGAAGGGTTCAGCCCCGACGCGTTGCGGTCGCTGCAGGAGTACCAGTGGCCCGGCAACGTGCGCGAGCTGCAGCATGTCATTGAGCGCGCGGTGATTCTCACGCCCGATCCCATCATTCAGCCGCACTGCCTGGAGGGGACGCGCTTTGGTCTCGCGCATTCGCTCAATGCGCCGGGGCCGCGTGGGCCGAAGACGGCGGTGCTGGGGAGTCTGACGCCGGGGATGGGCACGGCGGCGGTGGGCGCCGGCGCCGGTGCGAACGGCGGCGTGGCCGTGAAGAGCGGTGCGGTGGTGCTCGAGTCGCTCGATGTGAACGAGGCGGAGCGGGTGCTCATTGGGCGCGCGCTCGAGGCGAGTGGCGGGAATCGGACGAAGGCGGCGGAGCTGCTTGGGATGAGCGTGCGGACGTTGCGGAACAAGCTCAACGGGCCCGGGAAGGGGGATGAGGAGGACGTGGCGTAGGCGTGTGCACGGTGGGCTCGGCTACAGTCGCGCTCGCTTGCGTGGCGTACAGTCGAGTCCGTTCGCGTTACAGTCGAGTCTGTTCGCGCTACAGTCGAGCTCGCTTGCAAAGCCGCCCACCCACGTGCAACGTGGGTGGGCGGTGGTGTTTGGGGGGCTGTCCAGCACGGCTGGCGGGTGCTGCGTGGCATGCTGCAGTATTCGCAGCGTTACGCGGTTGCGAGAACGTACTCATGCACCGAGTCGGTCGTCGTGCGCGAGATAGTTCCCAGAGCGACGACGCCTCGGTGGCGCGATCGTAATGCCGCGACGGACCACTGCATTACACGGTCCCTGCAGTGACGCTATACAGCGTAGTTTGCGTTGGGCATCACCAGCACTGGCGCCAGAACGAGCTGAGTATTCGTATCCAAGGAGAACCTCAGTGAACAGAGCAAACGCATACGATCGATTTGCGATTCCAGATTACGCTCGAAATCTCGCTCTCCTGGTCGGGGCGACGATGCTGATCGCTCCCTACGCCGCCGGCTTTGACTTCGGACAGATAAAGTTCCCGACGTTTGCTGGTTCCAACAAGGATGTCCTCAAGTGGGCGGGTCCGCTGGCGTTCGCGCTGACTTGGGGGGGGATTGCTGAGAATCTGGCCTACCCCGGCGCGCGACAGAGCTCTTGTTCTGGGCTTCAACGCGGCTTTTGCTCTTGCGCAAGACCTACAAGGCATTCTAACCGATCAACAGGTCTCCTCCATCAACACCCAGCTTCGGCTCTTGGAGCTTGGCAACATCGCTTTCCCCGTGAAGCCCGCTGGTGCCGAAGGGAACGCTCTCCCAGCGGCACAGTTTGCGCAGCAGGTCGCAGGAGCACTCGAAGCTCGATCGACCGGGCATAAGGCCGCGTTTCTGCTCGGCTGGTTTGGAGTAATCGCCACGAACAGTCCCGAAGTGGCCCCGCCTGGGTTTGGATTGCGCAGTCAAGCGAAGCAAGCAGGGTATCGCGATTCACTTCTGATAGCTAATGACGCTGACTATTTGCAGAGTCTCGTCGATCGCGCTCGTCGTCGTAGCATGGCGTGATGCCTAATGAGTGGCTGCTGCCAAAATCGCGGCTCCAGTCTCGAAGCATCTGCGGGCAGCGCGCGGCCGCTATGCAGCAGCACGCCGCGTTGAGGCTAAGGAGAAGCCGGATTCGCGCGTGACTCAGGACGCGGCCGTGATCGATGGTGCTCTTGGACGTGATGATGGTGACCCCTCTGCGGCGCGGATCACACCGTGTATCGAATTCTGGCGAGCATGAGAGGCAATGGCAACTACTACGACGGTTTGGTGGCTGAAAGATTTTTCACGACCTTGGAGTTCGAGCTGATCATGCAGCACCCTTGACACGCGCGCGCGGAGGCGCGGCGCGCGATCTTCCGCTACACCGAGACCTAGCAAAGCAGTAAGCGACGGCATTCTACTCTGGGCTAATTCAGCCCCGTCGAATACGAAGCGCAGTTGCAGTTGGCCGCGTAGTTTCGAACATGTTCGCGTCCGCATTCTTAGTTTTAGTCCATGTTCAAATTCAGAGACTGCATGGCTCACGGTCTGTTCTCAGCCCTTACACTTGGCTGAATTCGGTTACACCTTACGTCTTGCGCCCGCGAACCTGCTAACGAGGCTGGGCCGCACCCTTCTCGCCGGCACCATCGTTCAGCCGTGTCCCTATATGACCAGCAGGAAGCCACTTAAGAAGTCGGCGAAGTCGCCCACGAAATCCAGAACCAAAGGCCAGCGCACTGCGGAAGCGCCGGCGCCGGAATCGAGTCCATCGGCGACTGACGGGCAGGAGATCGAAGAGGCGTCGTTTGCAGAGCCGGATGCCACCGAACAGGAGTTGATCCCTGAGGGGAAGCTGGTGTGCGCGCTCACTGGCGAGCACCGCACGGCCACGCCGCAGGAGGAGACGCTCCAGTCGTTCATCGAGCAGCTGCACCGCGAGTACGACGTGGCGCTCGCCGACATGGCGCGAGACGTCCGGGTGAGCTGCGCGCGCTACGACGAGACCAAGGGGAAGGAGCGGTTGAGCAACCGGAACGTCTCGCTGATGGTGTACGAGCCGGGGGAGTCGCACGTGGCGGCGAACGCGACGCACGTCGCTATCGTTGCCAAGCCGGGGACCAAGTCGGACAAGAAGGCTATCGAAGTACTCGACGACGTCCTCGCGAACGTCGGTGAGGAGCGCCCGATGGTGTTTGGTATCTGGACAAATGGCACCGAGCTCCAAATCCGTCTACGCACTTGGAACCAACGCACGGGTAATCCCGACTACGCGTACCTGGCGGACTTCCCCGGTCCTGGCGAGCGTCTCGAGGACCTTGAGAACGCCGACCGACGGCCACTGCGCGTCGCGGCAGGCGACTCGCTCCTTCGGGCGTTCAAGCGCTGCCACGATTACCTGTATGGCAACCAGTCCATGCGCGGGGATCGCGCGTTCTGGCAGCTGCTCAACCTGATCTTCTGCAAGATCCACGACGAGGCGCAGAGCCGCCGCAAGTTCTTCGTCGGTGCTACGGAGGGGTATGACCCCGCCGGCCAGAAGGCGATCGCCACGCGCATCCACTCGCTCTTTGAGGAAGTGAAGAGCGGGGCCTACAAGGATGTCTTCGACGGAACGGAAAAGATCGAGCTAAACGACCGAGCGCTCGCGTACGTCGCGGGCGAACTGTCGCGCTACTCCCTGCTCAGCACCGACACCGACGCCAAGGGGATGGCCTATGAGGCCATTACGTCCACGACGCTCAAGCGCGAGCGGGGGCAGTTCTTCACGCCACGCAACGTCATCCAGATGATGGTGGAGATGGCGGATCCGCAGCCGGGACAACGCATTCTCGATCCAGCATGTGGTAGCGGCGGCTTCCTCGTCGTTGCACTCGCGCACGAACGAGCACGCCTGCTCGAGAAGCTCGGAGTGCCGAGGGGTGCCTCGGCTGTACCGAGCGAGTTAAAGCGGATCGAACGCGACCTCAAGGCGTACGCGCGGGAGTGCCTGTACGGCCTCGACGTGGACCCGGACCTCCGCAAGGCGGCCCGGATGAACATGGTGATGAACAACGACGGGCACGGGAACATCTTCGAGATGAACTCCCTGGAATTCAACGTGCCCGGCAAGCAGGTGGACGCCTGGAGCGCATTCACCGACGTCGGTGGTGGGCATGGGAAGTTCGACTACGTGTTCACGAACCCGCCGTTTGGGTCGAAGATCCCGGTTTCAGACACGGAGGTGCTCCAACGCTTCGAGTTGGGCCACCAGTGGACGCGTACGCGCGACGGGTGGCAGAAGGGGAAGCTGCTCAAGAAGGTGCCGCCCGAGATCCTGTTCATCGAGGCGTGCTGGAAGTATCTGAAGCCCGGTACCGGCGTGATGGCGCTAGTGCTACCGAACGGAATCCTCGGTAATCCCGGCGAGCAGATGGAGGCGGTGCGTTGGTGGATGCTGCGGAACATGGAGCTGCTCGCGAGCGTGGACCTGCCCGGCGAGGCGTTCCTGCCGCAGGTCTCGGTGCAGGCGAGCTGTGTCTTTCTGCGGCGACGCGATCCTGACGAGCTCCGCTTGACCGACGAAGGTGGGCCCGCCCAGCGCCCGGTCTTCATGGCTGTCGCCGAGGCGTGCGGTCACGGACGGCGTGGGGAGACGACGTGGGCGCGCCATCCGGACGGCACGGAGCGCATCGAGCCGCGTGATGTCCTTGAGCGTTGGGAGAAGCACGGAAAAGTGGATTCACGAGTGCGGCAGCGTGAAGAGCGCGTGCTGGCCGACGATATGCCTTGGATCGCTAGGCAGTACCAGCTTTTCGCCAACGGACAGCCCATCGAGAGCGCATGAGCCGCATCGCTTTCTCCGTGGCGGCTCCGAAGGCCAGCGCGCTCCGGGCGCTTAATTACTCGCCGTTTGCTGAAAAATTCCGCCAGCATGCTTCGCGAAAAGTTCAACGTCTGCGCGACCTCGTAGACAGTGCCGGCGCTTCCTTTGGTGCGGTATTCACGCGCGTAGACTGTGAGGTGGATGCGGGAGTTGAACTACTGTCCCAGGTTGATGTGTTCGCGGCGGAGCCGGCCTGTCGCGTCATTCGACGTGACTCGATGCCACGTCCTGACAACCATTTGGTAAGACGCGGGCAGATCTTGATTGCTGCCGCCGGTCAGATGGGCGAGTCGACGCTCTTCGGACGGTGCATGCTGGCGGATGGCAGGCTGGCAGGGAAGTATCTCGGTCCTGACGTACTCGCGCTGACTTTCAGGGATGAGGCGAAGGACGCGAAGTACGCGTACGCCGTCCTGGGAAGTCGATACGGGCTCCAGCTGATCCGATCAGCCGCCTACGGTACCTCGATCCCACGCGTGCGGCAGGACCTTCTGCTCGACTTGCCGATCCCCGACGCAGATAGCGCGACACGGGACCGGATCGTGATGCTAGTGGAGCGTGCGATGCAGGAGCGCGAACGTTTCGCTGCGGAGCTTGGTGCCGCACGCGCACCGGTCGAGTTGCTCCCTGAAATGCAGCGCGCCCACGCCGCCTGCGCCGCCCGCCGCGTGCGTGTGGGGGTGCAGTCTCCGCCGTTTCGAACACTCAGCGCCTGGAATCACGTCTCCACCGGAGCCGCGCATCCCCTGCTTCAGCACGCGTGGAAGGCGAGGCTGGGCGATGTGGTACCCATCGACGGCATCTTCAACGGCTTGCGCTTCGGCCGCTTGGAGTGCGCGCCGCCCTACGGCATCGAGCTGCTCTCACAGCGAGATGTCTTCCTTCTCCGACCGGTCCCGCAGCGCGTTTCCCATCCCGGGTTTTCCGACCGCAAGCTGTTCGTACCGGCCGACTCGTTGCTAGTCGGCGGCGCCGGCACACTCGGCGAAGGAGAGATATTCGGGCGCGCGGTCTACGTGTCGGAGGGGATGAGCCGGTACGCCGTCACCGAACACATGCTTCGCGTGCAGCCCCGGCCCGAGCACGCGCCGCTGGCGTACGCCTTCCTCTCAACGCTTGTAGGAAGGCGGCTTCTTCGCAGTACGGCCGTTGGTACCAAGATCCTGAGCATGCGCCCCGACCTACTCCGCGCACTGCCGTTCCCCGATGTGGACGAGGCGACGGCCGCGATAGTGAAGCAACATCTCCTCGAAGCCATGCGCGCCCGCGATGCGGCCGACCGCGCTGAGGCTGAGGCAATCCGGCTCGTCGAGACTGAGGTTATTCCCGAATGGCTCAACTAATTCCTTCTCCGATGGGCGGCGGTCCGGTCAATGAGTTTGAGTTGGCCGTCGTCCAGAACCTCGTCGCCTCGCTTCCCGCGGGCTACGTAGTTATCCCGAACTTCGCCCTGCGTGACCAGCAGGGACGTGCATACGAGTACGACGTCGTGGTGCTCGCGCCGCACGCCGTCTACGTCGTGGAGGCGAAGGAGTGGTACGGTCGGATCTCGGGGGACGATGCCGAATGGCTGCTTAATGGCAAGCCACGTAAGTGTCCCCTCTGGCTCGCCGATCAGAAAGGCAAAGTGCTCAAGTCACGCACGGGCATCTACTACGGTCTTTGGGTAGAGCCGCTTCTCGTCGTCCCCGACGGAATCGGAAACGATCTGCATGGCAACTGGGCGCGGTCCCTTCTTCCGCTTAGTAACCTCGCCGGGACGCTCCAGGACCGTCACAGCGTCCCACATCCTTCGTCGACTCCGCTCCCACACGGCGAGATCAAGAAGGCACTCCTTGGAAACTGGCAGGCGCGCCAGGCTCAGGGCGTGCGTCGGTTCGGGAGCTACGAGGTTGTTGAGACGCTCGCGCAAGATGAAAAGTCGGGGGAGTATATCGCGCGTCACGCGATGCTCGGTGGTGACGATCGATTCCGCGTACGCACGTGGCACGTGGACCCGTACACAAAGCCAGAAGAGCAGAGGCGAACGGAGGAGATCATTCGCCGCCCGGCGGAGGCGCTTCAGCGCATCCCCCGCCACCCCAACCTCCTGCCGATCCTCGCCTTCGATCGTGACGCAGAAACCAATGACTTCTACGAGGTCACCGATTGGTCGGCCTTCGGCACTCTTCACGGTTACCTGCGCCATTCCGACCGGCAGCACCAGCTAACCGTAAGAGAGCGACTCGAGATAGCTGCCGGCGTTGCGAGTGCGTTGGAGGCAGTGCACGCGGCGGGGCTCGTTCATAGGAATGTCTGCCCCGAAACCATCGTAGTTGGGTTCGACCGCCAGCCGCGTCTGACGGACTTCGACCGCGCATTCATAGATCGAACAGCGACGGTCTTCCCACAGACCACCAACCGTCAGCGAAATCTCGCATATCTCCCGCCAGAGCTGTCCGACCCGAACGCGTACGATTTCGAGACGGGGTCGGACATGTACTCGTTCGGAGTACTTCTGTTCGATCTCCTGGCCAACGCCGTACCCTTCGAGAATCCTGACAGAGCCATAAAGGCGAACGGGAAACCACCGGCGCTTCCGTCGCAGTTGCGCGTGGGGGTCGACACCACGATCGACACTCTGGTGCTCGATCTTCTTAGAGTGGACGATTTCAATGCACGTCCGACCGCCGCCTATGCGTCCACCGTCCTTCGCGCTGCACTTCGCGGTACCTCGGCAGCCCGTAGTGCCGGCGCTAAGGAATCCGAGGCGCCCGCGCCGGCCACGCCCCTCCCCGACGGACGCTTCGCGGTGGGGAGTGTAGTGAACGGGAACCTTCGGGTGGACGCGGAGCTCGGTGGCGGAGCGTTCTCACGTGTGTACCGCGTACTGCATCTCGACCAGCAGCGCACATTCGCAATGAAGCTGCTGACGCGGCCAGAGGACGCGGACGTGCTGCTTTCCGAGTTCAATAAGGTCGGGCGCTTTCTTCCGAAGCACCCGCACATAGCGCAGCTGCGGTGGATGGACCGACTCGCGCCGCCAATCGGTACGCCGTACATCCTGAGCGAGTATGTCGCGGGAGAGACGCTTGAGAAGTATTGCTCGGGCGATCGGCCGCGCTTGGCGCTCAGTCAGGTGCAGGAGATCGGGCTAGCCCTCCTGGACGCCCTCTCGGCGCTGCACGGCGATCCGATCCTGCAATCCGAAGGTGGTAAGGGACGCCTGCCTGACGTGAGCGCTTCCAACGAGTCGCTTCGTGATGACACACACGTCTTCTTTCACCGGGACATCAAGCCCGCCAACGTGATGCTCGAGCAGCCGTCGGGACAGCCGAAGCTGATCGACTTCAATATTGCCGCTCGTGCCGACGAGGCCTCGGGTCGCGGGGGCACGCCTCGCTACTGGGCCCCCGATCGCGGTAAGCCCACCTGGCAGGCGAACGCCGACCTGTTCTCACTCGGCGTCGTGCTCTACGAGCTGGTGACCCAGCATCACCCGTTCCAGGACGACCGCCCGGAGAACGGCGCGCCGTACGACGTGCGCGCCATCTGCCCGGACGTGCCGATCAGCGACGCCTTTGCGCAGTTTCTGCTGAAGGCCGTCCAGCCTCAAGCCGCCGATCGCTTCGCCACCGCACGGGAGATGTGGGCTGCCCTCAAGGCGCTGCCGACGCTTCACAAGTCCGCAGGGATCGAGTCGGTGCCAGCTGCGGACGGGACAGCTGAATTCCCGGGGGTCACACTCGCGCCATGGGAGATCGGCAAGCCCAACTACAACCCGTATGTGACGCGGCTGCAGACGCTCTATAGCCAGGCGCGTCGCACTAATTCTGGCACGCGGGGCCTCGACCAAATCGCGCGCCTTACCTACGTGCCGACGCGCCTTGACGAGAAGCTCGCGCCGGCCATCGCCGACGGGAAGTTCCGCCTGGTCGTCGTGACCGGCAACGCCGGCGATGGAAAGACTGCCTTCCTCCAGCAGGTGGAGCAGTACTTCGCTCGCGAGCTCGGTGCCGAGGTGGCGCGGCTGCAGAACGGCAACGGGAGTCGCTGGTCTCACGAAGGGCTTGCGTTCGAGACCAATTACGACGGTTCGCAGGACGAGGGAGATCTGGAGAGCGATGCCGTACTCGCGCGCTTTTTCTCGCCGTTCGCCGACGACGTACAGGCGGCACTCGCCGGCTCGGAGGTACGACTGATCGCCATCAACGAGGGACGGCTCCTCGACTTTCTCGACCACGGCGCCGAACATGCGCGCTTCGGAGGGCTGCGGGAGCAGATCAAGCGCGCGCTCGGTGAGGAGAGTACGCTTCCCGGGCTCCTAGTGGTGAACCTTAACCTGCGTGCGGTCGCCGCCGGCGGTCGTGATTCGCTCGTCGAGCGACAGCTCCAGCAGCTGTTGCATGATCAACTCTGGGCGCCGTGCGAGGGGTGCGCGCTCAAGGCACGGTGCCCGCTCCGCCACAACGCGCTGTCCATGCGCGATCAGGCCTCGGGGCGCGCGGTGCGAGAGCGGGTGCGTCGGCTGTTTGAGGTTGTGCATCTGCGGCGTCGGCAGCACGTCACGATGCGCGACCTCCGATCGGCGCTGTCTTGGCTGCTGTTGCGCGATCACGGGTGCGATGACGTCGCCAAGCTCCTCAAGCAGCTCGATAGCGCGGGGAGCGAGGCGGACGAACGCCGCGCGCGACACGAGCTCATCCACCTCGCCTACCCGGCTGCCTTCATGGCCGGAGAAAGTCTTCAACGCGAGACGACCGACGATCGTCTCGTCCGGTTACTAAGGGAAGCGGATGTCGGCCTCGTGGACGATCCGCGGTTGGATCGGCGCCTTGATGCCGATTCCGACAGCGCCGTTCCGTGGCTGGCGTTCGACCAGCGCCCGAGCTACCAGCGCGAGCTTCTGCAGACTTGGGCGAGCGTGGGCCCGCGGACCGTCGAGGAAGGCGCGCCCGCGGACGTGTTGAGAGCGCGGCGTCGAGTGATCGCAATGTGGCGTCGGTGGGCCTACTACGAGCGGCGCGATGGCGGCTGGAGCGACATGTTGCCCTACCGCTCTTTGGATCTCCTCGAGCGGATTCTCCAGTCCCGGACGGTGGAGGAGCGCGATGCGGCCGCGCTCCTGGTCCGCAACCGCGTGGTCGAAGCAGTCTCGCTCTCGGAGGGGTTGCGGCATCCCATGATCCGGGAGCGCTACCTCGCTCTGCGCGTCTCACGCATCAAGGACCCGACGGCCAAGAGCTACCGCCTGTTCGGGCGCGACGAGTTTCGGGTGCTCATTGGTAGTCGCGGGCAGGCCGCGGACTATCTGGAATCGGCCCCCGACGCCGTCGAGCTGCGACCGACGGCGCACGCCGATGTGGCCAGCCTTCGCATTCCGCTGGACCTGCTCGAGATGCTCGAACTCATCCGCCAAGGCTATCGACCAAGCCCGGCAGACCTTCAGGGACTCTTCGTGAATCTGGTCATTTTCCGCAATGAACTTCTCAACCTGCCTTTCGATCGTGTGCTCCTTACACAGGATGACGAGACGTTGTACGAACTATCCGGCGGCGCGTCACCGGAGGGGACCATTCAGCTCGACTTGCGGCGGGTGGACGACGCCGCGCTGACCGGCATCGCGAGCGGGGGGGCACATGAAGCTGAAGCCTGAACACCAGGAGTTCCGAAATCCGAAGGTCTTCTACCCGGACCCGAAGAGCGTGGACCTCGATCGCGTGCTGGTCAACTTTTTCTTGCTGCTCCGTTGTGACGGCTACCGGCCAGCGAGCCGTGCGCGCCCGAAGAAGGCGGCCGAGACGATGGATCACCATGTCGATGCGCTCATCGCACTTGGCGGGGTGAGCGGCTTCGAGCAGCACCGGGACGTGGCGAAGGCGTGGCTGGAGAGCGACGTGTTCGACCTCGTTAACCGAGGCTCACCGCGAGAAGCTGTCGCATCGCTACGTCCGCTCCATCTGGACGCACACAAGATCCGCATCGCGAAACACTGCCGCGACTACAACGTCGCGGACGCGCTTTACGCTATGATGGAGAGCGGTGGACCGCAGGCAATCCGTGATCTACGCGACTACTTGGCCGTCGGTCGCGATGCGGGAACGAAGAAATACGACGGGCAGTCGAAGCTCGACTTAGAGACGCTCACTGTCCTGAAGCTCGTTGAGGGCATCGACGACATGCTTGCGTCCGGCGAGAAGGCAGCCCCTGAACCGCCGACGTGCGTCGGACAGTCGCGCGTGCTGTGCGACGACGTCCAGCGGCTCCTGGCCTACCGTGACGTGGTACCCCGGCCGGTGATGATCGACTACCTGAAGACCGTGTTCGGGCTCCACGTTGCGTTGTACACGCTCCGGCTCTCCCGGCAACTCGCCGGGTGGATCGAAGCGCGGCAGTCGCATCCTACATGCCGGAGCTGCCCAGTGAACGGCACCAAGGACGAGCCGTTCGCCGGGTGTCCGTACCAACAAACATTCACCGTTGACATGGGCGGCGACTATAAAGCCCGTACCGCTCAGGTGGCGCAGGAGAGCGCGGCCGGTGAGTACGCTCGGCTCGCGTCGCTGACGAAGTCACTTTTCACGATGAACCAGCTCCTCCGGTACGCGAAGGAGGAAAAGGCGCTCGGCATCCCGGCCGATCCGTTCGAGGTCCCGGCGCTCCTCGCGAAGGAGCTCCCGCAGTTCGACGCCGACTTCAAGGCGAAGCTGAAGCAGATCCGGAGTGATAACGAGAGCGACGACGAGCAGTTGAGCCCAGAGGAACGCGCGATCCTCGACGCGGGCTTGTCTGCGTTCGATACGTTCGTCGAGCTCGTGACGCACGTTCGCCAGGCGCATCACGTGAAGTACCTACGCGAGATGCTCGACAAGCTCTTCCAGAAGAACGGCGACGCTGGTGCGCTCGTGCAGGGGCGATCGGCGGCCAACCCGCGCCGCTGGAAACTTGGGGGGCGGTTGCTCGAGGTGTTCGTGCAGATAGCCGTTCTGGATTGGACCGAGGAGCAGGGGAAGAAGCGCTTCTACACCGAGCCGATGCTCGTGGACGACTTTGTCCGATGGATCGAGCGGCGCTACGGGTTCAGCGTAGCGTCACAGCGGGGGGCAGGCGCCACCATGGACGACCATCACGCATTCCGGGAGAACGTGCGCGGGATCAAAGACCGACTCCGAGAAATCGGCTTCTACGACGACGTGAGCGACGCCTACAACGCGCAGATGATACGACCCCGCTATCACGTGGACGAGCGGGTGGCGGCTGGAGAAATGGCGGGGGCGTCGGCGTGACCACCATCCTTCCGCCCAACAGCCCAATGTCGTCGCAGAGCAATGAATCGCCCCGCGTGCTTTCGCCACTCGCATCTGGCCACGTAGACACAGTGATTGCGGACGCGGCGCTTGCCCGCATCCGTGCGAGTCTCGAAGCATCGAGCGCCGAAGCACGGCTGCGCGTGACCGCCTTGCCGGCGGCCGTTATGGCGCACGTCTGCGAGCGACTCCAAGGCGACGCGCGCTGGGTCGCGCGACTACTTACTTCCAGCGCGCCGACGGTCGCGTGGGAGGCAACGGCCACAAAGCTCATCGAGTTGCGAAACACGCTAGCAGAGCCCCTCCTCGTGTGTATCCCGCCCGGACTGCGAACAGCGGCTGAGGACTCGCTCGACATTGCCACATTCGGAGAGCTTGTGCTGCCGGACCTGGTGCCGCAGGTCATCGGGTCTCTGCTCTCTCGCTTGGATGCCGCGTTGCGCGGGCCAGTGTTCGACGCCATCTCATTTCTGACGGAGAGCCGCGTCGTTCGGAGCGGTGACGCGGTGCTCGAGTATCTGCTCACCGTAGAGCAGAACGGTGGCGACGCGGCGGCCGCTGGCGGTGCGCTACACGTTTTCGGACTGCTGCCCGACTTCGAGCTTTTCAGCCGGGGGAGTGCGCGGGTTTGGCTGGACCGCAACGTCTACGCGAGCCAGCGGTTGGCAGACGCCAGCCAACCCGTGCAGTCCCGCATTACGCGCCTGAAGCTGGAACCTGGGACCTTGCAGGTGCCACTCTTCAGCTTCCTGCGCACGCGGCGTGTCGACGGAGTGCGCGAGTGGGCCGCAGAGATCGCATGTTCGCCCGAGTTCCGCGGATTAGCCTTTGATCAGTGGAAGTTCGCCGACGCGCAGCATGCGACCGAACTTCGGCTCATCCTCGAGTCGCTCGGACTTCCGCGGCAGACCGCCGATGAGGTATCAGGTACGGTTCAGCTTCCAGTGCTCGATCTGGAGCAAAGCAAGGGACTGAAGGTCGCGTTCAAGGCGATACCGGCGCCCGCGCAGCTTCCGGCCTGGAAGCACTTCCGTTTCCAGCTGATCGCTGTCACGAGCGAGGATGGGCAGCCGTCTGTGGCGTGGGAGAGCAACAGCTATCCCAAACCGACCGCGAAGATCCCGACGGTGCGACGCACGATCAAGAAGAGCGACCTCGATAGTCTTGAGGAGGGCACGTACTTCTTGCGTGTGGAAGCGTACGACGAGATGGGCACGGTGCTGATGGAGCGCCGGCGTGTCGATCCGACGGACGAGAAGAGCCGCGCCGAGAACGAGTCAGAGGTTTTCCTTGTGACGCGGGGACAGGCTGAGACGCCCACCGAGCCGGAGACCGCGCGCGCAGTGTTTGCATCGTCGCTCGCGGATGCCTGGATGCTCGCGGCATCCCGCGGAATCGGCACGAAGCAGAAGGGGGCGGATACGGAGCTGCCCGAGCGGGGAGCGATGACTGGGCGCTGGCGGGAGCCCGTCGGTGCTGCCCCCAAGGGGGACGTCTACTTCCAGTTGGAGTCGGCGGGACTCGAGGGGTACATCGTGGTACTACCGGGCATGCTCCGGCGATTGGAGCTGACGCTCCTCGAGAAACCGCGCGCGGTGAGCGGGCTCCAGCTCGACCTCTCCGACGTCAGAACGATCAGCGACGCGGTCGTCCAGCCGCGAGCGGATAACGGGTTGCTTGCAGCCCTCGAGGCCGATCCTGCCGGGAAGGCCTTCCTCGCGGCCCGCGCCTCGGTTTTCGAAACTGTCTCCTCGCAGCATCAGTCCCGCGCAGCCGACACGTCTCCTGACGGAGCGAAGCTCCGGCGCAGCGTCATCGAGACCACTGACCTTGCGGCATGCGCCGACGAGATCCGCGTGTATGGCGAGCGATTCGTCGAGCTTGTCGAGTCCCTGGCCGCTCGCGCCTCCGCGAGCGGCGATAGCGATGAGGCTTCGGATGAGCGGCAGCGAGCCGTGGAAACGCTCCGCCAGCTCGCGCTACTTGATTCGGTGGAGGTGCGCTGGCGTCGCTCCGCGAGCGACCCCGGGAGGGCGTTTCTCCTCGCACCGACACATCCTGTGCGCGCTTCGTGGCACCTTCAGCATGCGCTTGTGAGCGGCGCGTTGGTCACCGGATGGCGTGACGGCTCGGTCGTCGGCCGCGATTGGCGAGAGATCGCCGCTCAGCTCCGGCGGGACGTGCTTCCGCTTAACCTGCCGATGGTCGTCTTCGACGCCAGAGGACGATCGTATGTGGAGCACGTCCCCCTCACTAGCCACTGGGCCCTCTACCTACCGGACCGTGGCGGACACGAGGCACCGGTGGATGCTGCTGCGTGCCGTGACACCCTGCGCCAACTCCTTGGCATCCGCGGGCGCGCGCTCGCCGTGGAGCCGGTGGGGCCTGAGGACTTGGCTGCGTTGATGTTCGACTACGTCCAGCAGCATCCCTATGTCGAGCAGCTCCGACTAAACGTGTTTAATCCCGGCGACGGTGAGCTCGTGGCGGAGGCTTTGCGGCGCGTCGAGGAGCGCCGGCTTCGCTTAGGCACCCGGACGGCGGAGCCACCCGCGCTGCGCTACGCGGTGCAGCTGTTCGGAGCCGGAGAGCGGCTGGAATCGCTCGGCCGGGCGTTTGATGCCCTACTCGATCCCGATCGGCAGGTCGGGGAAGATGACGAGTTCACTCTGACCTCGGCGAACCACCTACTGCCGAAGCTTGTCTTCGCGAGGAACACTGTCACGGAGTTCATTCGGTCTCCGGGGCGTTTTCCCGCGCACCTGTCGGTCTTCTATGAGCAATTCGGTGTGCAGGGGCGACTTGGATCAGTGGCGAAGCTGCGCCGTGGGAGCTACGTGCATGGGCTCGTTCACGAGCCTGAGACGACGCCCGAGTCCACCACTGGCCGCTTCGGCTGGTTCAGGGGGCTGCGTGCCGCCGGCTCGCCGACTGCTACGGGGGACGAGCGCGCTCTGGACGCCCTAGTTGACGTAACGCAGCGGCTCCAGGCCTTTGCCGCCGCTGGGGAGGTCACCACGCCTGACGTCGCGCCTGTGGTAGCCGTACAGCTGGACCAGGACGCGCAGGCGCTGCTCCGACAGGCGCACGACGTAAGCGACTGGGTGCTAACGATCGACCGGAACATTGGGCTCGAGTATTTCGACAGCCCTTCTTCCGTCCAAGAGTGCGGTTACTTACTCGACTTCTCGCCGGAGTTTCTCCAAGCAGATCGACAGCGACTGTTGCTGACAACTCGTAGCGCACTGGAGTTGGAATCGCTTGTTCGCCCGGCGCTCGAGCATCTCGGCTTGTCTGTTCGGCCCGGAGACGAGCTGCCAGTGCTGGACGCCCTAAGGTCGATGTCGGGGCGACTCGCGCTTCGGCTGCTTTCGTCGGGTAATCGTGTGTCGGAAATCGGTGGACTTTTGCTGGCTCGGTGGCTCCTAGAGTATGCCGGCCTCCTAGAGGACAGGTTCGTTATTCCCGTCGACGCACATCGTGGCTGGTTCAACGAGGCAACCGACGGAAACTCGGTGGAGTCCTCAAAACGACGCGCTGATCTCCTCGTCGTCGGTGTCGATTCCGCGCGCAGAGTGATCGACGTGGCGGTAATCGAAGTGAAGTGGCGCGAGTCATTGACTTCGGCAGAGCGGATCAACCTCTACTCGGGTATGCGCGAGCAGGCCGACAATACGACGAAGCGTTTCCGACAGCGTTACGACCTCGATCTCTATGGTACGACGCGTGCGGATGCTGCGCTGCAGGCGAAAGAGCTCTCAACGTTGCTGGCGTTCTATGCGCGCCGCGCTCAGCGATATGGCACGATGGGGCCAACGGCGGCTGAGGAAGCACTCGATTTCCTGCAGAGTCTCGATTCGGGGTACGCCCTAGAAATCCGTACGCTCGGCGTGGTCTTTGAGCGGAAAGGAGTCGGTGCTCACGTCGATGAGGAGGAAATTGGCTTTCAAGTCCATCGAATCGGGCAAGACGTCGCGGACGAGCTGCTCGCCCGCGCGCGTGGTGAATTCCTGCGAGATCGAGCCGTTGACGTCTCAAGCGGGGCGGCGACTTCCGAGGGGCCGCTTGCAAGCACGGACGCTCTTGTGGCGGAGGCCACCCAGCCTGCACCCGCGAGCACTGAGGTTGTGCTGGGAGTCCGTAAGCCGGACGGGACAAGGAGGATCGGTGATCGGCCGCATCATAGAGTGCCGTTGCAGTACGACACTTCCCTTGAATCTTTTCGAAGCGCCGTAGCTGGCGGGATCCTGCGTTCCGCGCGTGCATCGCGTGGAGAGCTCCGCATCACAAACCCAGATCTCAGCGGTGAATCGACAATCCCGATTCGAATGCCTGCTGCGTCAGCGTCGGTGAAAAGTGGTGCTCGATCGGGCGACGGTTCAGTCGCGCAGGGTCGCCAAGATGATGGCAGCAGAAGGACTGCTGCTCTGAACGCTGAGGCCATGGGTCACCATAGCGATCGTGTAGCCGAGCGCCCTCACGACGCCACACCTTCCGCAACCCGGGACAATGCACATTTCTTTCCGACTATTCGGCCAAGAGCGTTTCCGGACTTGCCTGCAACCATTGCATCAGAGGAAGCGAACCCACCATCGCCGCGTTCTGCGTCGAGCGAAGAGATGCTCGCGGGTTCGGCTGAAGACGAGACAGGCGCCCGGCAGGGTCTGACGGCCGGAACCTCTGCCGAACTCTTCTTGTCGCCGAAAGTGGATGTGCTTGTTGGCGCCAACGAATTGACTCCCCAACACGGTGTGATTGGGCGTTCTGGCTCGTCGCCAATTGCACTGGACCTCACTGGTTGCAACACGATCAGTCTGTTTGGGGTACAGGGTTTTGGCAAATCGTATACTCTGGGGGTGATTGCAGAGATGGCGACTACTCGCGTATCAGGGATCAATGTGCTTCCGGCGCCGCTCGCTACCGTCGTTTTTCATTATCACAAATCAGACGCGTACGCACCGGAGATGGCTGCAGCCGTTCGACCCAACGAGAAGTCCCGCGAAGTCTCTCAGCTTCTCGAGGAATTCCGCGCGCGACCCGCAGGATTGAAGGATGTAGTCCTGCTTTCTCCGGAGGCAAGAGTGCAGGACCGTCGCTCAGAATTCCCGGGGCTCGAGGTGCAGCCGATCAAATTCGGATCGGGCGAACTGGGTGCCGAAGGCTGGAAGTTTCTGCTCGGAGCGGTCGGGTCGGATGCGGTCTACGTCCGCCAGCTCGTCGCAATCATGAGGAAGTACCGTCAGGGACTCACACTTGAGGACTTCAGGCGCGAGATCGAGTTCGCCGAGCTGTCTCCCAGCGTTCGGCGGCTCGCCGAAGACCGTCTCAGTCTCGCCGCTCCCTACCTCGACGACACCGCGCGTCTTGCAGATCTCCTACGGCCGGGGCGAACCGTTATCGTTGATCTGCGTGATGAGTGGGTCGAAAAGGACGAGGCACTAGGCCTGTTCGTTGTCATGCTTAGGATCTTCTCGAAGGCGAAACACGACGGGCGCGATTTCAACAAGCTCGTAGTCTTCGATGAAGCGCATAAGTACATCACGGACTCTGAGCTTATTGGTCAGGTTGTTGAGAGTATCCGTGAGATGAGACATCAGGCGACGAGCGTCGTGATTGCCAGTCAGGATCCGCTTTCGGTACCTCGGGCGGTCGTCGAGCTCACGTCTGTCTTGCTCCTTCACCGGATGACGTCGCCGCAGTGGCTGAAGCACCTGAAGAGTGCGATCAATGCTCTCGATCAACTAACAGAAGCACAGGTGGGCGCCCTGCAACCTGGCGAGGCGCTACTCTGGGCGCAGAGAAGTACTGACAAGCGGTACACTCAGCGTCCTCAGCGCATCAAGATTCGGCCACGGTTCTCGCAGCATGGAGGCGGAACGAAGACTGCCGTTGATGGCGTAACAGTTCGTTGACCGCTCATCCGGATGTCAGTGATCGCGTGAAATTCCCCACCCAGTGATCGTCTCAAAATCCCCACCCCCATGCTGGGAGTTGGCAGATGGACGAGTTGGGGAGCAGTGAGCGCGGCGGGGGGACGGCGGTCCCGACCGCATGTTCCGGGCAGCTTTGGCCTGGGACGGAGACGATGGTGGGA
The DNA here is from genome assembly GCA_025453745.1 of Gemmatimonadaceae bacterium. Classification (GTDB taxonomy): domain Bacteria; phylum Gemmatimonadota; class Gemmatimonadetes; order Gemmatimonadales; family Gemmatimonadaceae; genus JALOPS01. The sequence continues at coordinate 17,768 of JALOPS010000039.1, forward strand.
GAGACGGTCGTGGAGCAAATCGTCGCCGCGCTGGCACGCGGCGAGTCGGTGTCGGCGGTCGCGCGGGCGTATGTCCTGGACCGCAAAACGGTGCGGGCGTTAGCTTCCCCTCAAGCGGAGCAGTCGAAAGTTTGACTTCGGGAGCTTCCACCGGAGCACCCGATGCGGAAATCGAAGTTCAGTGAGACCCAGATCTTCACCAGCTTGCATGGAGCCTGCGCGGGCACCACGATCGCGGACCTGCTGCGGAAGCACCGGATCAGCCACGCGACGTACTCTACTCTGGAAGCAAAAGTACGGCGCCGACTTGCCCGCGCTGCAGCGATTGAAGTAGCCGGTGAAGGACATCGCGCGCTTTATGCGGAGCTGCGCTGACCAGGCGCTCAAGCTCACTGCGACCAAGAACGTGCTCAGCCGAAAACTGTCGCTCGGTCCGCGAGGCGAGCGGTCGTGACGGTTTTTTGGGGAAGAGCATGCTATCCCAGTCGCGAACCGCCCCGTGTATTGAGTACGCTCCCACAGCTGGGAGCACAGGAGCACGCCGAAGACCAAGACGACAACGCGACGCGTGTCCAAGCCGTACAGCGACGAGGTCAGGGCGCGGGCCATGCGGCAAGCGCGGGAGTAGCAGGACCCGTACGACGCCGAATGGGTGGCTATGCGCTCGTTCGAGCGACCGCGCAGTGCCCTCAACTAGCGTCCACCTGCCTCTCGCTGTCCTGAGCCTCCGTGAACACCCTTGGCCTTCACAGCGAGTGGAACGACGTGAATAATCGCGATGACTTCAGCTTGCAGCTGCTATTCCCCCTCAGCGAACCCCTGGGCCTCTACACCTAGCTATCCTCACCGGAGAGAACGCGCCAGACGCGACGATATCCGGCGCCTGACAAGGGGGCGCCCTCAGGGGCGGCTCGTCCCCAGTCGGTGGCCGACATGCTGCGGAGGTAGTCCCGGGCCTTGCCGACAGAGAATCGGTCATCGGCACCGTTCAGTTCCCGCCTGTACATCTCGCCGAGGCGTTCCGCGGCACTACGCGGCGCAGCATTCATGCGCATGAGGACGGCATCCTCAGTCTTGACGCCATGATAAATCATTGCAGGCAACGCACCCATCCGGCGACGCTCTGCCTCCGGCAACTTCTCGAAGTCGATCCCGGACATGCGGTTCAATGCCGACACGCCCCAAGTGCCGCTGTTAACGATGGAACGATAGAGGGCCTTGCACGCGCTTGTGAACGCGTCGGTGTCGGACGAGGACTGG
>JALOPS010000280.1 GCA_025453745.1 Gemmatimonadaceae bacterium
GTGAGCGCGTCGTGTGGCGGCGGCGGGCGCATCGTGCGTGCCGGCCGGATGGACGCCTGCACGGACCGGGTCGAGCGTAACGAGCAGTTGCGCGTCCGCCTGACCGCGCGCAATGCGCAGCATTCACAGCTGACCGCGTTCACCGGCGTCTCCTCCAGCAACGGCTTCGTGCGAGGCGCGTTCGTGCCAGTGCCGTTCTCGGCGACCTTCGTCGTGTCCAGCGATCCGAGCTTCGACAACGTGCAGGTGGCGGCTCTGCTGCTCGACAGCAACTTCCGCGTCATCAGCGGGGTGCAGGAGCGTCGCGTACCGATCGGACGGCGTCCGCGCTAATTCGATCCACCGACGTGTCGAGTCGGCGGCGCGCAGTGCGCCGCCGACTCGGCACATCGGTCACGGCGCCCCCGCACCCACCGTCCATCGGTCGCGTCGCAAGCCGAATCGGTCGATGTGCAGATGCACGCCCGTACCGGCCAGGTCAGCGCGCCCCGCACGCAGCGCACTCGCGACCTGCGCCTGGAGCACCGCCTCCTGCGAAAAATCCTTCACGCGAATCCCGACGCGGCGGCATGCGTCGATCACGAATCGCACCTGATCCGCCGACAGCCCGCGGACGCGAAGATCCAACGCCCCACCTTTTCCGTACAGCTGCAGATGCTCCGGATGGTCCCGTCCCGTCACGGTGAGTGGGGTACCGGGAAACGTGGCCTCGAACTCTTCACGCACCTCCGCGAAGGCGGCCACGAACTCCGCCTCGCTCAGCGTGGCGCCAAGTCCAACGTCTCGCAACGAACGCTCGCGTCGGCCCCGCACGCGACCGGCAAGCTGCCGCGATGGATCCAACGCATCGATCGCACGCGCGAGCGCGTGCAGCCGATCGCGCACCTCATCACGCGCGCTCAAGGGATGACGCTGAATCAGGGCGAGTGCCGCGTCGAATTCGCGGCGCGACAGATCCTGTTCGCCGATCTCGCGCAACAGGTAGCCACGTTCGATGTGTTCGTACGAAACACTGAGGAGCGAGTCGACGGTGAGTTGCTCCGCAGCGGTCAGGCTGCCTGCTGGGGTCACACGTATGGCTCGCCAGACCAGGTAGCCGCCGCCAGCGAGCGTGCTCAAGATCATTCCGCCCACGAGCAGTCCACGCCACGGCACGCGCCACTGCGGACGCAGCCCGCGCCGCCGCTTGCGAGCAGGCGCCGGCGGAGGGGCCAGTGGCAGCGGCGGTGCAACCGCACCCGTCACCATCGCCGGCGTCTCGACCTCCACGACCACCGTCACCCCGGGCGCGAGGTCGAGCCGGTCGTCCTGCGCAAGGCGCCGCTCCGCCGCAAGCGGCACACCGTTCACGAGCGTCGATCCCGATCCCGGAATCAGCGTGTACCCATCGGCCTCCTCGAGCAGGCCCACGTGGCGATCCTGCACGCCGGGATGCCACAGCCGCAGCGCACTCCGAGGGCCGGAGCCGATCCAGAACGGCGAGCGATCCACATGCACTCGCTGCTCCGGCAACGGCGACAACGTCCGAAGTCGGACGATCATCACGGAGTCTCCCGTCTCAAGTCAGAACCGAAACACGACACCGAGGCGACCCGTCCATTCCGTATTGCCGAGCAACGGGTCCGCCAGCGGTGACGTGGTGCCGGCACTGCCTCGAAAGAGATGCAGGGAAAGGGCGTAGCTCATCCCGCCGATCACAGCCACGCGATCCGTCACCGGCCGTTCGATGCCACCGCCAAGACTCACGCTCCCGCCAAGATGTGTGTCGCTGAACGGCGAGCCCACGCTGTCGCGTCCCGCCGCGAAGGTGATGCGCTGCACGGCCAGTCGCGGCGCGACGTAGGCCGTGAAACCACCGAGCAGCTCCTGATGCGCGCGCGGCTCAACGACAAGCGCGGCCACGGTCGCGCGCTGAGACACTGGCGTGCCGAGACGAGCGGACGCATGGGTGGTGACGCTTGCCCCGAGACCAACTGAGCCCCGTGCACCGAACGGCGCGTGTACCAGCAACTCGCCGCCCCCACCGACGTTGCCGAGACGAACTCCCTGGGATGGATCACCGATCGACGGTCCGTAGGGAAAACTTCGGAGCAGACCGCTCGCCTCGATGCGCCATCGCGCAGACGAGGAGCGTTGCTGCACCGTACCGGGACGCAGGGTCTCTCGAGAACGCGAAGTGGGTGCCGCGTCACCGGCTGTCGCTCGCGTCGCGCGTTCAGCGGCAGAACGCTTCGCCGAGTCGACGGCGGGTGGACGGATCATCAACAGCTGTTCCGTCCGGACATAGCCGCGAATCTCCCCGAACTCGATGAACGACCAGACGTCACCAGGCGACGTGACCATCACGGCCGAACCGCGAACGAGCGTATGCACGACCGGCGCGACAATGGTCGGTTCCGTACGCACGCGAGCCGACGTCACGCGAATCTCGGCCGGCTCCCCGAAGCCTTGCGCGAGCAGCGCGCGCAGCGGTAGCGCCATGAGCAGCAACCCGAGACCACGTACCAAAGTGGCGCGCCGTCGCGATGCGCGCAGTCGACCCACGGAGCGGGCGAGAGCGCGCATGAGATGGCGTACAGGGAGACGAGCCGCACCGTTCATGATGGCACCAGGCGACGGTCCCTCAGGGCGCCACGAACGACCACGACGCCGTCGCGACGCGTCCACCAGCGTTGACGAGAACCAATCCGCGCAGTGTCGTCCCGCTGGGCGGCACCGGCACGACCTGAAAGCGACTGATCAGCTGCCCGCGACTCGACGCACTGGCCAGCACGTTGAAGATCTGACCAAGCGCAGCCGCGTCGGTTGCCGCAGCGTACACACCACCTGAGGCATCCGCGATCTCGCGCATGGCGGTTACTGCACTTGTACTGGCGCTTGGTGAGAGATCAGACGCGCTGCCGAGTCCAACCGTGTGAACCGTGATGTTGCGCGTCGGCAGCGATTGCAGCACCGCCGTGCGGCGACTTGCGTCAGTCGGCGCGCCATCCGAGAGCAGCAGCACCACACGATTCGTGTTGGCAGATCCGGTGGTGTCGATCCATCGCATCACTTCGAAAAGCGAGCCGTACAACGGTGTGCCACCACTGGGCTGGATGCGCGGGAGTTGCGCGGTCAGCAGCGCCGGGTCCGACGTCCAGGACTGTAGCAGCCGCGTGTCGACAAAACCAACCGATGCGGGCTGACCGAAATCCAGCATCGAGACGGCGTTGCTCGGAGATGCCGCGAAGATCGCTTCCCAGAACAGGCGGGCGGCAGCGGCGCGAAGCCGCGTCGGATCGGAGGTGCTCATCGATCCGGAGTTGTCGAGCAGGATCGCGGCCCGCGTGGTTGACGCGTTGGGTTCCACGCGCTCCGTCTGCCGGCGAATGATCTGCAGCGGCGGCACCTCCGGGGACTGCTGTTGCTGGAGCGTCAACGTGAGGTCTGTGCGCTCGTCGAGGATGATGTCCCCTGCCTCATCGATGGCGAGGATGCCGAGGGCGAACTCACCGGACTGTCGAAACTGCGCGGCGTCGAGCCGAACGCCGGAGACGCTGACGGATGCAACGGCAGGCACATCGACGCCAGCCCCGGTTACGCCTTCGTCGAGGCACGCCGCGAGACCGAGCGTGACAAAGAGCAGCGGCAGTGCAAACGCCCTGCGGCGGCGAGCGGACGAAACGTCACGACCTGTCATGGTCGATCACTCCTTGAACATGGGAATGCTTCGTGGTGTCGGTCGAAGGACTCGAAACCGGATGCGTCAGAAACCGAGCGCCAGACCGACACGAATCGTACGCAGTCGCCCACGACGCTCCGTCTCGTCGCGAGCAGTCGTCCGAACCTCCTGCCCATCGGCCGTTTGCAGCGTGATGTCGGATTCCGATTCCGTGCTGCGGATGAGGCCGTAGAGACCCGAGGCAACAAGACTGATGTTCGGCGTCAATCTCACGCCGACGCCTCCGCCACCGGCGGCGTGCCATCCTGTGACATCCGCCGCATACAGCAGCCGCGCACTTGTGGTCGGATCGGTGCTCTCGCCCTGCACCTGACCGCTCGCCAGACCGCCACGCCCCGTGAGGAAGACATCGAGCCGACGGCCGAGGGGTACCTGCAGCCGCATTTCCCCGAATGGCCCGGACCAGGTCGCGTTGATCGGATTACCGTCAACGAACTGGGCCAGCTCGTGCGAACTGCGCAGGAAGCCACCGCCGAGCGACAGCGCGCCAAAGCGAATCCGCCCCTGCACATCAAATCCGAAGCCCGCCGTGCCGAATGCGTTCACGGCTGGCTGGTCGTTCGTGCCGCCGGGTTCCACACCAAACGCGCGCTGCAGTCCCGATGCTTCGATGCTCACGCGTGGACGCGAGGCAAAGCCGTCGGTCTCGGAGGTCGCCCTGGTGCGGCTGACCGCAGGCCGGGATTCGTCGTCCCTCGGCGGCGCAGGACGCGGCGGCTCGCGCTCTGGTGTTCTCGCCGACGACGGCGGGGGCGACCCACCGGCCGGCGCGCTGGAGGTCCGGGGGCTCGCTGGACCGGTCACGCGCAGCTGCGCGGCGCGAACCCAGCCAGTGTTGCCAAGGAACTCGACCTCGGCCCACGCGCCGTCGCGCCGGCGAATGACGACCGTGGCATCTTTGGGCAGCGTCTCCAGAATCGTCGCCGAAATCGAGGGAGCACGGCGGAGGCGGACGTCGGTGGTGGTCACCACCGCCGTGCTGTCCTGCGCCTTGAGCTCGGCGCTGGCGCCGGCGAGCAGTACAGCACACAGCACGCCGAGCGCCAGTCGCACGGACAGGAACCGGCCTACGAGGCTTCGTCCGACCATTCGCATCACTTCTCCATGAGCACGAGGTAACGGCTGGCCGCCCAGAACCGCACCGGATCTGCAATCCGAAGCGTGCCGCGAACTTCGGCGTTGCGGGGCGCGCCACCAGCGAGGGCCTGCAGGTCCTGCCGAGAGACGATCACATAGGTTGCGGACGGTTTCGGCAGGGTGAGCACCGTGTCGCTATCCAGATTGTACGGCGTGAAATCCGACGCGTGCAGCGTGCCCGTGACCATCGTCACCTGCTGTCGACGCGGACCAATCCCGAGCACCCGCCCTCCCTTGCCAACTTTTTCGATCACCCCGAGTTCGGTCAGCTCGGCCTCCGTTCCTGCGAGCAGGTACACGGTGTTGACCGACTCCTTCAGCGAGAGCACGGTATCGGTGAGCGCGCGATTGGCGGTCGCGAGTTCTGCTCGCGCCGTTCGGACCTCAAGCAGCTCGGCGGACAGCACTTCGATCTCCGTCCGCTGCCGATCGACGAGCAATCGGAACTCCGCAAGGCGCTCCTGCAACGCCGCCACCTGCAAGGCGACCTCCCGGTTCTCGGCGGAATTCGTTTGCTGACGTCGCGCCTCGAGCCGCGCCTCAGCGGCCGACAGCCGCATGGCCAGCGAGTCCACGCTCGCCAGCAGCGACTCCCGGGT
>JALOPS010000281.1 GCA_025453745.1 Gemmatimonadaceae bacterium
ATCCGCCGGTTTCTGGCCGACAACACGATCGTCGTCTACGACAGCTTTCATCGGGACACGCTGACCGACAGCGGCCTGGTCGGCCACGAGAACCTGCGCATTATTCGCGGCGACGTGCTCGATCTGCCGTTGCTCACCTCGTCGATGGCGGGTGCCGACATCGTGGTGCACGCGGCCGGCATCGCCGGCATCGACACGGTCGTCAAGGATCCGGTGCGCACGATGACGGTCAACATGATCGGCACGGCCAACGCACTGGAGGCGGCCCACCGCAACGGCGTGAAGGACCGTTTCGTGGACTTCTCCACGTCGGAGATCTTCGGCTCGATGGCGTTCAAGTCGTCGGAAACGGACAACACCGTCGCCGGCTCTGCAGGGGAGGCACGATGGGTGTATGCCGTGAGCAAGCTCGCCGGCGAACATCTCGCGCACGCCTACCACGCGCAGTACGCGCTCCCCGTGGTGACGGTGCGGCCCTTCAACGTGTATGGCCCCGGGCAGACCGGTGAGGGCGCAATCCAGATCTTCATCAAGCGCGCCCTCCGGAACGAGGAGATCCTGATCAATGGTGACGGCGCGCAGATCCGCGCGTGGTGCTATGTCGATGACTTCGTCGACTGCCTCGTCCGGTGCATCGAGAATCCCGCCGCGATCGGTCACGCGTTCAATCTTGGCAATGCCCGCGCGGTGATGACGACCCTGGGTTTGGCCCAGACCGTGTGCCGCGTGCTCGGATCGACGTCGGCGATCCGGCACCGGCCGGCGCTGAGCGCCGACATCGAGCTGCGCATCCCGAGCGTGAGCAAGGCCGAGGAACTCCTCGGCTTCAAAGCGAAGGTGGATCTGGAAGAAGGCATTCGGTTGACCGCCGCCTACTTCCGCAGCCTCGATGGGTCCCTTGCCGACGCGGGCCACACGGCGCCGCGTCCCGCAGGAGTCGGCGCGTGATCCGGCTCACGGTCCCCTCCATCGAAGCCGACGATCTCGAGGCCGTCCGTCATGTGGTGGCCTCGGGACAGCTCGTGCAGGGACCGCACGTCGGACGCTTCGAAAGCGCGATCGCCGACGTGGTCGGCAGCAAACACGCCGTCGTGGTCACCAACTGCACAGCGGCGTTGCAGATGGCGCTGCTCGCCGTGGGGGTCGGCCCGGGCGACACGGTGGTGATCGGCGCGTATTCGTGGCCGACGACGGCCAATGTGGTTGAACTCTGCGGCGCGGTCCCGGTGTTCGTGGATGTCGATCCCGAGTCGTTCAACATGCGGGTCGATGCGCTGGAAGAGACGCTGCAGCGCCTGCACGCGTCGCCGCATGCGGGCCGCCGCGTCAAGGCGATCATTCCCATCCACGTCTTCGGGCAGATCGCGGACATGCGCGGCATTCTTGCTGTCGCCGAGCGGTTCGGGATTCCGGTCATCGAGGACGCCGCGTGCGCGCTTGGTGCCTCGGCGGAGCAGCGACAGGCAGGAAGCTGGGGCGTGATGGGGTGTTTCAGCTTTCACCCGCGCAAGGCCGTCACGACGGGTGAAGGCGGGGCGATCGTCACGAATGACGAAACACATGCGCGTTATCTGCGCGCGCTGCGCAACCACGGACAGGATCCCGTGGCGGACCAGCCGGACCCGTTCATGTTTCCCGGGTTCAACAACCGCATGACGGAGTTCCAGGCGGCGCTTGGCGTCTCGCAGATGGCAAAGCTCGGTCGCATCATTGCCGCGCGTCGCGCGCTCGCGCAGCGATATGACGAGCTGTTGCCGAGCTGGCTCAGCCGCCAGGGCGTCCCGGCCGACGATCCCAGACACGTCTTCCAGTCGTACGTGGTCCTGCTCCCGACCGAAGTGGCGCCGCGTCGCGCGGCAATGATCAGCGAGCTGCGGACGGCCGGCATCGAGACGCAGATCGGCACGTGGCACATGCCGCTGATCACGTACTACCGATCACGCTATGGCTATCAGCGCGGCGCCTTTCCGGTCTGTGACGACATTGCGTCGCGCGCGTTGACGCTTCCCCTGTATGAGGGCATGACCGCAGACGATCAGCGTGCGGTCGTCGAGGCAGTCTCGGCGCAGGTGGCGCACGTCGCCGGGCGCTGACGTGGCGCCGCAACGCGTGCTGGTGACGGGCGGATCCGGGTTCGTGGCGCAGCAGCTCATCGGGCGGTTGCGGCGCGAAGACGGCGTCGAGGTGCTTGCGCTCTCGAGGACGCCCACGTCGGTCGGCGACGTCACCGTGGATCCCGTCGACCTCGCGGACGAGCGCGCGTTGCAGGAGTGGTCGGCGGCGCGCACGTCCCGCCACGGACTCGACGGGATCTTTCATCTCGCCGCGCAGGTGCCCGCGCGGTTCGACGGTGCCGAGGCCGAGCAGAGCCGCGAGGCGAACCTCCGCATGACCGCACACGTGCTCGCGCTCGCGCAGCGCCACCGCTGCCCGCTGGTCTACGCATCGAGTACCTCTGTGTACGGCGGCAACCCGCCATCGCCATGTACCGAGCAGGTGCCACCGGCGCCGGGCAACGGGTACGCCGAAGGGAAGTTGGCCGGCGAGGCACTGATGACCCGTGCGCACGACGAGACCGGGCTGATCACCTCATCGCTGCGCATTTCGGCGCCATACGGGCCCACGCAGCGGCTCCGCACCGTCATCTCGATCTTCGTGGATGCCGCCATCGCCGGTCAGGTGCTGACCGTGCAAGGCTCAGGCGAACGCACGCAGGACTTCACGTTCGTCACCGACGTGGCGGAGGCGTTCTGGCGTGCGTTTCAGCACGAGGCCGTGGGCGTCTACAACGTGTCGGGCAACAGTCCTGTCAGCATGCGGAGCCTCGCGGAGCTCGTCATCGAGTGCGTGGGCGGCGATCCGTCGCGCATTCGTGTGGGAACGGCGTCCGACGCCCAGGACGGGTACCGCGGCGTCTTTCCCACCGACAAGGCACACTCGGCGTTCGGCTTCACTGCGCGCGTGACGCTGCGAGAGGGGCTGCGGCGCATGATCGACGCGCGCACGGCTTCGCTGCCAAACGCCATTCGCGAAGCATGACGGGCATCGCGCCCCATCACGATCTTCTCTCGCACATCCGATGACGACGCCCGAATTCACGCACGACGAACATGAGCACGCCCGGGTCCTTGCGGCCAACGTGACGTACCACGCGGCGCTCGCCGACGCCTACAACGCGACGCAGCCGCATTTCCGGCCGGAGAACGTGACGCGTGTCGACGCGATTGTTGCGGAGCTCGCGGCGCGCACCGGGGGACGCACCCTGCTGGATCTCGGCTGCGGGACGGGATTCATGATCGCCATTGCCCTGCCGCACTTTCAACGCGTCGTCGGGGTGGATCTGACGCGCGCGATGCTCGAGAAGGTCGATCGATCGAGCGGTCGGGTCGAGCTCCACGAGTCCGACACTGCGACGGTTCCGGTGCCAGACTCGAGCGTCGATGTCTGCACTGCGTACAGCTTCCTCCATCACCTGCACGACCTGCGCCCCACGCTTCGTGAAGCGGCCCGCTGTCTCCGGCCCGGGGGCGTGTTCTACGCCGATGCCGATCCGAATCGCGCATTCTGGCAGTTGATGCACGAGGTGCGGGAACGGGCCGATCTGCGCGGCGTCGTGGCCCGCGAAGCGCGGTCGGTGGTGGATGTCGAGGATGACGTCAGTCGCGACACCGGGCTCTCGTCGGAGACCGTGGCTCTCGCGGAGTTCCAGAAGGTCGCGCTCGGCGGACTCGACCCCGACGCCGTCGCCGCGATGCTCCGAGAGGTCGGATTCGCCGAGGTCGAGATCCGCTACGAATGGTTTCTGGGTGAGGGCAAGGTCATTCACGAACAGTCACCCGCCGACGCTCGCCTGATCGACCGGTATCTGCGTGAGATGCTTCCGGCGACGCGTGCCTTGTACAAGTACGTCGCGTTCCGGGCCATCCGGTGAGTGCGACGCGGTCGCCTCGCCGGTCATCCGTACGGTAGCGGAGTGAAGCTCGGCTTTCTTTCCGACGCACACGGCAACCCGGACGGGCTGGTCGCCGCGCTCGAGGCGCTCCACGCTGCAAACGTCGCCGCGATCTACTTTCTGGGTGACGCCGTCGGCTATCTGCCCGGCGAGGCAGAGGTGCTGGCAGAGTTGGATGCCGTGGGCGCCACGGCGTTGTCCGGCAATCACGAAGCGATGCTGTTGGGGCGGGAGCCGCTCGATCCAACCCGCGACGAGGTGTATCGGCTGGGTGAAGTGGCGGCACGACTTCCGCACGTCGAGCGAGACCGGATCGCCACGTGGCCAGCGCAGCGCGACCTGCAGGTGGGCGACGTCAAGCTGCTGCTCGTCCATGGCAGCCCGTGGGAGCCGCTGACCGGCTACGTGTATCCTGACGGCGATCTGGCGCGCTTCGCGTCGCTGCCGTACGACGTCGTCCTCTGTGGCCACACACATCGGCCATTTCAGCGACGCGTCGGATCAGTCGAGGTGGTCAATGTCGGGTCGTGCGGTATGCCGCGTGACGTTGGCGATCTCGCGAGCTACGCTATATTCGACACCGAGTCGCGTGTGGCCGCCATCGGGCGCGTCCGATTCGACGCCGAGCGCGTAATCGCGCGTTATGCGCCGCGACTACATCCATCCGTCATCGCATGCCTTCGACGCCGTCCACCCGATATCATTGCGCCAGAGGGATGAGTTGAGCCGCGCGAGGTCCGCATGAGTGCCGCCGTGCCAGTGGTGGTGACCGGGGTGGGGGGCGGCGGATTCGGGGAGCAGTTGCTCAAGGCGTTGCGGCTGGCCGATCGCCGCTACGAGATCATCGCGACCGACACGACCGCGCTCAGCAAAGGCTTTGCCAGGTCGGACGTCCGCTACGTGGTGCCGCGAGCGGGCGACGCGGACTACGTTCCGGCGCTGCTCGCTGCCTGCCGTCGCCATGCGGCGGTCGCCGTGCTGCCCGGATCGGAGCCGGAATTGCGCGCACTGTCCGCCGCGCGTGACCAGTTCGCCGCGCAGGGCATCTTCCTGCCGATCAATCCGGCCGGTGTCATCGACATCTGCCTCGACAAGGATCGCACCTCGGCGTTCCTCGAGGCGCACGGCTTTCGCGTTCCGCACACCGTGCGGATCGACACGGTGGACGACCTTGCACGGGTCGATCGCTTCCCGAGCGTGCTCAAGCCGTCCGTCGGCGGTGGCGGGTCAGCCGATGTGACAATCGCCCAGGACGAGCATGAACTGCTCGCGTTCGGGCGCTACCTGCTGGCAAGTGGACGACAGTTGATCGCGCAGGAGTACGTCGGCACCGGTGAGCAGGAGTTCACCGTTGGTGTGCTGTGCACCATGGACGGTGAGCTGCTCAATTCGATCGCCGTTCGGCGGTTGACGATGTCCGGGCTGAGCAATCGCGTGAAGGTGCCGAACCGTACAGGGCGGACCGCGCTGGGCGACACATTGGTCATCAGCAGCGGCGTGT
>JALOPS010000040.1 GCA_025453745.1 Gemmatimonadaceae bacterium
ACCGACGCCGTCGCCACGCTGGTCGCCCAGCTCGACCTCGAGCGCTACAAGGCCACCATCAAAGGGCTCACGCAGTTTGGCGATCGGCGGCAGGGGACGAATCGCAATCGTGCCGCCAACGATTGGATCGAAGCGCAGCTCAAGAGCTACGGCTGTCAGGATGTGCAGCGCATGACGTATGAATTCAATCCGCCGCAGTTCGCCACACCGGCAGCCGGCGCGGCTGGGGCGGCCGCCGCGCGCCCAGCCCCCCCGCGCGACCCGGGACTCGCGCAGGGCGGCGGAAGGCTCCGTGGCCTGCGCACGCGCCCCGGCGTGAACCAGGATTCGCTGCGCCAGCCGGACGCACGCCTGCGCGCGCTCAATGCACAGCCTACCACCCCCGGCACACGCCAACAGGTGATGTGCACCAAGATCGGCAGCACACGCCCCGACGAGATGTACATCGTCGGCGCACACATGGACGGGCACGGCTGGGGCGAAGCGGCCAATGACGACGGCTCCGGTACCGCGATCGTGATGGAGCTTGCCCGCATCTTCTCACAGAAGGGCGTCGAGACCGAGCGCACCATCCGCTTCGTGCTGTGGAACAACGAAGAGACCGGCTTGAACGGCGCGCGCGCCTACGTCGAGCAGCGTGCAGCGCTACAAGGCAAGGAAGATCCGCCGGGGTCGGGCAAGTATCCCGAACCCAAGTGGCTCGGCATGATCCAGCACGACATGATGCTCTTCGATCACGGGATGCCGCTGCCCGATGGGACGATCCCCAAGGAGCAGCGCCCCGAAGCCGACGTGAACATCGAGTTCCAGCGCAACTCGAAGATGGCCGACGCCTCGGCCAAGCTCGCCTGGGCCGTGCATGCCGCCAACACGAAGTACGCCACCGACTATCCCGCGCAGGTCGGCCCGCACATGACCAACACTGACTCGGCGCCCTTTCAGGATCTCATTCCCGCGATCAGCCTGCGTGAGAACGAACGCGGGCGCGAGATCGGTGCCGGGTGGGATCCGCACTGGCATCAGCCCACCGATGTGTTTGCGACCTTCGGCGACAAGGACTTCCGGCTCGGGCTCAACGCAGCGCAATCGACACTTGGCGCCCTCGGGCAACTGGTCGGGGCGCGGATCAGGCGCTAGCGTCCGGCGGTTCGTTCCCGCCCGCCCCTTCCCTCCCGCATGAGCCAATCGAGCGGCTTCTCGTCACGCTGGGCCATGATGCTTGCCATGCTCAGCATGGCCGTCGGCACCGGCAACATCTGGCGCTTTCCCCGCATCGCCGCCACCAACGGCGGCGGCGAATTCCTCGTGGCCTGGGTGATCTGCCTCGCGACATGGTCGATCCCGCTGGTACTCGTGGAGTTCGGACTCGGGCGCATGACGCGCTTGGGACCCATCGGCGCCTTCGTGCGCACACAAGGGCCCAAGCGCGCGTGGATGGGCGCGTTCATCGCCTTTGTCGCGATCGCGATCATGGCGTACTACTCGGTGGTGTGCGGGTGGACGCTCCGCTACGCACTCGCGACCGGATTCGGGCAAGTCAGTGGCGAGAACTCGGTGAGCTTCTGGCGCGAGTTCTCGACCAGCACCGCGCCGGTGCTGCCGCATGTGCTCTCGATACTCGGTGCCACGTGGATCGTGGCCCGCGGCGTCAAGGGGATCGAGCGCACCACCACGCTGCTCATGCCCGCACTCATCGGCATCATCCTCGTGCTCACCGGGCGTGCGCTCATGCTCCCGGGCGCGAGCGCCGGCCTCTCGTACTTCTATGGAGTGGACTGGGCGCGTCTCTCCGACGCGACCATCTGGCTGCAGGCGCTCACACAGAACGCGTGGGACACGGGTGCGGGGTGGGGGCTCATCCTCTGCTACGCGGCGTACATGCGGCAGAACGAGGACACTGCACTCAACGCGTTCCTGCTGCCCGCCGCCAACAACATGGTGTCGCTCTGCGCGGGCATGATGGTGTTCTGCACGGTGTTCACGGTGGTCCCGCAGCTCGTGTCGTCGCTGACCACCAACCCGCAGGCGCTCGTCGACTTCCCTGACTTGCAGAAAGCCGTTGCCGCCGGTGCGGCACTCGACGCCGATCTCGTGCAGAAGACGATCTTCGGCGCGGGCAACGAAGGGGTGACGTTCATCTGGATCCCCAAGCTCTTCGCCACGCTGCCGGGCGGGCGGATCTTCATGACGCTCTTCTTCCTCGCGCTCTTCTTTGCCGCGTTCACCTCACTCGTCTCGATGGTGGAGCTGGGCACGCGCGTGCTGCTCGATGCCGGATGGGCGCGCGCGCGCGCCGTGTGGGTAGTGGGCGCGTTTGGCCTGTTGCTCGGGCTCCCGTCGGCGTTTTCCATCGACGTGCTGCACAACCAGGACTGGGTGTGGGGTGTGGGGCTCATGATGTCCGGGCTCTTCTTTGCCCTCGCGGTCTGGCGGATCGGTGCCACACGCTTCCGAACGGAGCAGCTCAACCACGAGTACTCCAACATCCGCATCGGCGCGTGGTGGGACGTGCTGATCAAGTTCATCGTCCCCTTCGAGGCCATCGCGCTCATGGGGTGGTGGATGTGGCAGGTGCGTGGCCCCGGCGCACTCAACCCGTTCGGCATCGAGAACATCGGCACGATTCTTTTCCAGTGGGGGCTCGTGATCGTGCTGCTGCTCGTCTTCAATCGGCAGCTCGCGCGTGTGCAGCCAGTGTCGGAGGCCGACATGGACGCGCTCCGGATGCCGCCGAGCATTCCGTAGCGTGCGCCACACGCTCGCCCTCCTCGTGGTGATCGCCACTCGCACGCTCGACGCGCAACCGCCCCGCCCCATTCCGTTCGACGAGGTGGCCAAGCTGCCCGCACCGCCGGCCGATCATCGGCTCTCCTATGGCGACGATCCGCTGCAGTTCGGCGAGTTGCGGCTGCCAAAGGCGACCGGTGGCACACACCCCGTCGTGGTCCTCGTGCACGGCGGGTGCTGGCAGAGCGCGTACGACATCGCGCACACGCGACCGATGGCGGCCGCGCTCACCGAAGCCGGCTTCGCCGTGTGGTCGCTCGAGTATCGCCGCATCGGCAATGCGGGTGGCGGCTGGCCGGGCACCTTTGCCGATGTGGCGCGCGGCACCGATTTCCTGCGCACCATCGCGGATCGCTTTGCCCTCGACCTCTCGCGCGTTGTCGCCGTGGGGCACTCGGCGGGTGGACAGCTCGTCCTCTGGCTCGGCACGCGCGCCACGTTGCCCGAGGCGTCCACGTTGTACGTGCGCGATCCGCTGCCGTTGCGTGGTATCGGGGCGCTCGCGCCCATTGCCGATATGGCGCGCTACGGCGCGGCACCGGGCGGCTGCAACAGCGCCGTGCACCAACTCATGGGCGGCACGCCCGAGCAGTGGCCCGAGCGCTACGCCGCGGTGAGCCCGATCGAACGCGTGCCGCTGCGCGTACCTACGCGCCTCGTGCACGGCACAGCCGATCGCACGGTGCTGCTCGAACAGTCGACGCTCTTCCAGGCCGCTGCCACGCGCGCGGGGAGTCCGACCATCGTCACCGTCCCGCTCGAGGGCGCGGCCCACTTCGATGTGATCGCCCCCACGAGCCCGCACTGGCCGCGTATCGTATCGGAGCTGCGCGCGCTCATCGCGCCCTGACGTACACCCGCCCGACCTTCCCGAGCCCCCGTGGGTCCCATGTCCCGCTTCGTCACTCTGGCCGGCCTTGCCCTGCTCGCCGCCTGCTCGTCCACTCCCGCCGATCCTGAGCGTGCGCGCTGGGAGGCCACGGCCGCGCGCGTCGACATCGCACGTGACGACTGGGGCGTGCCGCACATTCGCGGCATTACCGACGCCGACGCGGTCTTCGGCCTCATGTACGCGCAGGCCGAAGACGACTTCCACCGCATCGAGCGGAACTACCTCACGGCACTCGGGCGCACCGCCGAGGCGGATGGCGAGCGCGGCATCTGGCGCGACCTGCGCGCGCGCATGTTTGCGAATCCCGACACGCTCAAGGCGCAATACGCGAGTGCGGAGCCGTGGCTCAAGGCGCTCATGGATGCGTGGGCCGATGGGCTCAACTACTACCTCGCCACGCACCCCGAGGTGAAGCCGCAGGTGCTCACGCGCTTCGAGCCGTGGATGGCGCTGAGCTTCACGGAAGGCAGCATCGGTGGCGACATCGAAGACATCGATCTGCGCGCACTCGAGGCGTTCTACACCGACTCCGCGGCGCCCGCACGCGCCGCAGCGCGTGCGTCCCGCTTCGTGCACGATCTCGCCGCCGCCGACATCGACGACGAGCCGCGCGGCTCCAACGGCATAGCTCTGGGTCCCCAGGTCACGGCGTCCAAGAAGGCGATGCTGCTGATCAACCCGCACACGTCGTTCTACTTCCGCGCCGAAGCGCACGTGACGAGCAACGAAGGGCTCGACGCGTACGGCGCCGCCACGTGGGGGCAGTTCTTCATCTACCAGGGCTTCAACGGCAAGGCCGGGTGGATGCACACCTCGAGCGGCGCCGACGTGGTCGACGAATGGGCCGAAGTCGTCACGCCCGGCGCGAATGGTCTGACGTATCGTGCGGGCACAGAAACGCGACCGGTCCGTGTGGACTCCGTGTCCATCACCGTGCGAGGCGACAGTGGCATGGCCACACGCCGCTTCCCGGTCTATCGCACGCATCACGGTCCCGTGGTACGCGCCGAGAAGGGCAAGTGGGTGAGCGTGAACTTCATGTGGAGCCCCATCAAGGCGCTCACGCAATCGTTCACGCGCAACAAGGTGGCGAATCTCGCCGAGTTCAAGAAGACGATGGAGTTGCACACCAACTCGTCGAACAACACGCTGTATGCGGACGCCGACGGCAACTTCGCGTACTTCCACGCGAACTTCGTCCCCAAGCGCGATCCGTCGTACGATTGGCGCAATCCCGTCGACGGCAGCAACCCCAGGACCGATTGGCAGGGCGTGCACTCCGTCGACGAGAGCCCCAACGTCATCAACCCACCCAACGGCTGGGTCTACAACACCAACAACTGGCCGTACACTGCCGCGGGCGAGGGCAACAGCCCCAAGCGGGCGAACTATCCGGCGTACATGGAGGGCGGACTCGAGAACCCGCGCGGCGTGCATGCGCTGCGCGTGCTCACCGGGCGTACGGGCTTCACGCTCGATTCGCTCATCGCGGCGGCGTACGACTCGTATCTGCCGACCTTTGCCGATCTGGTGCCCACGCTGGTGACGGCATGGGATCGCACACCCGCCAGCGACCCGCTCAAGGCGAAGCTCGCCGAGCCGATTGCTGCGCTGCGCGAATGGGACTTCCGCTGGGGCGCGGCATCGGTACCCACGACGCTCGCGATGTATTGGGCTGAAGCGCTCTCCGTGCGCGCACGGCAGAACGCCGATCTCGAAGCGATGACGGTGTACGAGGCGATGGCGACGCGCACGTCGCCTGCGCTCAAGCTCGACGTGCTCGCCGAGGTGACCGATACGCTCACCGCGCACTTCGGGACATGGAAGACACCGTGGGGTGACGTCAATCGTCTGCAGCGGCGCACGGCGGACATCGAGCAGCAGTTCAGCGACTCCGCGCCGAGCGTCGGCATCCCGTTCTCCTCGGCCAAGTGGGGATCGCTCGCCTCGTACGGGTCGCGACCGTACAAGGGGACGCACAAGTGGTACGGCACGAGCGGCAACAGCTTCGTGGCCGTCGTCGAGTTTGGCGACAGTGTGCGAGCGCGTGCCGTGATGGTAGGCGGGCAGCACAGCGGAGTGGGAACCAAGCACTTCTTCGACCAGGCGGAGAACTACGCGAAGGGAGCGCTGCGCCCGGTGTACTTCTATCGCTCGCAGCTCAAGGGGCATATCGAGCGGGAGTACCACCCCGGCGAGCGGTAGGGCGGCGCGGTCCGACGCGCGGCACCAGACAGGAGAGCGTCCGCGCGTCGGATTCACGCTGGTCGTCTTGCGGTGGCGCGCCCCGGCGCGAAGTTGCGAGGTCTCTCTCTCGATTGGGTGCCCTCGCGTGACAGTCGTCGATCGTCGGGATTTCCTGCGGGCCGCCGGTGGCTCGGCCGCCGCGCTCTGGCTCACGCACTGGACGGCCGTGGAGGCGGCGGCGCAGCAGGCCGCGCGGCTGGCGGCATCGGGCACGCGTGCGCACACGTGGGACGCGCTGACCGCCGAGCAGGCTGCCGCGATCGACGCGTTTGCGGCGCGCATCATTCCGACGGATGACCTCCCCGGCGCGCGCGAGGCAGGCGCGGTCTACTTCATCGACAAGGCGGTCGCATCCTTCGCGCAGGAGCTGCGCGCGCCGGTGACCTCGCTTGCGGCTGCGCTCGATCGTGCGGCTGGCCCCGGGCGCGTGTTTGCCGCCCTCGCGCCAGAGGCGCAGGACACCATCCTGCAGCGCGTCGAGAAGGACTCGCCCGATCTCTTTGGCGCCGTGCGCTTTGCCGTGATCTGCGGCACCTTTGCCAACAGTGGGTGGGGCGGCAATCGCGATGAAGCGGGGTGGCGCATCCTCGGCTTCGAGCATCGCCCCGTGTGGACCAAGCCCTATGGCTGGTACGACCTCCCGGAGAACCTCGGCCGTGAGTGACACCTCGATGCAACCGCGCACGCCGCGCTATCGCCCCACGGATGTCGTGGATTTCATCGTCGTCGGCTCCGGCGCGGCCGGCGGCATCGTCGCGCGCGAGCTCTCGCGTGCAGGGCTGCGCGTGGTGGTGCTCGAGCAGGGCCCGTATCGCCGCGCGAGCGACTTCCTGCCGCACGACGATTACAACGTCTTCATCCGCAACGCGCTCACCAACGACTCGGCGCAGCAGGGGACGACGTTTCGCTCCACCGAGCAGGACGAGGCGAAGCCGGGCAACCCCGTGTGGTACGCACGTGGTGTGGGCGGCGGCAGCGTGCACTTCACCGGCAACTTCTGGCGGTTGCACCCGGAAGACTTTCGCGAGCGCACGCTCAACGGCGATGTGCCCGGTGCGGCCCTCGCCGACTGGCCGATCACCTACGACGATCTCGAGCCGTACTACACGCGCGTGGATTGGGAGATCGGCGTGAGTGGACAGGCCGGCGCCGATCCGCGCGAGCCGCGTCGCAGCCGACCGTATCCCATGCCGCCGCTGCCGGTGAAGCCCGAAGGGCTGCTCATGGAGAAGGCCGCGCGCAAGATGGGATGGACGGCGTTCCCGGCACCCATGGCGATCGCCTCACAGCCCTTTCGCGGACGTGCGCCCTGTCAGGCGTGCGGATACTGCTTGGGCTTCGGGTGCGAGTTTGATGCGAAGTCGAGCACGCTCGTGGCGATGATTCCGGACGCCGAACGCACCGGGCGGTGCGAGATCCGCTCGGAGAGCTACGTGCGCAAGGTCGAGACCGACGCGCGCGGTCGCGTGACGGGCGTGATCTACTTCGATCGCGAGCGGCGCGAGGTGTTCCAGCGCGCGAGGGCGGTGGTGGTCTGTGCCAACGGGGCGGAGACGCCACGGTTGTTGCTCAACTCGGCGAGTGCGCGCTTTCCCCAGGGGCTGGCCAACTCGAGCGGACTCGTGGGGCGCCACCTGATGTACAACGGCAACGTGGTCGCGGGCGGCGTGTTCGAGCACGAGACCAACGGCTACAAGGGCCCGGTGGTCACGCGCGTCGTGCAGGATCCGTACGTGCTCGATCCGAAGCTCGGCCTCGTGGGCGGCGGTGGTTTCGACTTCCGCTTCGATTCGCCACCGTTGCTCTATGCGATTCGCGGACAGGGCACGGCGATGCCGCAGTGGGGCGCGGGCTTCAAGCGTGCGCTGCGCGATTTCCCGAAGACCGTGTATGCGTACGGGCATACCACGTCGCTGCCGGTGCCCACCAATTCCGTGTCGCTCGACCCCACGCACAAGGATGCGTGGGGCGTGCCGTCGATGCGCATCACGTACCGCGAGCACCCCAACGACATGAAGGTCTATCGCTGGTTTCTCGATCGGTGCGGCGATCTGCTCGATGCGGCCGGAGCGCTCAGACGGTGGGAAGACCCCATCAATGACGCGCCGCAGGGATCACCACATTTGCTGGGGACCTGTCGCATGGGAAACGATCCGGCGACGTCAGTCGTGAATGCAGGACACCGCGCGCACGACGTGCCGAATCTGTTCATCGTCGATGGGAGTTCGATGGTCACCGGGGGCAGAGGGCAGCCGACGATGACGATCATGGCGTTGGCGTTTCGCGCGAGCGAGGGGATGGTGCGGTGGGCGAAGCGGGCGGGGTGAGGGGCGGTGCGGCGTACTCCGCTGCCCACCCGTACTGCTTACCCGCGCGCCGAGCCGTCTCGCCGCCGTTTGGGTGTCAGCGGACGCACCTCCACGATGTACTGCAGCACATGGGGCGGCGTGTCGACGAGATGCCGCACGGCAAGCGCTACATCGGAGGGCTGAATCATCCAGCTCGTGTCGGTGCCGCTCGGGACGAGTTCCGTCTCCACTGACCCCGGCATCACCACGCTCACCTTCACACCCTGATCGCGCACCTCGAGCATGAGGCACTCGCTGAAGCCCATCACGAAGTGCTTGGTGCCGACGTAGCACGACCCGCCGGCGAAGGTATTGCGCCCGGCGGTGGACCCGATCGTGATGACATGACCGCGCCCACGTGATGTCATGCCGGGGAGCACCGCCCGCGTCACGTGAAAGAGGGCGTTCACGTTCACATCGAGCATCGCCGACCACTCGTCGGGACTGAGCTGCAGAAACGGCTTGAGCGTCGCGACACCCGCGTTGTTCACGAGGACGTCGCATGCGACGTCCGCCAGCGCTTCGGTCACGGCGTCGGCATGCGCGAGATCCACGGCGATCGTGCGCACCCGGGCCCCCGCGGCTTCGGCGTCGCGCGCCACGGATGCCAGTGCGTCCTTGTTGCGCGCCGTGCAGGTCAGGTCGTGCGTTCGCGCCAGTTCGAGCGCGATCGCGCGACCGATGCCCCGGGAGGCGCCCGTGATCAGCGCGTGTGGTCGAGGAGAAGTCATCAGCACAAGGTAACCGTGAGCGGATTGGTGATGGCGGACGGGTGCGAGCGACGATTTGAAGGACGGGGCACGCGGCAAGGCACGGCGCCTGCCGCGGCACTCGGCTGGCGCGCGCGAGTGATTGCGCGCGACGTCACTCCCGCGTGGTGGACAACCATTCAGCCCTCGGCAACGCGGATCACCACTTTTCCGAAGTGCGCTCCCGCCGCCATGAAGTCGTACGCCGAGCGCGCCGCGTCGAACGGGAACACGCGATCCACCACCGGTTCGATGTGGTTGACATCCACGGCACGCAGCAGTCGCTCGAGCATGTGCCGAGAGCCCACATAGGTCCCCTGCACGCGCACCTGCTTGCTGAGGATGCCAAAGGTGCTTACGTGGTCCGCGAAGCCGCTCAGCACCCCCATCAGCGACATCGACCCGCCGTGACGGAGCGAGGACACGCTGCGGTCAAAGGTGCCGGGTCCGCCCGACTCCACCACGTGATCGGCTCCCTCGCCGTTCGTGAGCGCGCGCACCTGGTCGTCCCACGCGGGGGTGGTGGTGGTGTTGATGATCTCGTCGGCGCCGAGTGCGCGGGCGCGAGCGAGCTTCTCGTGGCTCCGCGAGGTGATGATCACGCGCGCCCCGGCGACCTTCGCCAACTGCAGCGCCCAGATCGCCACACCGCCGGTGCCGACAAGCAGCACGGTATCGCCTGGCACGACACGCGCCCCTTCGAAGAGCGCATACCATGCCGTCACACCGGCGCACGGCAGCGTGCTGGCGGACTCGAACGACACCGACGCGGGGAGTGGGACGAGCGCGGCCTCGGGCAGCACGACCTGTTCGGCCAGCAGGCCGTCCACACCAGCCGCCCCAAGAGACGAGGCCTGTCTGGCCGGCGTGAGCGGCCCTTCGATCCAGTCGCGCATGAAGCTGGCGACCACGCGATCGCCAGGCTGCACGCGCGAGACGTTGCTGCCGGTGGCAAGCACCACACCCGCGCCGTCGGACACCGGGATGGTACCGAGGTCCGCGCTGCCCGGTTGTTGCGACTGCGCGACGAGCAGGTCACGGTAGTTGAGGGACACCGCCCGCACACCGACCACCACGTCATGCGGACCCGGGACTGGTAACGGGCGATCGATGAGGCGCAACGACTCGAGCCCGGGTGCTTCGGCAAAGACATAGCTTCGCATACGTACATCGACTCCATGCAGGGTGAGGCGACAGATTGCGGACATTCGGCATGCGCGAGAAGAACGCACATGCATGACAGCCGCTATCATGGGTGATACCGATGTCCGCTCGGCATTTCGATTGGCAGGCCCCGTGTACCGTCGAGGCGACGCTTGCCGTCATCGGCGGCGTGTGGAAGCCGGTGATTCTCTTCCATCTGCTCGACGGGCCGCGCCGCTTCAGCGAGCTCGCGCGGCTGCTTCCCGGCGCGACCGCGCGCATGCTGACACTCCATCTGCGCGAGCTCGAGGCCGACGGAGTCGTGACCCGCGCCGTCACGCCGAGTGTGCCACCGCGCGTCGACTACTCGCTGACGTCGCTCGGCGATACGCTTGCGCCCGTGCTGCAGGCCATGCGGACGTGGGGCGCGGAGTATCAGCGCCTGCGGCAGACGTCACAGCACGTGCCGGTCACGCCAGGGAGAGCGGCGCCGTGATCGTTGCGTGCCTGCGCGCGCTTACGCGGTGCACTCTCGTGCTCCTGACGACGGCGTGCACGCGGGCCGAAGCGCCCGTCGCCAACGGTTCCGTCCTCGAGCCGCACGGCGTCGACCTGCTGCGGGGCAACCGGTGGACGATTCGTCGTGGTGAGCGAGCGTGCCCGTGTACGCCGGCGGCCGCCAATCGGTTCGCCGTCCCCCCGCTCGCCCACGCCGCCAACACGACATGAGCGGTTTCGGTGACGCCTCTCGCGTGTGAAGGGTCAGGCTCTCCGCCCCACCCCATCACCCGCAGTCATTCGTGCGCTTTGCCGTCCCCCAGCGCCCGCCGAAGAAAGGCGCGTGCCACCATCCAGTCGCGCTTCACCGTCGCCGGCGAAACGCCCAGCGCCTCGGCGGTGTCGTCCACGCTGAGCCCCGCGAAGTAGCGCAGCTCCACCACGCGCGCCTGTCGCGCATCGAGGGCCGCCAACCGGTCGAGCGCATCGTTCAACGACAGCACGTCGACGGCGTCCGCCTCCACCGCCGCGACCTCCGGCGACAGCGTGACCCGCGCGCCGCCGTCACGCTTGATCTGCTTGCGCGCCCGCGCATGATCGACGAGCAATCGGCGCATGGCCTGCGCGGCGATGCCGAAGAAGTGATGCCGATTCTGCCACGCCGAGCGATCCTGGCCCACGAGTCGCGAGTACGCCTCGTGCACGAGCTCCGTCGGTTGCCAGGTGTGGCCGTCGACCTCTCGCCGCATCGCGGCCACGGCGATGACGTGCAGCTCGGCATACACCAGCGTCGCGAGTCGGTCGGCGACATCCGGCGATCCCGCCCCCAACTGGCCGAGCAGCCGCGTCACGTCGCCGGTCTCGTCTGGCGCAGGCGGGAGTGGATGTGGCTCGGCGGACACGTGGTGCGTTCTGGGCGAAGTCAGCGGCGACAGCGCCCGGAACGGCACGCGCGCCGTGCGTACGGCCAGTCTGGCTTCGCGTGGTGGCCACCGCAATGTTTCGCGGCGGGCATCGGGCAGGATCCTCGCCGGCCCTCCTCCCTGCTGGTGCACCTGTCATGACGATCTCGCCCGACGACTGGGCCCGCATCACCACGCTCTTCGGCGAGCTCGCGCCGCTGCCCGCCGCCGAACGCGCTGCGCGATTGGCGACGCTGGCGCGCACGGAGCGCGCGATCGCGACCGAGGTTGCCGCGCTGCTGGCGGCCGATGCGGACGATGGTTTCCTCGACCACACGTCGATCCGCCGACTGTTCAACGCTCCCATGCCGACGTCGCTCCTTTTGGGACGGACGCTCGGCGCCTACCGGATCGAACGCGAGATCGGACGCGGCGGCATGGGCATCGTGTACGAAGGACGCCATCTCGACCCGTCGATCGACAAGCGCGTGGCCATCAAAACGCTGGCCATCGGTCTCGATCGCCCCGAGATGGCGTGGCGGTTTCGGCGCGAACAGCGGATCCTCGCGCGACTCGAGCACCCGCATATCGCCGCCCTCTACGACGGTGGCACGACCGCCGAGGGCATCCCCTATCTCGTCATGGAGTACGTCGAAGGTGTGCGCATCGACCACTGGTGCGATGCCCAGCGCCTCACGGTCCCGCAGCGCCTCGACCTCTTTCGGCAGGTCTGCGCGGCAGTGGCCTACGCGCACACCAAACTCATCATCCATCGGGATCTCAAACCCAGCAACATCCTGGTCACCACCGACGGCGTGGTGAAGCTGCTCGACTTCGGCATCGCGACGCTGACCGCGGTGGACGACGAACATTCAGGTGATCCGGCGGAGAGAACGCGCCCTGGCCTGACGCCGTTCACCACGCAGTACGCGAGCCCCGAACAGGCGCGCGGCGGTGAGATCACCAGCACTGCCGACGTGTACTCGCTCGGATTGATCCTGTTCAAGCTGCTCACCGGTCGGTCGCCCGCCGACGAACTGGCGAGTGCACATGCGGACGGTCTCGACCACGGCGCACGCGCGGCACTGCCTGCACCCAGCGACGCGGTAACCGACGCACACGCGATGCACTGCCGAGTGGAATCGCCGGCGGCGTTACGCTCGATCCTGCGTGGCGAACTCGACGCCATCATCGGCATGGCGCTGCGCGAGGAGCCCGCGCGACGCTATCCCGGCGCTGCCGCGCTGAGCGCGGACCTGCATCGGTACCTGCGCGCGCTGCCGATCGAGGCACGCGCCGACACGCGACGCTATCGCCTGGCGAAGTTCGTCCAGCGGCAACGCACGCTCGCGGTGGCCGTCGCCGTTGCCGCCGTGGCGTTGATCGCTGGCACGGCGGCCTCGGTCATCTCTGCACGGAAGGCGATCGCCGAAGCCGAGCGCACGCGACGGTTGGCGAGCATCCTGCAGGGCATTGTGGGTGCCGGCGCGTCGTCGTCGTATCGGCAGGTGCCGACCTTGCTCACCGTGCTCGACTCGGCGCGTGCGCGCCTGGCGGTGGAGTTCTCGGACGATGCGCGAGCGCGCGCCGATGCCTACGCGCTCTTCGGCATGTCCTACTTCCAGTTCGAGCGTCCCGACCTCGCGCTCCTGATGCTCGATTCGGCGCGGGTGCTGCACGGCCGCGTCTTGGGGCCGTCATCGGTCGACGTCGCGCGCGCGCTGGCCAACTCGTCCGGGCCGCTCTTTGCGCTCGGGCAGACCGACAGTGCGGTGGCGCGTCTGCGGACATCGGTCCAACTCCTGCGGTCCGTTCGACCGCCCGCGGAGCGGGAGCGTGCCGCCGCGGAGATCGAGCTGGCGTTCGTCGAGATCAACCTCCTCTCACGCCCGGACAGCGGACTGCCGCGCCTGGCGAGTGCGCTGCCACTGGCCCGTCGGATCGCGACACCCGACTGGGACGTGATCGGGATGGGGGAAGCCGTGACCATCATGCCCTACCATTACCTCGGGCAAGCGGCGCGCGCCGAGTCCGCGTTCATCCGGGCGCGTGACGCGCTGGCGCGCGACTCGGGGACATCGAACGCGCAGCGTTCCGGGCTTGCCTTTGCCGGGCAGTCGCTGCTGCTCAGGGGGCGGGCCGCTGAAGCGGAGCCGCTGATTCGGCAACTGCTGCGGGTCACCGAGTTGCGACTCGGACATTCGCACTACCTCACGGCGCAGGCGCAGAACCTGCTCGCGCGCGTGATGATGGAGCTTGGGCGCTTCCGCGAAGGCCTCGTCCTGGTCGATTCCGCCATCGCCAACAATGTGTCGGCCCCGGCGCGTGACCCGTTGTATCTCGGCGAGATGTACGTGACGCGGGCCGGCTTCGAGATCACGACGCGCGACTGGTCCGCAGTGCAGCGCAGCTTGGCCGCGGCCAAGGTGCAGCAGGCGCGACTCGGTGCCACGCAGCAGCCCATCCTCGAGGTGAGCGTGGAGATGGCCACGGGCGCTCTGCTCGAGGCACAGGGGCAGATCCCTGCGGCCCGCGCGGCGTTCACTCGCGCCGCCGACATCGCGCATGCTGCGCTGGCGCCCGGCGCGCGCAATCGCGGTCTGGCCGACCAGCGACTCGCAGCATTCGCGCTCCGGCACCCGCTCTCCCGGAGCACGCTCACTCCGCGGTAACGGCGGCCGTCGCCGGCGGCCGTGAGCTCCTCTCTCGGGATCCTCCGCGTGTGGGATGCGGGCACCTGCCCGAGCCCCCGACCGCATGGCGACGTCGCGCTGCGGTCCCAACCGAGGAGAATCACGATGTTCCGCTCGAAGCTGCTGCCCGGCGCGCTGCTGTTGCCGCTGTGCCTGACCGCCGTGCGTGCCGCACACGCACAACCCAACCTGCTGACCAATGGCAGCTTCGAGCTGCCGTCGCTCACGGCGCTCGACACCTGCGACGGCGGCACGCCGTGGTGCCTCAAGGGGACCGGCAACGCTCCCGGGTGGTCGGTGGCGGGCAACGGCGTCACCGTCATTCACAACAACTATCTCAATGGTGTGAACCCGCCCGTCCTGGTGCAGGCGTCCCACGGGGTGCAGTACCTGGACCTGAACCAGGCGGGGGGAGCGAACGGCTCCATTTATCAGTTCATCCAGGGGACGGTGGGGCAGCGGTACCGTTTGAGCATGGATTTCTCCGCATGGGCCGTGAACGCGGTGGGTGCATCAGTGGAGTATTCGTTGTCGGATCCGCGGAGCGGCTTCTTGCTGGAGACTGGCAGCTTCACCGCGAGTGTCGGCGGCGTGTGGACGACGCGGACCCTCGAAATGACGGCGATATCCGACCTCATCGGGGTGAGCATCCGGAGCACGTTTGCGCCGCAGGCTGCGATCGCCGTGGACAATGTGCGGCTGAGTGCGGTGACGACGGTGCCGGAACCGCAGACCGTGGGGATGATGCTCGTCGGGTTGGTGGCGATGGTGGTGGTGCGACGGCGACGGGAGCGATGACGAACGGCGGTGGCGCCTGCTCCGTCGTTGCCGTGCGTGTGACGTGGTGACGACAGATGGGCACGGGCCTTGTGCGCGTGCTCCACAGCGAGACAGCCGCATAGTCGGAAAGGAGCGGGTAGTTGGGGACGTTTTCGCGAGACCGGGTTGCGACGCCGCGCTGGCACCTCGACGGCGCCGCTGCGCGGTGCCGCAACACCCTGTGGCGGTCGCCGCGCAACGAGGGCCGCCCATGGCTAACGCTTCCCGGTGCCGCGCGTCTTCCGAGCATGCGTCTCGTACCGTTCGCCCTGCCGGTCCTCGCCGTCGTCGTCGCGTGCGCCTCTACCCCCACCGCGACGCCGCCGCCGGCGGCCGATCCGTGGGCGCCGGTCGACTCCGTGATGCGTCAGACGATCGCCGCAGGCACCGTTCCCGGGGCCGCACTCGTCGTCCACGACGCCCAACACCGCGTCGTCTTCCGACGCAGCTACGGCGACTTCGCCGCGGATCGGCGCGTCCCCGTGGCATCGGCATCCAAGCTCATCGCTGGCCTCGTGCTCTTCGATCTCATCGGCCGCGGTCGCCTCTCGCTCGAATCCACCACCGCCCAAGTGCTCGGCTGGACCGGTGTGCGCGGCACCATCACGCTGCGGCACCTGCTGTCATTCACCTCCGGGCTCGCGCCCATCGCCGCCTGCACGTTCGACGCTGGTGCCACGCTCGCGGAGTGCGTCGATCGCATCCGGCTCGCACCCGTGAACGCGGCGCCGGGACAGCGCTTCGACTATGGCAGCACGCACCTTCATGTCGCCGCGCGCATGGCAGAAGTCGCCAGCGGTCGCACGTGGAACGTGCTCTTTCGCGAAACGCTCGCCACACCACTCGGCCTGTCGACAGAGGTGACCTTCTTCACCATTCCGCGACAGGCAATGGGCACCGGCAATCCCCTCGTGGCCGGCGGCTTGCGCGCCTCCACCGACGAATACATGCAATTGCTCGCTGTCGCGTCTGCGCGCGGGCAGTATCGCGGACTCTCGATCGGCACGGGCGCGCTCTACGACCAGCAGATGCGTGAGCCCTTCCCTGCCGTCGACATCGGCTTCACGCCCATTGATCCGGTCACACTCGGCTGGCGCTACGGATTCACGGCGTGGCTCGAGTGCGCCACGCCAGCCACCGGCTGTACGACGGTCTCGTCACCGGGCGCGTTCGGCTTCACCCCGTGGATCGACCGTGCGAACGGTTACTACGCGTCGCTCGGCATGGAGCTCTCGCGTGCCGACGGCGGCGTGGCGGCGACGTCCGTTGCAATCGCCAGTCGGCTCAAGCCGGCGCTCGTCGCGGCGCTGCGCGCCGCGCGGTAACGTTCGCGGGTGCGCCCCCGCGAACGCATGCTCCGAGTCGTTGCCTGCCTCACCCTCGCGTCGCTGATCGGCTGCGCGAGCCAGTCCCGTACCTCGCAAACCGCGATCGGCGCCGCCGCGACGGCGGCCATCGTCGAGTCGTCGGCGCGTGAAGGCTTCCTCCCCGTACCCGGCGGCCGCGTGTTCTATCGCATGCTCGGCGCCGGCAAGCCGGGCATTCCGCTGCTCGCCGCGCACGGCGGGCCCGGTGGGACGAGCTGCCGCTTCGAGGTGCTTGCACCCCTCGCGGATGAACGCCCGGTGATCTTCTACGATCAGCTTGGCTCCGGGCGCTCCGATCGGCCGGCCGATACCACGCTCTGGCGCTTCCCGCGCTTCGTCGAGGAGATGGACGCGGTGCGACGTGGTCTCAACCTCACGCGTGTGCATCTCATGGGCACGTCGTGGGGCGGCGCACTGGTGGCAGAGTACATGCTCAGTGCACCGCGCACCGGCGTGCAATCGCTGATTCTCGGCAGCCCGCTGCTCTCCACGCCGCGCTGGATCGCCGATGCGAACCTGTTGCGCGCAGCACTGCCGGCGAGTGTGCGCGCCGCGCTCGATCGCAACGAGGCCGCGGGCACGTACGACACGCCGGAGTACAAGGCGGCGACCGACTCGTTCTACGCACGGCATGTGCGGCGCCTGCCAGTGGCCCCGGTGGCGGCGTGCGCCAACGTCACCGGCAACAACGCCATCTATCGCCAGATGTGGGGACCGACGGAGTTCACGTCGACCGGTTCGCTCAAGACGTGGGACCGTGAAGCGTGGCTGCCGAAACTCGCGCTGCCCGTGCTCTTTGTGGCGGGACAGTACGACGAGGCGCGCCCGGAGACGCTCGAGTTGTTTCGTCGAACCATGCCTGATGCGCGGCTTGTGGTGATTCCCGGCGCGGCGCATGCGGCGCTGGGGGAGAAGCCGACGGAGTATGTGGCGGCGGTGCGGGGGTTTCTGCGTGAGGTGGAGCGGCGGCGGTAACGGGGCGCGCGCGTCAGTGACGTGCGGGCCCCTCGGCAAGCACCGCCGACTTCCGCAGCGGAAAGCGGACGATGATGGGCACACCATCGTCGTCGTATCGCTGGCCGATCACGTAGTCGGCGCCGATCTCCCTGGGAGTGAAGTGCTCGGGGAAGGTCACGATGGCCACGCGCCGCCCCGTTGTATCGAATACGAAGGCGCTGTCAGGACTCACACCGAAGGGTGACGAGGCCGTGATGGCCCACAGATTGCCTTCACGATCGATCAGCGGCGCGCCGAGTACCGGCTTGGTGGGCGAGAACTCGACATCTGCCCACACCTCCGGATCCGTCTTCATTGCCATGAAGGTGCGTCGCACGGTCTCGCGGTCCTTGCGTGGCAACGGCGCGGGCGAGGCGGCCCACTCGAGTGTGTCCACACGTGCGGCGCGAACGTGGTAGCGGATGATCCTCGCGCGACGTCCTTCGAGGGCGTACACGCACGTGCCGTCGGTCACGGCGTGCAATGCCCACGCGAACCGCTGCGGTCCACGTCCCTGATACTTCCCCCGGATCAACTTGTTGAGCCATTGCGTGCCGTCGATGAAGCGGCCGAGCGTATCCGTGGGCTGGCCAGTCGGCGAGATCAGTGCGATGACGCTCGGGAGGCTATCGAGTCGCCCGGGCGGACCGAATGGCGGATAGCTCGTGAACTTGGCGACCCCCGTGCCGTCGGCGAGCACGCCCACGGGTGTCCAGATCAAGCCCTTGGTCACACCACCACGCCCCTGCACACCGCCAAAGCGCAGCGCGGAATCGAGCACGAAGAGCCGGTGCCGTGCGCCGTCGCTCACTACCACCTGATCATCCGCCAAGCGCTGCACCAGCCGCGGAAAGCGGTACTCATCGGGGCCATCGCCCGCGCGGCCGACCTGCCGCACGAAGGTGCCCTGCGCGTCGAACAGATAGATGGCCGGCACTTGGGAGTCGAACACCAGGATGCGGCCATCTGCGCGTTGCATCACGCCGGAAATGATCGAGAACTGCACCTACGCGTCGTCAGAGGTGATGACGAGGTTGGGCGTCGTGTCGATGGTCCACGTGGCGTGCGGGGCGGCGCTCGCGGCGGCGATGCGTTCCCCTGCGGGTGTCCGATCGGTTGATCGGCAGGCTGTACACAACAACACGCACGCGGCCAAGTGCGTGTGACGTGCACGCAGTGGTCGCGCTCTTTGGTTACTGTAGCGAACGGCGATAGGCGCAGCAGGCATGAACCGGGACGGCGCTGGTCATTGGGAGCGGGTCGGTGCGGCGGAGCGCACGCGAACGAGTCTTCAAAAGACGATTGGGCAGCGGGCGTCGATACAACCCGCCGCGTCGGTCGATCGTCCGCGCCGGGAAGCTCGCCAGCACTCGGCGATCGCAGGTCACGAG
>JALOPS010000282.1 GCA_025453745.1 Gemmatimonadaceae bacterium
GCGACGGGCGTTCGCGCCCTTGATGCAGTTCTCGAAGCTGAAGTCGGTGCTGGACCCGTCCGTGCGGTGCACAAAGAAGCAGCGCGTCGTGCGATATACGTGGTCACGGTCCACGGAGAAGCCGGCGACGCCCGAGCCGATCTTGTCGGCCGCTTCCGAATGCAGATACAGCAAGTCCATCAAGAAGTCGACGTCGTCGCCCGTGACCATCTGACCATCGGCGTACCGGTCACGCACCCGCCGGGCCTCGTCCATCGCACTCTTCTGCGTTCCGAAAACACGCTCGCCAATCGTCACCGGCTTCGGCATGGTCCCATCACCTCGCTGCGGGGGTCGTGAGCTTTGCTACGCGGCCCGACGACGACGGGTCGCGGTCGGCTCCGTCGGCCGTGTCCACGCCAAGTGCGTCGGGTACAGCTCCGCGTGGTAGGCATGCCCAGCGGGGAGATCGAAGGCGAGCGTGAGCTTGTTGAGCTGCCGGAGCTTCACGTTCGCGGAGAACGGAATGCCCGGGATAGCCGCTGACACCTCGCGCCCAACGTCGATCGTCCATGCGCGCGACGCCGTATGAATGTCCCGCGAGCGGTCCTGCGTTACGTCCACCGCGAGCACGTCGAATGGTGAGGCCTCGGGCGACGGCAAGTCGCTCGCGCGAATGGATTGCACGGCGCGTCGTCGCAGATCGGAATCCTGGGACTCCTCCGGCGGCAACGCGCCCGCCCGAACGCCATACCCCACAACCTGGCCATGGCGCAGGATCGTCAACTGCTCCACGCGCACCGCGACCGGAACCAGGACGAGCTTGCACGACCCCGCGCCGGCGGTATACGACGCGACCTGCTCGACGTCGAGCGTCGCGGCGTGCGAGGTGCCAACGGGGCTGAAGTTCAACAGCCAGCTGCGCCCCCGCGACGTCGTGCGCGTCTCTGAGTACACAACGCGAGCGCCCTTCACAGCGGGTGCGGAGAACGCAAACAGCGGGACGTTGACGGTCACCGTATCCACACGCTCTACACGCGTCTCCCGAATGCGCAGCAATCCCTCGATACGCTCGCGCAGCGTGGTGGTCTCGCTGCTGCCCAACTGGCCAGCTGCATACTCGTGGAGCACGTGCTCGATGCCGCCGGCATCCCATCCCGCCTGCAGCAATCCCGTGCGCAAGCGTTCGGCACTTCCTCCGGCCCAGTCGACCCACGACGTCGTCCGGCTCACGCTATACCGAGGAGGATACGGAGGCCCGAAGCCACAGTCGCAGCCCGGCGAATGCTTGGAGGCGTTGCACATTGGTCGCGAAGGGGTGGATGTGGACAGCCGCAGTTCTGCCGAAGCTTGCCCCGTCGCCGAAGCGAGCTCGTGACGCAGGGTATACAGAACCTGCGACTTTCGCCATGTCCCCTCGTGTGGGTCGCCGCATGCCTTGGAGGACTCCACCGATACCGCCGAAACCTTCAAGAGTGTCAACACAGGTTGACGTCACGCACTGCGAACAGTTTTCCTGCGAAGATGCCGGTAGCAACGGGACGATTAGCGAGTCAACGCTGCTACGATCCGGCGTCGTCGGCGTGGGAGGTGCGCAGGTCCCTGTGCGGTTCTGTCGAGGAGCCCGCTGTCGATCGGCTGGCATGCTGCGAAGCCAACACGTCCGCGAACGCCGTGAGGAGCTGCGCGGAGGAATGGAACGCAAGTAGGTTGACCAGCTGCTCATCGCGAAGCTGGGCGCTGACCGCGAAGGCCAGCCGCGCCATACGTACGGTCATCGCCACGGCAAGATCGGATGGTAGGGAGGCACGTCCCTCCGTATCGAGCAGCTCCCCAAGCGGTGTGTCAAAAAGTGTGGACATCATTTGCCCTCGGGAGGGGGACCGGATCGGTCTTCAATGCGATCCGCGACGTCTTGTGATGGCCCACCGATTACGAGGTTCGGCACCGCAGTCCCGGTGGCCGATGCTGGTGCCTCCCATGCGTCGATACGCGCCCACGCATCTTCAAGGCTGAGACCATTCACCTGAGCGGCGGCACCGGCAGCGTCTACGACGAACTGGTGAATATCGGCGAAGTCTGACGCCGGCAGGCGACAGTTTTCATGCGCATACGGATTGTGGATTGCGTAGAAGCGTGCGAGAGGCAGCTCCAGACCGCCTAGTGCCAGACCCGCGATGACGCCAAGGCGTCGATGCTTAGCCCTTTGCACAAACATGTCGCGAAATGATGGCGTCACGCGAACCCTGGCCTCCTCGACGTCAACCCCGACCGGGAAGCGCACTTGCATCTGCCCAAAGAGGCTCTGGAAAATGTCTCCGTACAAGATGCCGTGTGAGATGCGCGGCAGCTCACCGCGCCCCACCAACACGACGAGTGTGGCTCGATCATCGTTTGGCAATTGCTGGTAGGCGCCCTTCAGAACGGCGTGAATGCGATCCCGTTGCACCCCTCGGCTGTACACACCCCGCGGCACCTCCTCGGACTCATGGAGGCTCTTGACCTCCACGAAGACCACGCGGCCGGACGGCGTGCGAAATTCCCACTCGCCTCGATGCGAGGCCCGCCCTTGGGGCTCGTGCTGAAGGTACGTCCAGCCAAGTAGGCGCTCGAGATAGGCTGCCACGATGAGCTCGTTCGTCACGTCCCACAGCTGGTCCGTGCTCGCCCGATGCTCGCGCTGCGCCGACGAGTGCGTCAGGGCCTGCAGCGGAATGCCAGCGATCCGGATGCGATATGGCTCGAGGAGACCGTGCCGCTGCGCGAACGAAGCCGCGAGCGACAGCAGATGCGCCCAATACGCCTCCTCGGGGCTCTTCGTCACACGCCACAGGCCGAACGTGTCGGCGTGCCCCGCTTTGAGCGAGGCATACCAGGGCGCGCCGTCGAACAGTAGGGGGCGTAAGTCACTACGGAATGTGTTCATTAACTCTTGTACAAAGCGGTTGCTGCATGCCCACCAGTACCATAGCGCGCGGGCGCCGACCCGCACAGGTAGTGCTCACGCGCTGTCGACGACTGCGCGCCACGTTTCCAACAACTGTTCGGCAACGCGCGGCGAACTGGAGCTGAGCGCGAGCAGCCGTGCCGCCCGCGCCGTATCCGACGCGCGCGTGTGCAGGCGCTCCGTCTGAACGAGACGCGCGTGGAGCTCCGCAACCGCACCCGGGTCACGAAGCACCGGGCCGATCACCTCGTGCGTGCCGTGAACGGCAGCGGAGAGCGCCGCCCACGGCAGGCGCTCTCCGATCACGAGAGCGGCGTCCTGCGGATCGACCATCAACTGGCGCCCGGATCCACCGCTCTCGTGGTTTGCGGGAGTGAGGCGCGGCGCGAGATCCACCCAGCGCGCCATGCGTCCGTCGGCCGAGTCGCCGAGCTGCTCCGCCACCCATTCCACCAACGGGCGCAGCGACTCCGCGACCACCCCGGTCTTGGGCCCCTTGATCACCCCACGCCAAGGCCGATGCGGGAGGTCAAGCAGCTGCGGCAGCATCGCGGCATGGTGGGCCAGCCGCTCTGCAATCACCCGCCCGTCCCGGAAGCGATCCGCGTTGCCCTCGGTGACCACCCCGTGCCAGGCCTGCACGAGCCCCAGGCGGCCGATCTCGAGGTCGGCCATGCGGCGCAGATCCTGCTCGACGTCTGGATAGGCCTCGCAGCGCCCCAGCGCCGTGGCGAAGGCATACCGGGCGGCCCCGGCCCGATCCTCGGCCCAAGAGGCCAGTACGGGCGCCGCGAGGCTGGTGTCCGCCCGGAGGGCGAGGATCTGCTCGTAGTCGATCGCCGGCTGGTAGCGATCGAGCGCCAGAAGGAACGAGACCGCCGCCCGATCCGTGTGGCTCGGACGGCCGCAGGTGACGAAGGTGCCCGCCTGCTCGAGCGCGGGGTCGAGCGGCAGGACCCGGTGCAGTCCCCACGCGTTCTCGCCCTGGCCCTCGTCATAGCGGATCGTCAGGTGGATCTGGCGGAGCGTTCCGGACTCGAGAAGGAGCGCGGCCTCCGGGACCTGCGGGTGCGCGCGCGCCCAGAGCTTGAGCTCCCGGAGGTGTACGGGTCGCCCGAGCGCCCGGACGGCCATGCCGACCGCCAGGCGCAGGCCGTGGGCCCGCGACGCGACCCCGGGCGGGGCTTCGGGCTCCCCGAGCGCGGTCGGCCACCAGAACGCCGCGGTGCGGCCAGGCGCCACGAGCCGCTCCTCCCGAAGGGCGCGGGCCGGCTGCGTGGTGGCCGCCCCACGCCGGCGCGTGGTGGCCAGGGTCCGCAGCCGGACGCGCACCGCGTTGATGTCCGTCGAATGCAGCGCCTGCCCGTTCGCCGCCAAGGCGATCCGGACCTGCTCGCTGGTGACCCACGTTCGCGTTGCGCGCGCCGCGCGGCAGAGCGCCGCGAACACCTGCTCGATATCCTGCGTGCGGGTCGCGTCGGGCGCATCAGCCGCCATGAAGTCGCGCGGCACACGCCCCGTCGACTCGAGGTAGCGCGTGACGACATACCGGGTCTCTCCGAAAGCACCGTCCACCGCCGTAAAGCCGCCGCGTCTCGCATGGCTGTAGAAGGTCGCGGCGAGACTGGCACGAGAGGTCTTCGCTGACGCGGCGACGGCGTCGATGACGTCCTTGGCCAGCACCCCGTGCCGCGCATGCGCGGGGTGCGCAACCGCCGCCTCCTCGAGACGGGCCGCGAAGGACCCCGCTTTGACCGCGGGGGCGCGCGTCGGCACTGGGGTGATCGCGGTCATGGGCTACGCCGCCTTGGCCATCGCCGTGCGCGCCTCGTCGGCCACGTGCGCGAACACCAGTTCGTCGAATGGCACCTGGGCGATCGATTCGAGCGGCTTCGCCTCGGCAGCGTAGATCGCCACCATGCGGACGACGTATGCCCGCGCCAGCCGCACGAGACGTCCGATTGGAACGTGGCCGATCATCGGCACAAACCGGGTGACGATGGAGGCCCACAAGTCGGCGTCATCGTCCGCCTGGCTGGCGAAGGCCGGCAACAGCCGAGCGAGCACCTGCGGTACCGCATCCTGCTCGATGCCACTGACGCGCTGAATACGGGCGATGCGCACCCCCGCCTCTTCGTGGCGACGCAGCGTTTCCTCGAGGATCGGGGTACCGACCAGCATCACGCCGATGCCGCGGACGCGCGCATTCGGGGCGCCGGTGTCCACCACGAGCCGCGAGGCATCGGACGACGCGGCAGCGGACACCAGATCGCGGATCGCCTCAAGCACGGGCGCTGTCAGCGTCTCGGCTTCATCCACGACGAAGGCGATGATGCGATGCTTGCGGGCCCGCTCGATCAGGTCGTCGCGCAGTTCATCGGTCGTTCGGCGGCGCCCGCGGGCGCGGTCGACCATGGACACGCCGAACGCCGCCTTGTAACAGGCGTGATAGAAGCCACGCCCCTCCGTCGCGCGCACC
>JALOPS010000041.1 GCA_025453745.1 Gemmatimonadaceae bacterium
GCATCGTGGCGCTGCGCGGCGATCTGCCCTCGGGCATGGCGCGCGCCGGCGACTTCCGCTACGCCAGCGAACTGGTGGCCTTCATCCGTGCCGAAACCGGCGACCACTTCCATATCGAAGTCGCCGCCTACCCGGAAGTGCATCCGCAGGCCGATGACGCGCTGGCCGACCTCAAGCACTTCTGCGCCAAAGTGCGAGCCGGAGCGAACTCGGCCATCACCCAGTACTTCTACAACGCCGATGCCTACTTCGGTTTCGTCGAGGCCGTCCGCAGGGAAGGCATCGAGATTCCGATCGTGCCGGGCATCATGCCGATCTCGAACTACAGCCAGCTGAGACGTTTCTCGGACATGTGCGGCGCCGAGATCCCGCGCTGGATGGCAAAACGCATGCAGGCCTACGGTGACGACGCCGCGGCGGTGCGCGAATTCGGCGCGGACGCCGTCGCCGCACTCTGCCGCCGCTTGATCGAAGGCGGCGCGCCGGAGCTGCACTTCTACTCGCTCAACCTCGCCAAGCCGACCCTGTCGGTGCTGGAACGGCTGAGCTAGGACATCGACTCTGATGGGCGACGGGCTGCACGCTCAGGCCAAGCGCGACAGTCGCTCTCAGGAAACAGAAAGCCCGTGACCCGCAGGGTGGTTGCGGGAGGCGCCCATCAGGCGCAACACGCGTGCGCCCAGATCGCCAGGACGATTCCAGCGCCTGCCCAGAAACAAACCCGCTGTCAGCGGCTGCAGCGCAGCAAGTCAGAGCCAGAACGCGGGGCTTGA
The DNA here is from genome assembly GCA_025453745.1 of Gemmatimonadaceae bacterium. Classification (GTDB taxonomy): domain Bacteria; phylum Gemmatimonadota; class Gemmatimonadetes; order Gemmatimonadales; family Gemmatimonadaceae; genus JALOPS01. Next base: position 774 of record JALOPS010000041.1, read on the forward strand.
GCTGCTCATCCGTGCGTAGTGACGGCCCTTATCCCGGTCGACCAAGCACGCCGTGCGGCACGTGTCCGGTAGCCACGTGCTGGCGCGCGGACTCGTGCAACTTGCCCTCACGCCGGGGCCGCCGGCCCTGACCGTGGATGCGCGTGCGCTGCGCATTGCGGCGGGTCCGCCGGTCACATTGGCACGATAGGCGCGGCGGTCGGGTCGCAACGTTTCGGACTCCCATTCTGGCGATTCGGTCCCCAGCGCCTACTATAGGAGGCCGTTTTGCCGCCGCGCCCGCGCGGCTTCCCCTCCCGGTCCCACATGCGAATCTCGGTTCCCAAGGAAACAGCGCCCCGCGAGCGACGCGTCGCCCTCACGCCGGACGCGATCACGAAGCTCGCCAAAGCCGGGCATGCGATCACGGTCGAACGCGGCGCTGGTGCCACCAGCTTCATCGCGGACAGCGAGTTCGAGAAGGCCGGTGCAACGCTCGCCGATGGCGCGGCGGTGTACGCGGGCGCGGAGGTCGTCGCGCGGGTGCAGAAGCCCAGCGCCGATGAGGTCGCGCGCATTCCCGAGGGTGCGCTGCTCGTGAGCCTCATGCAACCGGGGAGTGATCGTACCATCATCGACGCCCTGGCAGCGCGGCGCATCACCACACTCGGGCTCGAGCTCGTGCCGCGCATCACGCGCGCGCAGTCGATGGACGTGCTCTCGTCGCAAGCGACCGTCTCCGGCTACAAGGCGGTCCTGCTCGCTGCCTCGCACTGCGCGAAGTTCCTGCCAGCGCTCACCACGGCCGCCGGGTCGATCCGCCCTGCGCAGGCGTTCATTCTCGGTGCCGGCGTCGCCGGTCTGCAGGCCATCGCCACGGCTCGTCGCCTCGGTGCAGTGGTCTCCGCGTTCGACGTGCGTGCAGCGGCCGCCGAGCAGGTGAAGTCGCTCGGCGCATCGTTCGTGGGACCGGCGCCGGCGCAGAATGCCGAAGCGGCCGGCGGCTACGCGCGCGCGCAGTCGGACGACGAGCAGGCCCGCACGCTCGAGGCGATCGGCGCACACATCGTCTCGCAGGATCTCGTCGTCTCGACCGCGCAGATCCCCGGCCGCACCGCGCCGCGACTCATCACCGCCGACATGGTGCGCGCGATGAAGCCGGGGTCCGTGATCGTGGATCTCGCGGCCGAGACGGGTGGCAACTGCGAACTCACGCAGCTTGGCGAGACGCTCGACATCGGCGGCGTCACGCTCATCGGCGCGGCCAATCTGCCGAGCACCGTGCCGTTCCACGCGAGTCAGATGTTTGCCCGCAACGTGCAGACGCTGCTCACGCACCTGACCGCCAAGGAAGGCGCCGCCCTCGTCGTCGACATCGCCGACGAGATCACCGCCGCGATGGCGATGGTGCACGGCGCCGATGTGCGGCGCACCTGATTCGCCCTCCGACTTCACGAGCATTCCATGACCGATACGGGCATCATCCAGTTGTACGTCTTCATCCTGGCGGGCTTTGTGGGCTACCAGGTGATCACCCGCGTGCCACCCTTGCTGCACACGCCGCTGATGGCGGCGACCAACGCCATCTCCGGCATCTCGCTGGTCGGCTCCATCGTGGCGGCCGGCGGTGAGCACGGCCGCGTGGCGATGTGGCTCGGCTTCGTGGCCGTCATCTGCGCGATGACCAACGTGGTCGGCGGCTTCATCATCACCGATCGCATGCTCGGCATGTTCAAGCACGCCGAGAAGCCGAAGGAGGGGAGCAAGTGAGCGCGCTCGGAGTGCCACTGCTCCTGGCGGACGTGGCCGCCGGCGGGACCGCTGGGGTGCGCGAGCTGTTCATCCAGACCGCATACATCGTCGCGTCGATCCTCTTCATTCTCGGGCTCCGCTCGCTGACCAAGCCCGACGAAGCGCGCCGCGGCATGCAGATGGCCGCGCTCGGCATGCTCTTCGCGATCATCGGCACGTTGCTGCACGAAGGGATCGTCACATACACCTGGATCATCATCGGGCTCGTGGTCGGCTCGGCGATCGGCTACCCGCTCGGCAAGTTCGTGCCGATGACCGCGATGCCGCAGCGCATCGCGTTCAGCCACATGTTCGGCGCGCTTGCCGCCACGCTCGTGGGTGTGGGCGAGTACTGGCACATGTTCCTCGACGGCACCGTCACCGATCCGTCGGCGGTGCGCGGCAAGATGGTCGCGCTCGGCTTCGAGGTACTCTTTGGTGCGCTGACGGTGACCGGCTCCTTCATGGCGTTCGGCAAGCTGCAGGAACTCATCACCGGGCGGCCCATCACCTACAAGGGGCAGAACGCCGTCAACATGGCGCTCTTTGCCGGCGCGATCGGCTGCTTCCTCTATCTGATCTACGATCCGGCCAACGTCACGGTGTTCTTCGTGATGACCGCACTGGCCTTCGCGATCGGCATCCTGATGGTGTTGCCCATCGGCGGCGCCGACATGCCGGTGGTCGTCTCGCTGCTCAATTCGTACGCTGGTCTGGCGGCGAGTGCCACGGGTTTCGCGATCGGCAACAATGTGCTGATCATCTGCGGCGCGCTCGACGGTGCGTCGGGCTTCCTGCTCTCCGTGCTGATGTCGAAGGCGATGAACCGCTCCTTCGGCAACGTGCTCTTTGGCGCCTTCGGTGCGGCGCCCACGGGTGGCTCGGCCAAATCCGTCGAGGGGCTCACGGTCAAGTCGATCTCGGCGGAAGACGCGGCGGTGCAGCTTGCGTATGCGTCGAAGGTGATCGTCGTGCCGGGCTACGGCATGGCCGTCTCGCAGGCGCAGCACCAGGTGCGCGAGCTCGCCGAGCTGATCGAGAAGAAGGGGGGCGAGGTGAAGTACGCCATTCACCCCGTGGCGGGGCGCATGCCCGGCCACATGAACGTGCTGCTCGCCGAAGCCAACGTGCCGTACGATCGCATGTACGACATGGAAGAGATCAACGATCAGTTCCCCGAGGCCGATGTCGCCGTGGTGATCGGTGCGAATGACGTCGTGAATCCGGCGGCCAAGACCGATCCGGGGAGCCCGATCTATGGCATGCCGATTCTCAACGTGAATCAGGCCAAGAGCGTGATCGTGCTCAAGCGCTCGATGAACGCCGGCTTTGCAGGGATCGAAAACGAGCTGTTCTACGATGAGCGGACGAACATGCTCTTTGGCGATGCGAAGGCGAGCCTGGGGAAGCTGGTGAGCGAGGTGAAGACGCTGTAGCGCGCACTTCCCGGGATGCGAAACGACGAACGGGCCCGTGAGGGCCCGTTCGTGCATATAGATGCTAGAGGCGCGCGAGTAGCCGTCAGGGTCGCGCGTCCAAGACGCGGCCCGCACGGTGCGGCGCTACGCGCGTGGCGTGCGCCGTCGGCGCGCGACGCCGCCGAGTGCCACGAGTCCCGTGGCGACCAGCGCGTACGTGGACGGCTCCGGGATCACCGTGGTCGTGGTGACGTACTGGAAGTTGGCGCCAAAGCGACCACCAGTGTTCGCCGTGATGATTGTCGGTGCGGTGAAGCCCGTGCCGTTGTCGCTGCGCGCAGCACCCGTGAACGTCACGCCAGCGCCGGTGACCAGCGAGCCCACCGACGTGACGTAATTGTCCCCGTCACCGACCAGGTCGCGACCGCCAACGAGAAAGGTGGAGTTCGCGGCCAGCAGGATCGGGGTGACGTTGACGTAGCGGAAGCCGTTCAAGAGCGTGCTGGTGGTAAGCACGGTCGTCGAGCCCAGCAGCGACCCGGTCGCCGTCCAGATGCCCACTTGGTGCGTGGCGGCGAGCGGCGTGGTCGGTGTCTCGTCCCACCACCCGAGCGCCGTGACCGTCAGCGCGGAGGCACCCGTGCGAAACTGCCATCCGACGGTCTCGTCTGTATCGAACGCCGAGAAGATGGATCCGTTGGTGAAGCTCACGACGCCGGTGGACTGCGCGTGGCTGGGCACGGCGATGGCAGCGTTGATCGCCGTGGCAGCAATCAACAGCCGGACTGTGCGCGAGAGACGAAGCGACTGCATTGGAACCTCGTGCGGCAGGAGGGTGATGAATCTCTCACCGTCCATTCTGGTGTGCCCGCTCACACTGCGCAATTGCGGTTGCATGCGGCACGAAGCGGCCTCGGCAGTGTCGAGCGTGACACGAATCACCGTTTTGCGCGGAGGAGCGTGGCCGTCTGCATCTTCCGACCACTGCGCGGGCGCCTGCTCGGCGCGCGATGCGCGCTCCCGCTACTCGGGTTGCATGCTCCTCGGTCGGCTCCGCTCATGGCACGTGTCGCACGGTTGCCTGCTTATCGGCATGCTGTACGCCCACGCTGCAACCGCGCAGCGCGTCGAGCGCATGGATGTTCGCGCCATTGCCGCGCACAGCGACTCCGTCAGCGCCGATCTGCTCAATGCCCCACCAGGTATGGCGTCGCTCCCGACGTGGTCTGCGCTGCTGGTGCGCGTCGTGCTGCGTGACCCCACGCCCGGCGGCACACGTGTGCGACTCGAGTCACGCTGGCACAATCCGCTGCGCACCGGTGCCGGCCGCACCCAGTGGACCACACAGATCGCACGCGCACCGCGGGCAGCGGGTTCGTCCGGTCTCGTCGTCCCGGTTCTGGTGCATGGATCCCAGTGCACCGTCACGCTGCGCGCCCGCATCGAGGGGCAGCCGCTCGCTCGCGCCGTCGAGCACGTCGTGACGCTCGGCACATGCGGAGAATGACCTGACACATCGTCGAGTCGCCGGTCGCTACTCCCACTCCCCAAGCACGCCATCGAGCACCGACACGAGCCAATCCACGTCTGCCGCGCCAATCGTCAGCGGCGGACGGATCTTGAGCACGTTGTCGGCCGGGCCCTCCGTACCGACGAGTACACGCTCCTCGCGCAGGCGGTTCACCACGTATCGCGCGAGCGCGGTCGCCGGGTCGCGCGAGGTGCGATCGGTCACGAGATCCACGCCGATGAAGAGCCCCATGCCGCGCACATCGCCGATGGCCGTGTGACGCGTCTGCAGTGCCCGCAGCCCGTCGAGCAGCCGCGCGCCCACGTGCGCTGCGTTCTCCTGCAGCCGCTCCTCCCGCACGATGCGCAGCACCTCGAGCCCTATGCGGCATGACAACGTGCTCCCGCCGAACGTCGAGAAGAACTCGATGCCGTTGTCGAACGACTCGGCGATCGCACGCGTGGTCACCACCGCACCGAGCGGATGGCCGTTGCCGAGCGGCTTGCCGAGCACCACGATGTCGGGCATCGCCTCCTGCTGCGCAAAGCCCCACGTCACCGCGCCAAGCCGTCCGAGTCCCGTCTGGACTTCATCCGCGATGCACACACCTCCCGCCGCACGCACGCGGTCGTGGACCCCACGCAGGTATCCGGGCGGCGGAATGATCTGCCCGCCGACACTCGGAAACGTCTCGGCGATGAATCCCGCCAGTCGTGCGCCCCGGGCATGCACGGCGGCGATCGCGTCGTCCACGTGCGCCGCATACCGCGCTCCCGCGTCCGCATCGCGATACGGCCCGCGATACGCGTCGGCGACCGGCACGAGGTGTACCCACTCGGGGCGCCCCCCGCCGCGCGGCTTGTTGAACTTGTACGCCGAGAGGTCGTACGCGCCCGTGGTGTTGCCGTGATAGCCATGATCGGGCGTGATCATGTCGCGCCCACCGGTGTGCGTGCGCGCCAGCCGGAGCGCGAGCTCGTTGGCTTCGCTTCCCGAGTTCACGAAGAACACGTGCGTGAATTCCGCCGGGAACCACGACAACAGCTCGCGCGCAAATGCGACATGCACCGGGTGCAGATAGCGCGTGTTGGTGTTGAGCCGGGCGAGCTGTTCGGCCGCGACCGCGGCGAGACGCGGGTGCGCATGTCCCACGTGCGGCACGTTGTTGTAGGCATCGAGATAGGGTCGCGCCCACTCGTCGAACAGGTAGTGCCGCCATCCACGCACGATGCAGAGCGGCTCGCGATAGCTCAGCCGCAGATTGCTCGCGAAATGGGCCCTGCGTTCGTCGCGCAGCGCTGACATGTCGAGTGGCGCGTACGCGACGCGCGCATCGTCGAGTCCGAGCAATGCCGCCGGATTTGGACAGAGCGCGAGCCACAACGCACGATCATCGGGGTCAGCGACACCGGGCCAGTCGTGCTCCATCCCCTCGGTCACAAGCGCCATCTGCAGGTGCAGGTGCGGGTCCCATCCGCCGTTCTCCTCGGGCGTGCCGAGCGACGCAATGCGCGCGCCGTGCGCGAGCGATTGCCCGACGTGCAACTGCTCCACATCGGCGTGCGCGAGATGGCCATACAACGTCCAGAAGGGATCGCCGTCCGGTGTCGTGTGGCGGAGCACCACCACGCCGCCGTAGTCGAGCGACGCGTCGCGGATGTCGGCCACCTCCACGACCCCCGCACACGGTGCGTGGACCGGCGTGCCGGCCGGCAGGAACACATCGACGCCAAGGTGCACGGTACGCCGATCGGCCGTCGGATGCGCGCCCAGGCGAAAGGCCGATGCCGTGTACACCGCTCGTGGTTCACCGTAGCTGCCGATCCACGCGGAGCCGACACCGGCCGCCGCACCCAGCGTCGCCGCCTCGTCGTGCGTCATGCGCATGGGGTCGCGCGGCACGAGCGCACTGCGCATCGCGAGCGAACCGGTGGGAAGCCGCGCGAGATCCACACCGCCCATCACCGGGGCAAAGTGCGTGCGATGCGACGTGAGCCACTGCCGCACCCGCTCGGCCCCGTCAGTGGGTGGCAGTCCGCACGCCAGCCGGAGACGTGCACGCATCTGCGCGTCGGCGGTCGTGGCTGCACGTGCGAGAAAGCGCCACGCCGGCCCCTCGGAGATGGAGACGTACGGATCGTCGGGTCTTTCCTGCCGCACCATCGCCGCGTTGGTCACGCTGACGGCCAGGCGCATGAGCAGGAGCGGCCAGAGCAGGTCGCACTGTGTGGCCGTCAACGGCGAGACGCGATTGTACCCTGCAACGAATGCCGCGAGTGCACGCTCGGGGTGTGGGTGATCGAGCACCAGATACGCGCCCGCGATCGCCAGCTCCGCGACCACGGGGCCCTCGAGCACATCGCCAAAGTCGATGAGCCCGGTCAGGCGCGGGACCCCGTCCGCGTCCCGTGCAACGAGGAGATTCCAATCGTTGAGATCGTTGTGGATGGCCTGCACGGGTTGCGCGCGCACCACGTCGAGCACGGCGCGATATCGCGCCACGATCTCGGCGAGGCGCAGGCGCCGCACCGGGTCGTCGATGGCATCGAGCGCGTCGGCGATCCATTCGGCGCGCGTGAGATCCCACTTGAGCGCGCGCGTCAGCAGCGGATGACGGAAGTCCGCCAGCGCGCCGTGCAGACGTGCGACGGTTTCGCCGAGCTCCCCGAGGAGCGACGGAGGGTGCGGACGGACAAGGGCGTAGGCGACGCCGGGAAGTGCCGTGAGCAACCAGGCGAGTCGTGACTCGCCGGCGGGATCGTGCACCGTGGCGACCATCGCACCACTCGTCGTCGGCACGACCCGCGCGAGCGGCAGCAGAGGCGCGTGCTGCGCGAGGTGTCGGTGCACGTCACAGCACAGCGCCACGAACGCCGGGTCACACCCCGGGCGCATGATCTTGAGGACGTGATCACGTCCGTCGGCACCGACGACACGGACGTTGAGATCGTACTCCCCCGGCAGCGGCTGCACATGGGCAGTGATGCCCCAATGGTCCGTCAGTATCTGCTGCCAGTGCGCGGAATCGATCATGTCGGAGCGAGCGTCTCGTGCGCGTCCCAAGGGGATCAGGAATGTCGTGAGGGCAGAGCCTCCCGAATCAAGCGAGGGGACACGCCAACGGCCATGGTAGTTCGTGGTCTGCGACAGGGGTGATCGCTCGGCGGTTGCCGACTGGCGCTCGTCCGGTCCCCACGCAACCCTCCAGGCCGACGACGTGTCGCTCACAGTCCTCACCGAGAGTGCTCACCCATGGCACGCCTGAACGCCCTGCTCGCCCTCACGGCGGTGGCGACCGCCGCCAGCGCCACGGCGGCCCATCGCATCACCGCCGGCGCCGTTGTGGCGACGGTACCGATGAGCGCGGCCCGCATGGCACACACCGCCACGCCGCTGGCGGACGGCACGGTACTCATCGCCGGCGGTTTCACGGCGGAGGCCGAGGCGCCGCGCAGCGCCGAGCGTTACGACGCACGCTCCGGGCGCTTCACCCCCGTCGCGCGCATGCGCATTCCACGCTACAGCCACACCGCCACGCGCCTCGCCGACGGCAGCGTGCTCATCACCGGTGGCTACGACGCGACCAACACACCGATCGCGCACGCCGAACGGTTCGATCCGGTGGTCAATCGCTTCGTGGATGCCGGCGTCATGACGTCACCGCGCGCCGATCATGTCGCCGTGCCACTCACGGATGGCACCGTGCTGCTCGCCGGTGGGCTGGCGCCGGGGTGGACGTTTCTCGCAAGCGCCGAACGATACGACCCGGTGACTGGCCGCTTCACCGCCGCGTCTTCCATGCGGCAGTCGCGGGAAAGCCATGTCGCGGTGCGCATGAGAGACGGGCGCGTCCTCGTCATCGGTGGTCACACCGGACGTCGCGCCGATATGCGGCTGCACACCAGCACGGAATGGTTCGATCCGCGCACCAACGCGTGGACGCCCGGACCTGCGCTCCTCGTGCGCCGCCACAAGCATGACGCCGTGCTGCTCCCCGACGGTCGCGTGCTGGTGACCGGTGGCGCGGACGAGCGTGACATGGACGGTGTCTACAACTCCACCGAGTGGCTCGATCCGGCGACCGGTCGCTTTATCGCGGGGCCACCGCTCAACCGTGGGCGCTACAAGCACGCCCGGAGTTCACTGGTGCTGACCGACGGCCGCGTGTTCATCGCCGGTGGCGCCGGCTGGGCCGAGCTGTTCGACACGGCGCGCAATCGGTTCATCCTCGTCGAGGGTGACGGCCAGCTTGGCGGCAACTTCTCCGCCAGCGCGGGGCTGCCCAACGGTGGCGCACTGATCACCGGTGGCTATGGCGGCGGGCGCGGTCCTCGCAGCAGTGCGTGGGTCTATCGGCCGTAGTGCCCAGTGGCGGGGCCGTGCGACTAGCGACGACGACGCGGTGACACACGCGTCCAGAGCACGATGCTGCCGCACCCCGTGCCTGCCATGGAGTCGCTGAACTGCGGCGGCGTGCTGGGCTCGCGATACACCTCGATGCCCAGCACGTCCTCCGGCGCGGTAAACGCATCGAGTTCATCAGCCGAGAGCGGCCCCAGTCGCATGCCATTGATGAAGACCACCGGCTCGCAACTCGCGCCAAAGACGCTGTTGAGCGCGATGCGGCGATTGCCGTCGTCGGCGCGCTCCACGCGCATTGCCGGCATGGTGTTGAAGACTTCGGAGACCACGATCACGTTGCGCCGTGCAATCTCGTCTGCACTCAGATAACGTCCCGTCCCCGAGCGTCGACGCGCCTCGAAGCCGCCCAACCCGTTCTCCCGATCGCGCTCGGCGCGAATGCGCACCGTGTCCAACGCGGGGCGCAGGGAACGCAGCGCGATCGTCGCGCGCGTGCCGCCCTCGAGCACATCGAGCGGCACCCGTTCGCGGAAGTAACCAACGGCGCGCACCTCCACCATGCGTGTTCCGGGCGGCACCGCAGCGAGCGTCCATTCGCCCAGCGCATTCGTGCGGGTGGCGCCCACACGCTCGATGCGCACGTCGGCGCCCTCGATCGGAACGTCGGCATCGTCCATCACCACGCGACCGCGCACGGGCAGCGTCGCTGCGGCGCCGGCGATGATGGTGGAATCAGCGGCGCTCGGCCGACCCGCAAGGTAGAGATCGCGCTGCGCGAGCGCGCTCGGTGGGAGGAGCAGCTCGAGCGCGTCGGTGCTGTCGCCCTCCAGCGCGGCGCGCACCGTGACTGTGCCGCCTTGGGGGACGTCGCACAGTCCGTACCAGCCATTCGCGGCCGTGCGCGTGGCCATCGTGCGGCGCCGCCGCTCGCTGCCCGTCGACGACAGCAGCAGTTCGTTCCATGCAACGGTCACCGCCGCGTCGCGTACCGGTGTGCCATCGTGTGCCGTGCGGACGATGCCGACCAGCAGCGCGCCCGCATCGCGCGTCGAACGCTCACCCGCTGGCCGACAGAGCGACGCACGAATGCGCTCTGCCGGGAGAATCGCGAGATCGGCGTCCACGTGGTCGCGCTCCACGGCCAGTTCGCGCAGCGGCGCGGCGAGGCCGAGCGAATCGAGCCGCGCGTGAAAGAACCCCAATCGATAGCGGCCGCTCGGCACGTCGTGCAGCACGTATCGTCCCGTCGAGTCGGTCGAGGCGCTCGCGACAACACCTCCCTCATCGGTGAGCGTCGCGAGCTGCACCAGTGCACCAACGAGCGGACGCCCGGCGAGACTGTCGAACACGATGCCCCGGACATCGGCAGGACGTTGCGCGCGTGCTGCGGTCGCATGGCTCGCGAGCGCGAGCCCGAGCGCGACGCACGCGGCCCAGCGCCACGCGGGCTGTAGATGTCGTGGTCGCACAGGTGTGGTGATGCGAGACGCGTCCGTGGCTACGGCGTGCTGCCGGACACCGCGGGGCGCGTTGGTGCACCCAGCGACACGACCTTGCGTGCCGCCATGTCATACACGTCGCCTGCGCCCAGCACGAACCAGCTCTTCTCCCATGGCTGCGTGACGCGCGTGTTGTCGTGGATCGCCACCTTCCAGCGGCCGATGACCTCGAAGCGATCGCCGCGCACCACGATCGCCGTCGACTCCGACAGCCCGATGCCCAGCAAGTTCGGGAATCGGGCGATGACCGGCACCAGATGCTCCCATCGATTGCGCGCATCGATGTGCTGGTCGATCGCCGAGCGACGCAGGAAGCCGAATGCGTCCTGATGGTTGGGCTCATCCGTCATCATGATGTCCGGACCCGCCGTCGCGCCGCGCACGAGATACGCGCCCTGGATCGTGGCGCCGGCCGACGAGCCGCCAATGACACCACCGCGCGAGAGCACGTCGTGAAACGCGTCGAAGGTGCGGGTCTTCGCGTACGAGTCGACGAGGTTCCACTGCCGCCCGCCGTTGAACCAGACGGCATCGGCGTCGCGGAGCACGGCGGTGAAGGCCTCGCTGTCGGCGACTTTGGGATCGTGCGTGTGGAGCATGCGCACGTTGGTGAGGCCGCGGGCCTTCCATGGGGCCACCACCGAGTCCTCCACGTAGGGAATGAGAGTGCCATCGGCACGCCGGTTGCCGCCCGCAGTCGGCACGATGACGAAGCGCTTGTTCACACCGCCGGCGAGTGCGATGAACCGTTCGACAATGCCCGAGCCGTTGAGGTTGCCGCCGCCGACGATCACGAGCGTGCCGCGCGGCGGGCCGTAGAGAGGTGCGTCCTGCCCCATGGCAGGAGCACCGGCGACAAGGGCACTTGCCGACAACGCCAGCGCCCAGCGGAGACGAACGCATCGAGTCATGGAAGCAACGTACGCGCGGAGCTGCGGACCGGAAGCGCGTCGCGCCCGTGTGCCGCGCGGCGGATACGGCGTATCCTGGTGCCGGTCCCCGCGCTACGTTCGACCGCTCCATCACCCTTCCGCGCCATGTCTCCTGCTCGGCTCATGCTCTCGGGGTTGCTGCTGACGCCCGTCGTCCTCGCCGCCCAACCTGCCACGATGGTCTACCGCCTCGGCCGCGATACGGCAGCGGTCGAGCAGTTCACGCGCACGGCAACCGATGTGTCTGGCGACATGGTGCAGCGCACCGGTACGACCGTGGCGCGGTATCGCTACCGCGTGACGATCGGTCGCACGGGGCGACCGACGAATGCGACGATCACGCGGTTGCAGCCCGATGGGAGCGACATGCCAACGGGCGCGCGCGAGACACGCTTCACGGTCACCGCCGATTCCATCGTGCGCGAGATCGCCTTTCCCGACAGCGTGCAGCGCCGTGCGTTCACCGTAGCGAACGGGATGATCAACTTTCCGACGTTCATCTACGGACCCACCGAACTGCTGCACGCGCTCCGAACCAAGCGACAGCTCGCCGACTCCGTTCCGGCGCTTGGCAGCCAGGGCGCGATGAACTTCACCGGCCTCGCCGCGATGGCCGGCGATACGCTGCGACTGCGCGGCGGGCCGTACGCGATGCTGCTCCGCTTCGATGTGCAGAGCCGACTGCTCTCGGTCGATGGCACCAACACCACGAACAAGGTGATTGCCACCCGTGGCAGCGGTGGCGTTGACATCCGTGCGCTCGCCACGGCGATGACGCCGACCGGCGTGCTGTCGTCGCGCGAGACGGCGCGCGCGGCGTTCGGCCCGGGCGGCATGGTGCTCGTGGACTATGGTCGTCCCTCGGTGCGTGATCGTACCGTCTGGGGAGGTACGTTGGTGCCGTTCGACAGCATCTGGCGCACCGGCGCCAACGATGCCACGCATCTCTTCACCACGCGCCCCCTCACCTTTGGTGCCATGACGCTGGCACCGGGGATGTACACGCTCTGGGTGCAGCACACGCGGAGCGGCACCGTGCTGCACCTCAACAGCGGCACCGGGCAGTGAGGCACGCAATACGACGGCAGCAAGGATGTCGGCACGGTGCCCATGCAGCTCGCCGCGACGCCGGCGCACGTCGAAGTCTTGCAGATCACTGTGAAGGCGCTCTCCCCGACGCGCGGGCAGCTCGACATCGCCTGGGGGCCGAGTGTGGCGAGCGTGGTGTTTGGTGTGGGTGCGCGGTAGCTGCGCCAAACACGACGCACTCCGCAGAGTCGCGTACTTCTGGTGAGACGCCACCGTGTACCGCGCGGACGCGGTCCGGAGTGTCGAGCACACCGCTCTACCGATTCTGGAGGAACTAGTAGAAGTCCGGGCGCTCACACGTGCAGACGATCCCACCACCCGCGAACACACTCTCGCTGGGTTCCGCTCCCCCTCTCACTCGACCCACATGCGCGCCCCGTCCGCTGTCGCGACCTGTCTCTTGGCCGCGTGCGCTTCCTTCGCCGCTGCTCAGCCGGCCGCCCGCCCCGACCTCTGCAGCGGCCGGTGGCAGGGCGGCGTGCTGCTCCCCGGCACCCGCCTGACGGTCGACATCGACTTCGTCCGCCAAGGCGACGGGAGCTGCACGGGCGACATCTCGATCCCCCAGCAGAACGCGCGCGACCTGCGGCTCAAGGAGGTGCGCGTCACGCGCGATTCGCTCGTCGCGACGATCGACGGCGTCCCCGGGACCCCGACCTTCACGGGGGCGGCAGACGCCTCCGGGCAGCGCATCAACGGGCGCTTCACGCAAGCGGCCATCAGCGCAGCGTTTGAGCTCACGCGCGGCCCCACACCGGCGCAACTCGCGCGCGAGCGCCTCGCGGGCTTCGACGCCTGGATCGACTCCGCGATCGCCGCGTGGAAGGTGGTGGGGCTCTCCGTCGGCATTGTCGTCGATGGCGAGACCGTATATCTGCGCGGACACGGGCTGCGCGATCGCGAGCGTCGCTTGCCGATGACGCCGCAAACGCTGCTGGCGATCGGCTCCTCGTCCAAGGCGTTCACCACCTTCGCCATGGGCGCGCTCGTCGACGCGGGGAAGCTCCGGTGGGATGCGCCCGTACGGACGTATCTCCCGTGGTTCCGCATGCATGATGACGTCGCCACCCTGCGGTTGACGCCGCGCGACCTCGTGACGCATCGCAGCGGACTGCCGCGGCACGACTTGCTCTGGTACAACAACCGGACCGATACCCGCGAGTCGCTCGTCCGCCGCATCGCGCACCTGCCACTGAGTGCGGACCTGCGCGAGAAGTTCCAGTACAACAACCTGATGTTTCTGACCGCCGGGTATCTGGTCGGTACCCTCAACGGCAGCTCGTGGGAAGACGGGCTGCGCGATCTCGTGCTTCGCCCCCTCGGCATGACGCGCACCAACTTCTCCGTCGCCGAATCACAGCGCGATCCCGATCACTCGCTGGGATACGGGGTGCGCCGCGACACGATCGAACGCACGCCGTTTCGCGATATCTCGCTGGTTGGTCCCGCCGGCTCGATCAATTCGAGTGCGGAAGAGATGACGAAGTGGATCACGCTGCACCTCGATGGTGGGAAGCTGGGCGACCGCCAGGTGGTGCAGACGACGACGCTGCGCGACATGTACCGACCCTACACCCCGATTGCCGGCCTCGGGACTGCGCCCGAACTCGGACCGATGAGCTACGGCCTTGGCTGGTTCATCGATACGTATCGCGGGCGCTATCGCGTGCAGCACGGCGGCAACATCGACGGCTTCACCGCGAGCGTGACACTGTTGCCGAACGAGCGTGTGGGCATCGTGGCGCTGGCCAACCAGAACGGGGCCGCGCTGCCCGAGCTGCTCGCGCGCACGGCGATGGACCGGTTGCTCGGCGGCGAGCGCAAGGACTGGAATGCGGAAGCGCTCGCGCAGCGCACCGCGGCGGCTGGCGGCGCGCGAGAGATGGAAGAGCGCAAAGGGGAGGCGCGCATTCCGGGTACGCGCCCCAGTCATCCGCTCGCGGCGTACGCGGCCACCTACGCCGACAGCGGATACGGTGCTGCCACCGTCCAGCTGGAGCGCGACACGCTGGTGTTCACATACAACGGCATCAGCGCCAAGCTCGCGCACTGGCACTACGAGACGTTCAGCGCGTTGCGCAACCCGGCCGATCCGACGTTTGCCGATCAGCAGCTCACGTTTCGGACGAACGCCAAGGGGCAGATCGACGCGATGCTCGTGACGTTCGACCCCAACGTGCCGGCCGTCGTGATGCGGCGCGAGCCGCCGGCACGATTGCGCGAGGTGGCGTTCCTCTCGCGCCTTGTCGGTCGCTATCGCTTGCCGACCGGACAGATGGTGACGATCACGCTGCGTGGGGCGACGCTCATGTATCAGCAGGGCGCGGGGGCGCCGACAGAGCTCGACCCGTTCGACGGGACGACATTCTCCCTCCGCGCGAATCCGCAGATCTCGCTCGAGTTCCGGCTCGATGCGTCAGGCGTGGTGACGGGCGTGCGCGGGGTGCAGCCGGGCGCGGTGTTCGACATGCCGAGGGTGCCGTAGCGGACCCGGAGAAACAAAAAGGGGGAGGCGGAACGCGTCACGAACGAGTAACGTTCGCGTCACGACTCCGTCTCCCTCAGCCGTTCCCTGATGCGCGACCGCGACGCTGCGACGCGACTCCATCGATTGCTCGCGGCGGCCCCACGCCGAACGTTCGCCAGTGCGTTTGATGTACGCAACCACTTTCGTCGACGTGCATGCACGGCGGCGTCGATCCTGGCCGGTGCGCTGCCCGGCGCCGTGCGTGCGCAGGGGACCGGCGCGCCAACGCCCGCACCGATGCCGCCGCCACGCCCCTGGTACGAGCGGTTCCAGATCCGTGGCTACGGCCAGCTCCGCTACAATCGTCTCTTCGAGACCAATCCCGAGCTGCAGTGCGAGCAGTGTGATCGCAACTGGGGCAACAACACGGGCTTCGGCATCCGTCGTGCGCGACTGATCGTGCAGGGACAGATCCACCCGCGCGTCTTCATCTACTTGCAGCCCGATTTCGCCAGCACGGCGGGCACGACGCTCAACGTCGGGCAATTGCGCGACTGGTACACCGACGTGGGGCTCGATGAACACAACGAGTTCCGCTTCCGCATCGGGCAGAGCAAGGTGCCGTACAGCTTCGAGAACATGCAGAGCAGCCAGAACCGCCTGCCGCTCGATCGTGCCGACGCCACCAACAGCGCGCAGGCCAATGAACGCGACCTCGGTGTGTTTTTCTACTGGGCGCCCCGCGCGATCCGTGCGCGCTTCCGGTCGCTGGTCAACGATGGGCTCAAGGGAAGCGGTGACTACGGTGTGTTCGCCCTCGGCGCGTACAACGGGCAGATCACCAATCGCCCGGATGCCAACAACAACCAGCACGTCGTCGTGCGCCTGAACTACCCGTTTCAGCTCGCGAACCGGCAGATCATCGAGCCCGGCATCGCGGCATACTCGGGGCGGTATGTGGTGACCGCCGATCAACGCAGCACGGGCGTGAAGGGACGCGCCAATTGGGAATACGCCGACCAGCGTGTGCTCGCGTCGCTCAACATCGCGCCGCAGCCGTTCGGTGTGCTCGCCGAGTACAACGTGGGGCGCGGGCCGGAGTTCAACCCGGTCACCGACAGCATCGAGACGCGGCGCCTCGCCGGCGGCTTCGTCACGGCAACGGTTCGTCTCACGCGCGGCGGACAGGTCGTCTTCCCGTTTGCCCGCTACCAGGTCTACGATGGGGGCAAGAAGCACGAGCGTGACGCGCGTCGTCACACGGTGCGCGATCTGGAGATTGGCGTCGAGTGGCAGCCGAACCCTTCGTTCGAACTGGTGACCGAGTACTACTGGGGGGACCGGCGTTTCGAGGACTTCCAGCGGCAGCAGAACACGCAGCGGGGGCGACTGCTGCGCATCCAGGCGCAATTCAACTACTGACCCAGCCGAGCCACGTGCGATGCCGCGAAGCGGAGCTGCGGGAACGTCAGTGACTCGGTTTCGGGCCCGCGTTCGACAGCGCGAGGCACCCGCGCACCGCTGAGGCGCCCAACGTGCTGCCGGAATGGCGGCGTGTGCCGGAGCGGCGCCCGCGGCGCACCGTCGGGGCTTTCACCCGTGACGGGGCAGGCATCCCCGGGTAACTTGCATAGCTGGGCTCGTCTGCCCGAACCCGGGGTGTCTCCCGCCAGGTGATTGGCGGAAGCTCCGGGAGTCCGCACTTCCAGGAGTCTGCTGAATGCCCGGTTTTGGTGTCCTCGGATCCCACTGGTGGATGCCGGTGCTGTTCATCGTCATCGCCGGCCACCTGACGAACGTCGCCGTCACACTCTTCCTGCACCGCGAGCAGACGCATCGCGGCGTGAAGTTCCATGCGCTCGTGCAGGTGCCGATGCGTGTCTGGCTCTGGCTGACCACGGCGATCAAGACGCGCGAGTGGGTGGCGTGCCATCGCAAGCATCACGCCTTCGCCGATCGCGAAGGGGATCCGCACAGCCCGCTGGTCGACGGACTGCGCAACATCCTGCTCAAGGGCGCCTTCTACTACCGCAAGGCGGTGCGTCAGCCCGGCGTGCTCGAGAAGTACGGCAAGGGGACGCCGTCGGACTGGCTGGAGCGGCACCTGCTCGACAAGCGCAGCTCGTTCGGCATCCTGCTCATGCTGGCGATCGACCTGTACCTGTTCGGCTGGTTCATCGGCCCGCTGGTGTGGGGGGTGCAGATGATCTGGATCCCCTTCTGGGCCGCGGGCGTGATCAACGGCATCGGCCACGCGTGGGGCTACCGCAATCACGACGTGAAGGACGAGAGCCGCAACATCTCACCGATCGCGATCTGGCTGGGCGGGGAAGAGCTGCACAACAACCACCACGCCGACCCGCACTCGGCGAAGTTCGCGCACCGGTGGTTCGAGTTCGACATCGGCTGGGTGTACATCAAGCTGATGTCGCTCGTCGGACTCGCACAGATCAAGTACGCGCGGACGAACGTCGCCGAGCGCGGTGTGGACGCGATGTCGGCAACGGATCGTGCGCTTGCCGACGCGGTGAGCTGAGCGCGCGATGGCCGACGTCACGTGCACGCGCTGCGGCGAGACGCGCGCGGGATTCGAGAAGCCGCCGATCGGTGTGGCGGGCGAGGCCGGCGCGCGCATCGTGCGCGAGATCTGCACGGTGTGCTGGGGGGATTGGCTCAAGCAGCAGACGATGCTGATCAACCACTACGGGCTCAACCTGATGGATCCGAATGCGCGGACGTTTCTCTCGCGGAATCGGACGGCGTACTTCTTCAAGGAAGAAGCGGGGGAGCAGGTGGATACGAGCAAGCAGGGGACGATTGCGTGGTGAGGGGGGTGAAGGGCAGCAGCCGGGCAGCTCTCAGCTGAGCGCGTGCCGCTGAAGTTCAGCTGACGGCTGTCAGCTGACAGCTCTCAGCAGCACTCGCGCGTCGTGTCTAC
>JALOPS010000283.1 GCA_025453745.1 Gemmatimonadaceae bacterium
ACTCCTTGAGGATGTCATTCTGCACCGTCCCCCGGAGTTTCTCGCTGGCAATGCCCTGCTTCTCCGCGGCCGCCACGTAGAAGCAGAAGAGGATGATCGCCGGCCCGTTGATCGTCATCGAGACGCTCACCTGATCGAGCGGAATCCCCTCGAAGAGCGTCTCCATGTCGGCGAGCGACGAGATGGCCACGCCGCACTTGCCGACCTCCCCCTCCGAGCGCGGATGGTCGGAGTCGTACCCCATGAGCGTCGGGAAATCGAACGCAACCGAGAGGCCCGTCTGCCCCTCGCCCAGGAGGAACTTGTAGCGCGCGTTCGTTTCGCGGGCCGTGCCGAAGCCCGCGAACTGCCGCATCGTCCACAGCTTGCCGCGATACCCGGTGGGGTGAATGCCGCGCGTGTACGGAAACTCGCCCGGCATCTCGAGCAGCCCGCCGCGGCTTTCGGCGAGGTCGGCGGGTGTGTACAGCGGCGCGACATCACCACCCGAGTTGCCGAACGCCACGTCGCGCACCTGGCCGGCGGCATAGCGCTGCCGCCAGAGCGTGAGCTCGCGGTGCAATCGATCGAGTTCGCGCTGCTGATCGCGCACGGTGGCTTCGAGCTCCGCGGTCGTCGTCTCGAGCACGCTCATGGTCACCTCCTGCCGACGGGATCCTGAGAGATCCGGTTTACGGAAAGGCACGCGCGGGAGTCGCGAGCCGCGACGCATGTTCGGCCAACAACGCGTCGGCCACATCGAACGGCGCCACCGCTCCAACCTCCAGCGCATCGAGTCGAGCATCCAGCCAGGCCTGCGTGGCCGCATCGCGCCAGAGCCGATCCTGCATCTTCTGCTCCGTTGCGTCGATCACGCGATCCTTCAGTCGCGCCCGGCGACGGCGGCGCAACTCCCCACTGCGGTCAAGATACCGCCCGTGGCGATCCAGCGCGGCCACGAGCTCCGTGATGCCTTCACTCCTGGCCGCGACGGCGGTGAGCACCGGTGGGGTCCAGTCCTCCGCCTCCTCGTCCCGCGCCGCCGCGCGGGCTGCGCGGGCGGGGTTCATGGCGTCACGCAGCGCATCCCGGTCACCGAGGGCGGAGAGGTCCACACCGTGGTGGCCGGCGAGCGACGCGGCCGCGCCGCCGCCGCGCAGCCCGAGCATCAGTTCGATGTCGTGCTTGAGTCGATCGGCTCCGGGGCGATCGGCCTTGTTCACCACGAAGCAGTCGGCGATCTCCATCACCCCGGCCTTGAGCGTCTGGATCGAGTCGCCGGATTCGGGGGTGAGCACCACGAGTGTGGTGTCTGCCGTGCGCGCCACGTCGAGCTCGCTCTGCCCCACACCCACGGTCTCGATGAGAATCACCTCTTTGCCGAACGCGTCGAGCACATCGCACGCCTCGCGCGTCGCGCGCGCGAGTCCACCAAGCGAGCCCCGCGTCGCCATCGACCGGATGAACACTCCCGGATCGAGTGCGACCTGCTCCATGCGAATGCGGTCGCCAAGGAGTGCACCACCGCTGAAGGGCGACGTCGGATCGACACAGACGATGCCCACCGTGCGTCCTGCCTCGCGCAATGCACGACAGAGCGCCGTTGTCAGCGTACTCTTTCCCGCCCCCGGTGGTCCGGTGATGCCGATGCGGCGCGCCCGCCCCGTCTGTGCGTGCAGGCGTGCCAGCAGTTGATCGAATCCGGGGCGGTGGTCCTCGACGACGCTGATGGCGCGCGCGAGTGCGGCGGGTCGGCCGGCCGCGAAGTCGGCGAGCAATCGCTCGAGTCGGGCGCGTTCGGTCATCGCGTGGGCGTCCCTGGTGCGGGCTCGTCATGTTCGTCGCGAATGTCACCGACGAGTTCCTCGAGCAGATCTTCCAGCGTCACGATGCCGGCGAGTGTCCCCTCGGAACCGCGCACGATGGCCAGGTGTCGGCGGGCGCGCAGCATGCCGAAGAGCAGTTCGTTCGCGGGCTGCTCCGGCGTCGCGGTCATGACGGGGCGTACGGGCGGGGTGCGCGCCCCTTCCGCCTTGAGCACATCGAACGCGTGCAGCATGCCAATCACGTTCTCGGGCGTCTCGCGATAGAGGGGCACGCGACTGAACGCGGCCTGCGCCATGCGCTGCGCCAATTCGAGCGGCGGCAGCGCCGCGTCGAGGGCAAAGACGTCACCCACGGGCGTCATCACATCGCGCACGCGCTTCTCGCCGAATGCCACCACATCGCTGATGAGCTCCGCCTCTTCGCGCTGACTGATCCCTTCGAGCTCCCCCTCACGCAGCAGATCGCGCAGTTCGTCCTGTTCCGAGACCGGAATCGCCGGCGCCGTGGGCGGCACCACGAGGTGCGCGACCGCGTCGGCCACGAGGCGGAAGGGGGTGACGATCAGGTCGACGATGCGCAGAAAGGGCACCAGCACCGGGACGAGCAGTGCAGGCCAGCGTCGCGCCATGGCGCGAGGAAGCAACTGGCCAACCACGAGGATGCCGAGCAGCAACAGCCCCACGTCGCGGGCGAGCAGGACAGACGCCGACCCGTGCAGCACCGTGAGCCCGATACCGGCAGCGAACGCGGTGAGCGCGACGCCGGTCCCGGCCGCCAGGAGCAGCCGCGTGGGGCGGTCGAGCGAGAGCGCGCGCTCCACGCTGCCGGACAGCCGCTGCTCGACCCAGTGCCTGAGCCAGATGCGGCTGACCACGCGCACCGCCGTTGCGCCGGCGGTCAGTGCACCGACCAGCGCGATGGTCACGAGGAGCAGAACGGTGAACGTCACGCGTCGTCTTCCTCCGACGCGGGCGCATCGAGCCGTTCGAGGAACACACGCTCGACCTTGCGTCGGACCACGCGCTCGACGACGAAGCGGAATCCGTCGACTTCGAGCGACTCCCCCGCCCGCGGCACGCGCCCGAGCACATCGTAGACGAGGCCGCCGACTGTCGAGACCTCGTCGCGACGCAGATCCACGCCCACGAGATCGGAGAGGTCATCGAGCGTGAGGCGCCCTGAGACCCAGAAGCGTTCGTCGCCATCGCGCTCGACGGTGCGCTCTTCGTCATCGTACTCGTCGCGGATCTCCCCGACGATCTCCTCGAGGATGTCTTCGAGCGAGATGAGTCCCGCCGTGCCGCCGTATTCGTCGACGATGATCGCCACATGCGCGCCGGTCGTCTGGAAGTCGCGCAGCTGCGCTCGCACGGGCTTCGTGGAGGGAATGATGCCCACGGGTCGCACGAGCGCACGCCAGTCATCGGGTGCGTCTTCGGCGAGGACGCCGGGGAGCACGTCTTTCGCGTGGAGCAGCCCGATGATGTTGTCGATGCTGTCCTGGTAGACCGGAACGCGCGAGTGCTGCGCACTGCGAATGCGATCGACCGCCTCCGACCAGGGTGATTCGACGTCGAGGCCGACGATATCGACGCGCGGCACCATGATGTCGCCCACGGTCGTCTCGCCAAGCGAAAAGGCGCCAAAGAGCAGTGCCTGATCGTCGCGGCCCACCTCCGCCTCGGCGGCCACCACCTGCCGGAACTGCTCCGTGGTGGCCTCTCGCTGCTCCTCGCCCACCGGCGGTGTAGGCAGCAGTTCGTACAGTCGTCGATCGAACCAGCGACCTAGCCCGGTGATCGGCCAGAACAACGCGTCCATCGCGCGTGCAAAGGGCGCGGTCGCGCGCGTCAACCGTGCGCCGCCGGCCGTGCCGACGGCGCGAGCGATACTCTCGGCCAGGAGCACGACGACGAGCGCAGAGCCGATGCCTTGCAGGATGCCGACCACCCGCCCCTCGCCGCCGACGTCGAACGCTTGACCAATCGCAACGCCGCCGAGGGTGTGACTCGCCACGCGTGCGATCGACAGTGCGCGATGCGCGCGTTCCCGTCGGTCGGCCTCCGCCGATCCCGGCACCACCGACTCGCCCAGGAGCGCGCCATCGGCAAGCGCCGCCAGTCCCGCGATGACGGCGGTGGTCGCCGCCATCGCCGCCCACAGCCAAGGGCTCATGGGGGCGCTGACGGGGTCGACTGCCAGTGGCGACGGAAGCGCGCCACGAGCTGCTCCTGCCGGCGCCACATCGGCGATGCCGCGCGCTCCGCGTCATCCCCCTCCGGGTGATCCCACCCGAGCACGTGCAGCACGCCATGTACGACGAGTCGCGCGAGTTCCTCGCGCACGCCGATACCACGTCGTCTCGCATTGTCGGCCGCGACGGTCGGCGCGATGTACACATCGCCGACCATCGCGGCGCCCGGCGTCGGCGCGAACGCGAAGCTGATGACATCCGTCGGTCCGCGATGGCCGAGATGTCGACGATTGAGCGACGCGATCGTTCGCGTGTCGACGAACGTGATCGACACCATCGCCGCATCGACGCGCTCCGCCTTGCACGCGGCCGCCACGAGGGCCTTCACGCGCTCACGGCCAAGCGCCGGGCGCACGCCGTCTGCCTCGACGGCGACGTGCAACGACTGGGACATGCTACGAGATCAAGCGCGCCGGCATCGACGCGGCAACGGGCACCGGGTATTCGATGCGGCTGTGATACATGCCCGTGAGCACGCGCACGAACTGCGCCTTGACTTCCTCGAGCTGCCGGAACGACAGCGGCGTGTCGCGCAGTTGTCCCTGCCCCATCTTGGCCGCCACGATCTGCTCGACCACATCGCGAATGCGCGCCGGCGTGGGGTCGGTCAGTGAGCGGGTCACCGCTTCCGCGCCGTCGGCAAGCATGCAGATCGCGGTCTCCGCCGATTGTGGAATCGGGCCGCCGTAGGTGAACTCGCCGCTGTGCGGTCCCAGCGCGGGGTACTCGCCGCTCGCCGACCGCGCCTTCTCGAGGAAGTACGTCAACGGTGCGGTCCCGTGATGCTCCGTGATGAACGCACGAATCGACCGCGGTACGCCGTGCGCCTCGGCGAGAACGAGCCCGTCCTTCACATGTTGCCGAATGATGCCCGCGCTGACGCTGGGCGTGAGCAGGTCGTGCGGATTGCGTCCCTTGGGCTGATTCTCCACGAAGTACTGCGGATCGGAGAGTTTGCCGATGTCGTGGTAGTACGTCCCCACGCGCCCGAGGAGGCCGTTTGCGCCGATCGCGGTGCACGCGGCTTCGACCAGGTTCGCCACGGCGACGGTGTGCGCAAACGTGCCTGGTGCTTCGAGGCTCAGGCGGCGGAGGAGCGGTCGATTGAGGTCCGACCACTCGAGCAGCTTGAGGTACGTGTCGACACCGGAGAGCTCCTCGAGCGGTGCGAGCAGCGTGAAGGCCAGCGCCACGGAGATCAGCCCGTTGGCCATGCCCCACGCGGCGACACCGACGATCTGCTCGACGTTCCACTCGCGCACCAGGCCCACGGCCACCGCCATCACCGCGTACACCACGGCCACCTTGAGC
>JALOPS010000042.1 GCA_025453745.1 Gemmatimonadaceae bacterium
CGTCGAGGGCGGGAAGACGTGCAGCTTCTACGATGGCGCGGGGGCGAAGCGCCTCGAGCGCACGCGCGCGTCGAACATCGCGTGCACCGCGCCGTCGACCCAGGTCGAAGTGCGCGCGTCCTACGTCACGCCCGACGGGCGGCTGGTCGCGTCGGATCGCCGCATCAGTGCCCGGCGTACGCTCGAGGAGTATCGCTTCGATGCGCTGGGACGGCGGGTGTGGGTCAGCACGCGCACGCAGTGCGGCGGCGCGGCGAAGACGATCGAGTGCTGGACGAGCGCGGTGCGCCGGACGATCTGGGATGGCGCGCAGGAGCTCGCCGAGATCAACGCCCCCTACGATGGATTCGTCGAAGGCGTGGTCCCCCCCGGGACGCAGGAGGAGAACGGCAGTTTCCCGGTGCTGCCACGGCAGCCCGCGTGTGCGCAGGGCGATCCGTGCGACCCCAACCCGTTCTACGGGCGCGTGGTGTACGCCCCGGGGCTCGCCATCGATCAGCCGTTGGCGGTGACGCGCTACGAGTACCGCGACAGCCCGGTGGGGGCGGCGTCCGTGGAGTGGCCGCGGTTCTCGCTCTCGATCTTGTGGAATGCGCGCGGGCAGCCGGCGTATGGGCTCTTCGACAACGGGGCGTGGGCGCGCCCGCTCAGTCTGGCGGCGGGGCAGACGGCGTGTCCGGTGCCGGGGACGCCGACGGATGGCCGGCGCTGCGTGCTCGTCCAGTGGCCCTTCATGGCCACGGCGTACGATCGCGCCCGGGGGCGGGTGCTGTGGCCGAGCTGGCACGGCAGCATCCTGCGCAACAAGCAGGACGGGACGGGGCTCGAGTACTACCGGAACCGGGTGTACGACCCGAAGACGGGGCGCTTCACGCAGGAGGATCCGCTCGGGCTGGGCGGCGGCGTGAACCTCTACGGCTTCGCCAACGGCGATCCGATCCGTTCGGGCTGTGCCCGGCGTGCTTGGTGGTTGCTGGAGCATGGGCACTCTACGAATCAGTAAGTGCAGCTTACGATGTCTACCGAGCGGGCAAGACGGTGCTGGACCCCGCGGCTTCCGCTGGCAAGAAGATCGGCAGTGTTGCGCTGGCGGCTGTCGGCTTAGTCGCTCCCGGAGGCGGCTACACAGCTTTGGACGACTTGGCTGACGCGGCAAAGGCCATCGATCGAAGCGGGCTTTCGGCGGCAGGTCGTGCGCTGACCAAGCATGCGGCCGGGCAGCGACCAGGATCGAGCGCGTTCGGCAGGTTGCGGGGAAGCCCTGCGCAGATCAATGCTACCGCTCAGGAGATCGTTGAAGATATACTCACAAACCCCGGTACAACCTCGTCCGTCGTCCGAACCGGTAGGTTCAAGGGTGGAACGGAGTTTTTCGATCCCAGCGGACGCGGAATTCGGTACGATGCGAACGGACGCTTTGTCGGATTCATTGAGCGACTGAGATGACGACAGAGATCACCATAGCAAGCGATCAGGATCGCCCGAATCTGTTTGCTGAAGTGCGGATGGGCGGTGACGTGATCGCAGAAGTCATCTACGACGCAGCGAAGATGTCTTATCTCGTTCAGGTATTCGCGAGCCACGATGACGGGTCGACATGCGTTGACTTGGCGGAGTTCAGAAACGCGTTGCTTCAGGCAAAGGAAGCGTTGGTGGCTCGCGGTTACCCGAACCTGACGGTGTAGCGTGTCCGCTCGTTTCCTGCGTTCGGGCGCCGTCGGGCCTCACGCGACCGTCTCGATCGAACGACGCAACATCTCAAAGGAGACCGAGCTCGTCGCCTTCTGTGCAAGTCTCCTGCCCACGTGCAAACGTGCGGTGGCCGATCGCGAACAGCGCACAGACGGCGTCACGGCGAAGCTCGGTGGACGGAGCGCTGCGGTGGCCGGCCTCTCATCCTGCGCTACCGTGATCGCAGGGCCGTGGCCGACCGCCTCATCGGCCGGTTTGAACTTGTCCGCGGTGCACGGTGCGTGGGCATGTCGCCGTGGTGCCGCCGTTCTCTCAGCGCTGGCAGGTGACGTACGAGCGCGTCGCCGCACCGCGATACCCGGTGATGCGCGAGCATGCGACCACGGCCGACGAGGGGGCGGTCATGGTGGACTGCGGGGCAGCGCGGGAACGTATGCGATGCTTGATGCTGACGCGCTCGGCGTGGTCCAGTCGCGACAGTATCGCCCACTGTCTGCGGCCGGACGCTCGATCGTTGGGCGCGACGGTATTCGCGGAGAGCGCCGGCTTGGACCAACCGACGGCTCCGCCTCAACGTCGGCGCCTGGATCTCTCGTTCATTCACGTTGAGGGGATGTTGGCGTGCAGCTGTGCCATCCTGCATGGATGCGCGCGATACGTGTTCTACGGGGACGTGCGCGCAGACCTGCGGAGGATGGATCTGCCAAAGATCCGGCAGCGTGCGCGGTCTCCCGACGGGTGCCCGCGCGTGATCGCCTATGGTGGCCCGCAATTCATCGCGCGCGTACTCTGTGTCGTGCTCCGATAAGCGGGCATCTCGAGCGTCCTCACGGCGGTAATGTCCGCACTCGAACGGCAAGACCGAACGGCTGGATCGGCCGATAATGCGCCCCCTCGTCGCGTAGCCAAGGGCACTCCCGAGCGGCCGCGCGTCGAAATTGCCCGCTCTTCGCACGACGACAAATTCATCCGTTTGCAAAGTGCATCCGACCCCCTCGCCCCGGCGTATCCGCGAGCCGGTCGTGGTCCCGCGGTCGGGGTGGCTCGCTATCAGACGCGCGTCGCCGCACGAGCCGCTCGTGCGGCCGTCCGCCGCTCGACCGCTCTCCCGCCGGCATTCCGTTGTTCGTTTGCAGCCTCAACACAATCACGCGGAGCCAGGACAGCAGCGAGCGAGGCATCACGAAGCCGTCAATGCGTGGCTGGCGGCGCCTCTCCGATCGCCGCAACTGTTGCCACGAAACGACCCGTCTTGTTTGGGGCGGTGCTGAGGGTCAGGCCATGCCGCGCACAGATCCTTCGCACGATCATCAACCCAAGTCCACTGCCGCCGCGGTCGGAAGGCTGGTCTGCCGAAGCGATTGACGAGACGAATTCATCGCCAGCGTCCACCGCTCGCATCGGGTTGCTGACGATCAATGCGTCATCGCGAACCACGAGCTGTGTCGTCCCCCGTCCGCCGTGCGCAATCGCGTTACTGATCAAGTTGCTCACGATCAGGTGCAGGTCGGACGCCGGGAGCGGCAGCGTCGCCTCGTGCGGTACGTCGAGCACCACCGTGAGCCCGACCCGATCGAGTGGCGCGGCTAGCGATACGATCACCTGCTCGATCACCGGAAGGACCCGCGTGGGTGCCGTGCTCGCAGGGGCGCCGCGTGCGAGCGCGAGCAGACTCTCGACACTGCGCTGCATGTCCTCCGCTGATTGCTCCGCGAGCGTGACCAGGCGTCGCGTGCGCGGCGTGAGCGTGGCGTCGTCCTGGGTCTGCTGCATCGTCGTGCGCAGCACGGCAAGTGGCGTGCGCAGCTCGTGGCTGACATCGCGCGTGAAGGCCTGTTCGCGCGCAAGTACGGTTCGCAGCCGGGTGCTGAGCTCGTCGATGGCGCGGGCGACGACCGCGATCTCGCGATCGGCATGCGGCACGCGATCGGACAGTGGCGCCGCCGCCCCGTCGAGCGGATCGAGCGAACGCACCGCGTCGCTGACGGCGAGGAGCGGTCGGGAAATGCGGCGCGCCACCATCCAGGCACTCGCCAGCGCGGCGACGAGAATGACTGCAACGACCTTGCCCCACGTGGCGAGCAGATCGAGCCGCATGGGACGCACCGCGAGGTACCGACTCACTTCGGCCACGAGCCACCCGGCCGGGCGTGTGTCGGTGGCGGGCAGACGCGTGATGTGATAGTGCCGCGCATCGGTGCCCGCGGCTTCCCGCCGCAGCGGGTCGGCCACGAGCGCGGCACGCAGATCATCGGGGAGATCGGCTGGCGTCACACGCACCGACATGAAATCGGCGCGTGGCACCGGCCACGCACCCGCGGGCGCAGCACTCCGTACGAGATGCGCCGCCTCATCGTCGAGCCATGTGGCGAACATGCGGTCCTCGACCGTGTACACGAAGATCGTTGCGGCCAGGCCGAAGAGCGCCGCACCACCGATGGCGAACATCGCGAACGTCGTGAACAGCCGTGCGCGCACCGAGCGGCGGCCCTGCACGCGTGCGATCATACGTCTGCCTCGAGGCGGAAGCCCACCTCATGGATCGTCACGAGCATCGGGGCGTCGAAGGGCTTGTCGAGCGCCTGGCGCAGCAGATACAGGTGCGTGCGCAACGGATCGGACTCCGGCGGATCGTCGCCCCAGAGGCGGCGAATGAGCTCGCTGCGCGTGACGGGGCGTGGCCACGCGTCGGCCAGGATGAGCAGGATGCGGAGCGCGGTCTGCCGGAGGTCCAGCACACGTCCTGCACGCCGCACCTGGCCGCTCCGTCGATCGATCTCCAGCGTGCCGATGCGCTGCACATGCGACGCACCCGCACGATGCCGGCGCGAGAGTGCGAGGCAGCGCGCGAGCAGCTCTTCATTGGCAAAGGGCTTGACGAGGTAGTCATCGGCGCCCACATCGAAGCCGCGCAGCTTGTCGTCGAGCGTGTCGCGCGCGGTGAGCATGAGGATCGGGATGTGGCGATCGGCGCGCTCACGCAGCGCCTGACACACGCGCACGCCGTCGAGCCCCGGCAGTCCCAAGTCGAGCACCACGACATCCGGCGGATCGGTGAGCGCATGCTGCAGCCCGGCACGCCCATCGGCGACGAGCGACACGACGTGGCCAGCCCCGGTGAGCAGTTCACCGAGACTGGCCCGCAACGCGTCGTTGTCCTCGATGACGAGGAGGCGCAGCGCGTCGGTCATCCCCTCACACGCCGAACTTGGTCGCGAGCTCGCGCGCGGGGGCGAGCGTGGGATGCGCCGCGCGCACCGCACGCACGAGCGCCCGCGCGTCGTTCTGGCGGCCGAGTCGCCAGTAGGCATCGGCGATGCCGAGCGAGAGTTGAGGTTCCGGCATGTACGGCGCGGCCACCTCCATGAGTTCGAGGGCGGTGCGCACCGCGGCGTCATCGCGTGCGCCCTGCAACTGATAGTAGCCAAGCATGCCGATGAGCTCGACCTTGGTCTCCTTGCGCTCGGCGGCGAGTTCGCGGCGGACGAGAAGCCCCTGCCCCTGCCGCACGCGATCGGCAAACGTCATCGCGCGCTCGTCGCGCCACGGCGTGCGGGCCACGGGCGTCTTGCCCAGCGCGCGAATGATGGCCTCCACCGACGCAGCGGTGGAGAACGGATTCTGCCCCGTGACGATACGCCCGTCGACCACGACCTTGGGCATCATGAGTGGTGCCTCCTCGTAGCGCGCACCGGCCTGCCGCAACGCGTCCTCGAGCAGGAAGGGCAATTGCGCCTTCCACTTCTTGCCGAAGAGCGTCTCCTCCGCGTTGCTGAAGCCGGTCACCGCGCGCCCCGCGAGCAGCGGCTTGCCGTCGGGGCCTTTCGCATTGACGAGGCCCGCAGGGCCGTGGCAGACCGCGCCGACGACCGCGCCGCGCGCGTGGACCTCGGTCGCGAGCCGGGCGAGGGCGGTGTCACCGGGCAGGTCGAACATCGCCCCCTTGCCACCGATGACATACACGGCCGCGACATCGGCGGCGCGCAGCGTACGCGTGGCGATGGTCTGCTCGAGCAGCCGGCGCGCCTTCGCATCAGCGAGAAAGCGCGCGTTGTACGCCTCGGTGGAATCGAACGGATCGGCGACGACGCGCCCGCCCGTCGGACTGGCGATGGTGACCGCATACCCGTTGTCGCGAAAGATGAGATAGGCCTGCGAGAGTTCGTCCATCTCGAAGCCGGGGCGGGTGCGGCCGCCGTCCTGGCCGGCGCCGCTGACGACGAGCACTACGGTACCGGAGGCGTTCAGTTGCGCGACGGCAGCCGGCGCAGCGAGGACGAGCGCCGCTGTGGCGGCAAAGAGTCGGACGCGAGTCATGGGTCGAAAGGCTGAAGGGCCCGGGGGCCGCCACCATGGGGCCCCGCGAGCCGAGAACGCTGGGGTCCGTCCGTGACGCAAAGCTCAACGGCGGTGGTCTGGCCGGGGCTCGGTCCGACTCGCATTTTCGCCCCGAGCCCCTGCGCGGAGCGTCCGCGCCCCGATCGTCACCACCGTTTCCGCCATGACCAAGATCAAGGTGAAGCGCCCCGTCGTCGATATGGACGGCGACGAGATGACCCGCATCATCTGGCAGTTCATCAAGGACAAGCTCATCCTGCCGTATCTGGACGTCGAGCTCGATTACTACGACCTGGGCATCCAGCATCGCGACGCCACCAACGATCAGGTCACCGTCGATTCGGCCGAGGCGACCAAGCGGCACGGCGTCGCGGTCAAGTGCGCGACGATCACGCCCGATGAGGCGCGCGTACAGGAGTTCGGGCTCAAGAAGATGTGGAAGAGCCCCAACGGCACGATCCGCAACATCCTGGGCGGCGTGATCTTCCGCGAGCCGATCATCATCGGCAACATCCCGCGGCTGGTACCGCACTGGAGCAAGCCGATTGTCGTGGGGCGCCACGCGCACGGCGATCAGTACAAGGCGAGCGACTTCAAGGTGCCGGGCGCGGGCACGGTGACGATCACCTATCGCCCGCTCGACGGCAGCGAGCCGATGGAGTTCGAGGTCGCGCGCTTCGGCCCCGACGGGGGCGTGGCACTCGGCATGTACAATTACGCCGACTCCATCCGCGACTTCGCGCGCGCGAGCTTCCGCTACGGCTTGCAGCGCAGCTATCCCGTGTACCTCAGCACCAAGAACACGATCCTCAAGGCGTACGACGGGATGTTCAAGGACATCTTCGCCGAGGTGTACGCGGCGGAGTTTGCGGAGCAGTTCGCGACGGCGGGGCTCACCTACGAGCATCGCCTGATCGACGACATGGTGGCCGCGGCGCTCAAGTGGGAAGGCGGCTACGTGTGGGCGTGCAAGAACTACGACGGCGACGTGCAGTCGGACATCGTCGCGCAGGGCTTTGGCTCACTCGGTCTCATGACCAGCGTGCTCCTGACGCCCGACGGCAAGACGGTGCAAGCCGAGGCGGCGCACGGCACGGTGACGCGGCACTTCCGCGAGCATCAGAAGGGGCGGCCGACGTCGACCAATCCGATCGCGAGCATCTTCGCGTGGACACGCGGCCTCGCGCACCGCGGCAAGCTCGACGACACGCCGGCAGTGACGAAGTTCGCCGACACGCTCGAAGCGGTGTGCATCGAGACGGTGGAGGCGGGGGAGATGACGAAGGATCTGGCGATCCTCATCGGCAAGGATCAGCCGTTCCTGACGACCGAAGCGTTTCTCGATGCGATCGACCGGCGCTTGCAGGCGAAGATGGGGTGAGTTGTGGGGCGTGCGGCGTGCGGCGTGGGGCGTGGGGCGTGGGGCGTGGGGCGTGGGGTGTGTGGGGTGTGGGGTGTGGGGCGGGGCGGGGTGATGGGCTGCGCCGCTCCGTCGTGTTGAGCGGAGCGTTCGCGCAGCGAACGCGGAGTCGAAACACCTCCGGACCCGCGCACCTCACGCGTTCCGGGCCCCGCGCGCCACGCCTCTCGTACGCCGGCCGCCGGGGGTGCCCGCGTAGGATGAGCTGATTTTCCGCGAGATGGTGTGTTCCCAGGCAGTGAGGCGCTCCGGCCTCCACGCGGTCTTCCTTTGCCTCGGGACAGCACATCATGCATCGCCTTTCCTCGTCCGCCATCCGCGCCGTCGCCCTGCTGGGGGTGCTGTCGACGGTGGCCCACGCCCAGTCGCGACTGGTCACGGTCACGGTGACCAATCGCGCGGCGGCCAACAGCATTGCCTACGCCCCAACCCACCTCGGCTTTCATCGCGGCGTGTTCGACGCCTTCAACATCGGCCAGGCCGCGGGGGTGGGCATCGTATCGGTCGCGGAGGGTGGAGCCGGAGGGCAGTGGCAGGCGGACTTTGCTGCCGCCGATCCGACGGCGACCCGCGGCATCATCGGTGGTCCGCTGCTCGCCGGACAGTCGCGAAGCATGAGCTTCATGGTCGATGCCGGGTTGAACAAGTACTTCACCTTCGCGACGATGGTCATCCCGAGCAACGACTTCTTTCTCGGGAACGACAACCCCATGCGCTACCGGCTGTTCGATGATGCGGGCAACCTGCTGATCAACCGTATCACGCAGACGGCGAGTCAGATCTGGGATGCGGGATCGGAGGCTTTCAGCGTGGCCGGTGCGGCGTTTCTGGTCAATGGCATGAACGATCTTCGCACGCCGCAGAACGGCGTGGTGAACTTCAACTTCGCCGAGCTCGCCGGCTTCAACGGAGAGCAGACCGCCGCCGGGTACGTCTTCAATAGCGGATTGACCGCCGATCAGGAGGTCTACCGCCTCGACTTCACGTCGGTCGCGGTCGTCCCCGAACCGGGCACGATCGTCCTGCTGTCCTCCGGTCTGCTGCTGCTCGGCGCGGTGGCCCGTCGCAAGCGGACGGTGTGATCGCCTCGGTGGCGGCGCACCCGCGGACCGTCACTCGCTCGCGCACGAAGGCCTCTCGCGTAGGTTGTAGCGCGGAAGGCGGTCATGCCGCCGACAGGATCGCAGCGCCGCAGGCGCTGCATCCTGCGGTGCGTGTGATCGGCACGGCTTACGTCCGCGAGGCGCCGGTGAACGAGGTCGACGATTCGGTAACCGAGCTGATTCACGCGTGGACGACGGGCGATCGTGTCGCGGGTGATCGGCTGTTCTCGCGCGTGTACGGTGAGCTGCGCGCCATCGCCCGACGTCTCCATCGGCGGTCGGCAACGGGCAGCGACGAGACGCTCGATACGACGGCACTGGTGCACGAGGTGTATCTGCGGCTCGCGGGCGCCAGTGCATTGACCGTGCGCAACCGGGCGCACTTCTTCGCGCTGGTGGTCCGGGCGTCGCGGCAAGTGATCGTGAACTACGCCCGCGATGCGCAGACCCTCAAGCGGGGTGGCACCGCCGTGCGGACATCGCTCGATGCCGTGGATGTCGACCGGTCGTCTCCGCAGGGCGCAACGCTCGCGCACGTCGATCAGGTCGTGGCGCTCGATGGCGCGTTGCGTGCGCTCGAGCGGCTGCATCCGCGCCCCTGTCGAGTCGTCGAGTGCCGCTTCTTCGGCGGCATGTCGATCCCCGACACCGCGCTCGCCCTCGACGTCTCGGAGGCGACGGTGAAGCGGGACTGGTCGGTGGCGCAAGCCTGGTTGCACCGCGCGCTGCGTGAGGCCGGAGTCGACCATGTCCAGTGACGGAGCGCCCTCGGCC
The DNA here is from genome assembly GCA_025453745.1 of Gemmatimonadaceae bacterium. GTDB lineage: Bacteria > Gemmatimonadota > Gemmatimonadetes > Gemmatimonadales > Gemmatimonadaceae > JALOPS01. Next base: position 9,328 of record JALOPS010000042.1, read on the forward strand.
GATACGTACTGGGATCGTCTGAGCGGCATCTTTGCCGTGATCACGTCGATGCCGGAGCGCGACCGCGCGGCCTATCTCGCACAGGAGTGCGGGACGGATCGTGCGCTCCGCGACGAAGTGGAGTCGCTGATGGCCGCGCACGACGGCGCGTCCGGGTTCCTCGATGCGCTGTACGCGAACGTCGTCCACCCCGCACTCGCGCAGGCAGAGGTCGCCGATTCCGCTCAGGAGGCTGCGGCGCCGAGTGCCGACATCGCCTCGGTCGAGCCTGGCCAGCGGATTCGGCACTTCGTGGTGCATGAACGACTGGGGAGCGGAGGGACGGGTGTCGTCCATCGCGGCGTCGACACGCTGCTGGCGCGCGACGTGGCAATCAAGTTCCTGTCCGCGGAGTTCAGCCAGGACCCGGTGGCGCGCGCCCGGCTGGTGCGCGAGGCACGAGCAGCCTCGCAACTGGATGATCCGCATGTGTGCGCGATTCATGCGGTCGAGTCCACACCCGACGGCGGGTTGTGCGTGGTGATGGCCTACTGCGGCGGCGGCACACTGCGCGATCGACTTCGCCAGGGTGCGGTGCCCGACGCCGACATCGTCCCCATCATGCAGCAGTTGGCGCGAGGGCTCGCGTGTGCGCACCGCGCAGGGATCGTGCATGGCGACATCAAGCCCGCCAACGTGGGCTTTGCCGAGCAGGGGGTGGTGCGATTGCTCGATTTCGGCGTGGCCGTGCACGTGCATGATGCGGCGACGCACGGTCGCACCGTGAACGGGACGCTCCCCTATCTCGCGCCCGAGCTCTGGCGCGGCGGTGAGCGCAGCACGCGCACCGATGTGTGGGCACTCGGTGTGACGTTCTTCGAGCTGGTCACCGGCACGCGCCCCTTCGTGGGTGCGGAGCCCTCCACGTTGATCGAGACGATCCGCCGTGCAGACGTCCCCGCGGTGATTCGCCCGCATGGCGGAGCGGTCGATGCGGCGATCGATCGGCTCATTCGTCGCATGCTGAGCCGCGATCCCGCCGCGCGCCCGGCCGACGGAGACGCTGTGCTCTCCGCGCTCGAGACCGCCGTCGCGACGCGACTGCAGGGCGCGACGTCGTCAGGTGCACAGCGGGCAATGCGGCGCACCGCGCTGTCGTCTGCGCAGCGCACGGGGCTGGCGGTCGGGGCGCTCATGCTGACGGGGATGGCATGGTTGATCATCGGGCGTGACACGCGAGCGACCGTGCCGCCCGCGCCCATCGAAGCCGCGCACACCCGCGCACCGCTCTCGACCATCGCGGTGTTGCCGTTCACCACACGGGGGGGGCGCGAGCTCGCCTATCTCGCCGACGGGATGGTCGACCTGCTCACCCCGGCATTCGACGCCACAGGGCTGGTGCGCGGCATCGATCCCAACACGGTACTCGGAGCCGTCGCCACCCGGCGCACGGTCGCCATCGATTCGGCCGCCGCGCAGTCGCTCGCGCGCACCGTGCGTGCCGATCGCTACGTGGTCGGCAGCGTCGTCGGGAGCGGATCCACGTTGGTGATCCGCGCGACGTTGCGGCGCATCGACGGGCGAGAAGTCGGGCGTGCGCAGACCACGCTGGCGGGCGCCGACGCGCTACCCGGCGGACTCGATGCGATGGTGCGGGAGCTCATTGCCACCGAGCTGTCGGCGCCGGGAGACACGATCGCCGGCATTGCCGCGGCCACGACGTCGTCGACGCGTGCGTTGCGTGCGTATCTCGACGGCGAACGCGCGCTGCGCGATGCTCGGCCCGCCGCGGCCGTGGCGGACTTCCAGACGGCGGTCGCGGCCGATTCGATGTTCGCGCTGTCCTGGTACCGGCTGGCTCGCGCTGCGCGATGGAACGAGGCCGACGCGCTGAGCGAGCACGCGGCGCGCCGCGCCCACGCCCTCGTCTCGACGCTCCCCGCCCGACAGCAGGCCCTTGTCCGCGCATACCACACCATGCGCTTCGAAAGTCCGCTCCGCGCCGAGCGGCAGTTGGCGCAGATCGTGGCGGACTACCCGACCGACGTCGAAGCGTGGATGCTGCTTGGAGAGGTACGCTTCGGCACCAACGCATACCACGGACGCCCCATCGACGACGCGACGGCGGCGTTCCAGCGCGTGATGGCGCTCGACATGCGCAATCGCGAGGTGACGGTCTATCTCATGGATCTCGCCGATCGGGCGCAACGCCGGGGCCAGCTCGACACGCTCTATCGCATGTACTTCAGCCCGAACAGCGCAGGCGAGCAGCCCGGGATCCGGGCGACGTACATTGCCTTGCACTGTCGGCGCTTCCCCCGGGAGGCATGTGTGCGCGCGGTGCCGGATGCGCGCGATGATCCCCAGCTCGCCCGCATGGCCCTGCGGCGCGTCAGCTCGGATCCGCGCGATCGCGACGCGGCACGAGCCTTCGCACGCACCCTCGCCGAGAGCCCCGCGACGCAGGTCGAGGGGCTCCTGTCGCAGGCGACGATTGCGGCGGCGAGCGACGACTGGGCCACAGCCCGGGCGCTGCTTCAAAGTGCGGGCGAGCGCGACGCTGACATGGCCGCCGAGCACCACGCGTGGCTCGCGCTGACCCCTGGGGCGGTGGCGGACAGCGGTACGCTTCGAGCGGTCCGCGCGGTGCTCCGTGCATCTCGCCGTGCGCGGCCGCTGCCAGACGCCGCGCTTTCGCCCGTCGAACAGGAAGACATCCGCCACTATCTCTCCGGCCTGCTGAGTGCGCGGCTGGGTGACGCGAATGGTGTGGCCGCCGCGCGCGACGCGCTGCGGCGTCACGCGTCTGGTGCGTCACGCGTCGCGTTGGCGCTCTCGTCTGCGGTGGGAGGTCACTGGGCACTCATGCAGGGGCGCGCGGCCGAGGCGATTGCGGCATTTGCACAGAGTCCGCTCGATGTACCGGTGCGCGCGCGGTTGGCGCATCCGGTGCTCGAGCAGCACCTCGACCGATTGGGGTACGCCGACGCGCTGCTGCGCGCGAGTCGTCGCGACGAGGCGCGACGCTGGTATGAATCCCTACGCGAGGGGTCTGGCGTGGCGGGGATCCCGTTTCATGCCGCTGCGAGCACGGGGGTCAAGGCCACCGTCGGGGGAGGGTGACATCGGGGTGGTGGGCCTCGCCGTCCTGTCGAGAGACCCGCGCGCATCCGACCACACGTACGGGCTGGGGGGCTCAGGCGAGCGATGCTCGCTCCGCGCGCTCACACGCCGAACTGCACCAGATGATGCTCGAGGTGCTTCGCGAAGAGGTTGTTCCACTCGTCGGCCGTCATCACGCCGAAGCTGTGGTTGTCCTTTCCGTCGAAGTGGGATCGCCCCCACCCCTGCACCTGGTTGATGTAACCGATCAGCCGCGTGCGCTCGACCGTGAAATCACGGGCATCGGCGACGATGAACTCGGGGGCCGTGCGTGAGTTCCGCGCGTACGGTTTCGGGCCGACCACGATCGGCTTGAGGAACGTCTTCAGCAGAAAGCGCATGATCGCCGGCGGACGCTTGTGCGTGCGCGCGTAGTCCGGATCGCACACCATCTCGTAGGGCTTGCTGCAATGCGCCAGCATCTGGGCGGCGGTCATCTTGCCCCAGACGGGGGCGGTGTCGGCGCGCAGCCGATTGAGGCGCGCGATGTGGTCGTCGCAGGCAGCGCGATCGAAGATGTTGGTCATGAGCCAAAGATACGGTCGCGCTCGGGCGCGCAACGGGGCGACGACGGGTCGAGTGATGAGCCTTCGTCACAGTGCACCGCCGTCAGGCGGTGTCGCGTCAGAGGTGCTCGGCGTCATACCACGCTGCCGCAACACCATCTGCCCGCTGCGCGTACCTTGAGCGTCGTACCTCCGGCGTCCCCGCGTCGGTCTGCCTCCCCCGCCGCTCACCATGACCACTCGTCGCGACTTCGTCGCCACCTCCGCCGTCGCTGCCGGCGCCCTCGTCCTGGGCCGCCCGCGCGACGCGGCGGCCCACGTACATCTCCTGCCGCATGTGCAGCCCCGCATGGACGCGCCCACGCGTGACCTGCTGCTGCTCGCGCTCGACACAGCGAAGCGCGGCGGCGCCACCTACGCGGACGTGCGCATTCAACGCGTGCAGCGCAACAACATCGCGACGCGCGAACGGCAGGTGCTCGACGTGGTCGACAGCGACACCATCGGTTGCGGCGTGCGCGCCTTGGTCGACGGGTGCTGGGGCTTTGCGGCGACCCCGCGCCTCACCAATGCAGGCGTCCAGCGTGCGGCGGCCGAAGCGGTCGCCACGGCCAAGGCCAATCGCATCGCGCGCGACAAGCCCGTCGAGCTCGCGCCGGCGCCCAGTCACCCCGATGCGACCTGGTCGAGTGGCTTCACCATCGATCCGTTCTCCATCTCGGTCGAGGAGAAGACCTCGCTCGCCATCGCCGCGAACTCGGCGGCCCTCTCGGTGCCGGGCGTGCGTTTTGTGAGCACGCAACTCCAGTTCGTCAAGGAAGAGCGCAACTACGCCAACACCGAAGGGTCGGTGATCGCGCAGACGCTGGTGCGGAGCTACACGCCCATGAGCATCACCGCCGTCAGCGCCGATCGCACCGACTTCGCCGTGCGAGATGCGGTGGTCCAGCCGACGGGGCGCGGCTGGGAGTCGGTGCTCGAGAGTAATTTGCCGGTGAACGCAAAGCGGTGGGCCGAAGAAGCCGCCGAGAAGCTCACGGCCAAGTCGGTGGACCCGGGGCGGTACGATCTCGTGCTGCATCCGTCCAATTTGGGGCTGACGCTGCACGAGTCGGTGGCGCACCCCACCGAACTCGATCGTGCGTATGGCTACGAGGCCAACTACGCGGGCACGAGCTTTGTCGCGCCACCGGAGAAGGCGCTGGGCACGCTCAAGTTCGGCTCGCCACTCATGAACATCTACGGCGACCGCTCGCAGCCGGGCGGCTGTGCGACGATTGGCTACGACGACGACGGCGTGCAGCCCGATCAGTTCGACATCATCAAGGACGGCATCGTCGTCGATTACCAGACCACGCGCGAGCAGGCGATGTGGCTCGACTGGTGGTACAAGAAGCGCAACATGCCGACGCGCAGTCACGGGTGCAGCTATGCGGATTCGTGGAGCAGCGTGCAGTTCCAGCGCATGCCGAATGTGTCGATCAAGCCCGGGTCCAAGGACATCGGCTGGAATGATCTGATCGCGGCCACCGATCGCGGCATCGCGATTCAGGGGCGCGGCTCGTACTCCATCGATCAGCAGCGCTTCAATGGCCAGTTCGGTGGGGCGCTCTTTCACGAGATTCGCGGTGGCAAGATCGTCGGGCAGTTGCGCGACGTGGCCTATCAGTTCCGCACCACCGACTTCTGGGCGGCACTCGACCTGCTCGGCGGACCGAAGAGCTACGAACTCTACGCCACCTTCTCCGACGGCAAGGGGCAACCTGGTCAGGCCAACGCCGTCACCCATGGGTGCGTCCCCACGCGCCACCGGCAGATCGTCGTGATCAACACGGGACGCAAGGCATGAGTCGCTTCGTTGATGCTCGTGCGCCGCGCTCGCTCTTCGCGGCCGACGATGTGGTGATCTCGCGCGCCGATGCGCAGCAGGTCATCGACCGCGTGCTTCGCCTGTCGACGGCCGATGCGGTGCAGGCGGTGGTGCGCTCTTCGCGTACACGCAACGTGCGCTTTGCGGCCAACCAGCTCTCGACCGCCGGTGTGGTGGAAGACACGACGCTCGTGGTGATGTCGTATATCGGCAAGAAGCACTCCGCCGTGACGACCAACGATCTCTCGCCGGAGAGCGTGGAGCGAACCGTGCGCAAAGCCGAGGCGATTGCGCGACTCTCGCCCGATGATCCGGAGCTGCTGCCGCTTCTCGGTCCGCAGCAACTGCGCGACACGAGTGCCGCGTGGGACGAGGAGACGGCAACACTTGATGCGGGGGTGGTGACCGCGGCGGCCAACACGGCGCTCGCCCCCGCGCGCCGGAGCGGGAGCATGCTGAGTGTGGCTGGGTTTCTGGTCACGGGCGCTGATGCGATCGCGATTGGCAACAGTGCCGGTCACTTCGCGTATCATCGCGGAACGAATGCCAACTACACGCTCACCGTGCGGACGGACGACGGCACGGGCTCCGGATGGAGCGGAGAAGATGCGGTGGCGTGGAAGCAGCTCGATTTTGCCGCGGTGAGTGCGCAGGCCATCGAAAAGTCGACGCGTTCGCGCAATCCCGTGGCGATCGAACCGGGGCGTTACACGGTGATTCTCGAACCGCAGGCGGTGGGCGACTTGGTGGGGCTCATGCCGCGTTACTTCAATGCGCGCAGCGCGGATGAAGGGCGGTCCCCATTCTCCAAAGCCGGCAGCGGCAATCGGCTGGGCGAGCGGATCGTGGCGAGCATGGTGAATCTGGTGAGCGATCCGTTCGATCCGCTGGTGCTCACGCAACCCTTCGACGGCGACGGGCTGCCGCTCGCACGGCAGTCGTGGATCACCAATGGTGTGCTGAGCACGCTGCTGGTGCCGCGGTCGTGGGGTGCGCGGCGCAACCTCACGCCGACGGGTACGCCCAACAACATCATGCTCGGCGGCGGGTCGACGACGCGGGAACAGATGATTGCCGGTACGGAGCGCGGCGTGCTGGTGACGCGGCTCTGGTATCTGCGCGAGACCGATCCGCGGGCGATGAGCTACACGGGGCTCACGCGCGACGGGACGTTTCTGATCGAGAACGGGAAGATCACCCGGTCGATCAAGAACATGCGGTTCAATGAGAGTCCGCTGTTCCTGTTGAACAACGTGGAGGCGTTGGGGCCGGTGCGTCGGACGGCGAGTGATGGGCCGGGGACGCAGGTGATGCCGGTGCTCAAGGCGCGGGATTTCAACTTCACGTCGTTGTCGGAGGCGGTGTGAGGGGGGGAGAGGACGTCCAGTAGGCTCAGCGCGCGAGAGTGGGTGACGCCGCAAGTGTAAGTGGGGCAGCGACTTGTAAATCGTCCCACAACGTGGGACGATTTCTCCCGCGGCGTGGGACATACGCGGTGACCTCCTTCACCCCAGAGGGCGAGACCCTCGTTGAGGACTCAGGGCGCTTCGGTCCATCAGGCATCGCGTGGTGGCGGGTCCCGACCGTCCCCTTGGGGCTGAGGCGATGTTGGCGCCTCAATAAACACATACGACCAGGCCGGAGCGATCTCCGGTACATGCAAGCCGTACGCACGGGAGCAATCAGAATGACGAGAGCGGAGTTCTCGGCAGTGGCTCGGATCTTCCTCGACGAGCTTGGTTTCGTTTGTCAGGGTGCGAACGCTCACACTCTCGCAGAAATCAACACCTTTCAAGACGAGCTGGTCGAAGCCCGATCGCGAAGTGTTGTCGGCGATGCGAGCGCGCCCGACGTGCTCTCGACTTCATTCGGCTTGGTCGACGAGTTCGCGACGCACGTGTGGGACGAACTCGTCGGTGAGGCGTACCAGAGTTTTCGCTCCCTCCAATCAAGCAGACCACACGAATAGCTGAGTCTGCCTTCAAGGCGAAGACACGTGCGCGCCTCATGCCGTGGACCATCAGCGTTGACCTCGGCGTCGCGCGGCTTGCACGGCGAATGGAACTATCGTCCTCACCACCGCTGATGATGCGGAACCTCTGTCACGACGCCGCGCGTCCCCCCACCCGCCGCACCATCCACCCATACAACCCCACAATCGCCGCGGCAAACAGCACTACGCCCAGCGGCTTCGCCAACGCGAAGTCCTCCGCAACCAGCGCGATCGGCGCATCCTTCGCCAGCGCGACAATGAGCCCCGCGTTCAGCACGCCCCACAGGCTCTCGCCGACGATGAGCCCCGACGCCACCAGCGTCCCCAACCGCTCGGCACGCTCAGGATTCGCTGCCGCTCTCGCGCGACGATCGTACCACGTCGCACACAACGCGCCCACCACCACCGCAAACGTCGCGGACATCGGCAGATAGATCCCAAGCCCCACCGCCAGCGGCGGAATGCGCAACCGCCCCATCGCACCGAGCGCGCTGTCGAGCAGAATCAGCGCCACGCCCACCACCGCACCGATCCCGATCATCGTCCACTCGAGATTCCCGCCGATCACGCCCTGCGCCAGCGCGGAGATGAGCGTCGCCTGCGGCGCCGGCAACGGATTGGGCGCGACCACACCCACATTCGCCGCGCCGGCAAAGCCGTACGCCTTGGCCAGCAGGTTGAGCACGAACGGAATCACCGCTGCACCGGCCGCGACACCCACAATCAGCGCGATCTGCTGCCGCATGGGGGACGCGCCCACGAGCTGACCGGTCTTCAGGTCCTGCAGGTTGTCATTGGAGATGGTCGCACACGCAAACACGATCGACGTCACGAACAGCGCGAACGCCACGAGCGCCGCGCGCGTGCTCTCGCTCGGCGGGGCGACGGTGACCAGCGTACCGGCACACGCGACGATGGAGAGGATGCCCACACCCGAGATCGGACTGTTGGACGCGCCAATGAGCCCCGCCATGTAGCCGCAGATGCCGGCGATGAGAAAGCCCACCAGCAGCACGAACGGCACCGCCACGAGCGTCAACGTCATCGCGTTGGCCGAGAGCACGCCTTCACGCGCAAAGCTCCACGCGAGCCCGGCGGTGATAACCATGCACACCGCGGTGAGTGCGAGAATCCATGCGGCGGGAATGTCGCGGTCGCGATCGTCGGTGACCGCACTGCGCGCGGACGGCGACAGCGTGGTGACGAGTCCGCTCAACACCGGCTTGGCGAGCCGAGCGAGCGTGTACATCGCCGCGACGGCAATCGCGCCCGCACCGATGAAGCGCACCTGCATGCGCCAGATCCCCATTGTGTGCGCCGCGAGCTCAACGCCCTCGGCGGGCGGTGTCATGGACGTGAGCAACGGCACCGCGACGCCCCACGCGATCACGAGACCCGTGAGCATCGCCATGCCCACCGAGAGCCCCACCAGATGCCCCGCGCCAAGCAGTGCGAGTGACCAGGCGACGCTGTAGCCGCTCGACGCCGTCGCACCCACACGAAAGACGCTGGCCAACTCGGTCGCCGCGATGCGCGTGGCACCGAGGATCGCGAGCCCGGCCGATGCGGCGGTGCCGAGGATCACCGCACGCAGCCCTTCACGCGCTTCGCCACTGTCGGTGCCCGCCTCGCCACGGGCGCCGGATCCCACCTTGAGCACTTCGGCCGCCGCCACCCCTTCGGGATACGGCAGGTCGGACGTCGTCACGAGCGCCTTGCGCAGCGGAATCGTGAAGAGCACACCGAGCACGCCACCGCTCACGCAGATCAGAAACGACTGCCAGAACGGAAAGCCCGTCCACCATCCCACGATCACCAGGCCTGGCAAGACGAAGATGATCGCCGAGAGTGTGCCGGCCGCGGAGGCGACGGTCTGCACGATGTTGTTCTCGAGGATCGACGAATCCTTGACCGCGCTGAGGATCGCCATCGAGATCACGGCGGCCGGGATCGATGAGGCGAAGGTCAGCCCGACCTTGAGGCCGAGGTAGACGTTGGCGGCCGTGAAGACCGTGGTGAGCAGGGCGCCGAGCACCAGGCCCCGGAGTGTCAGTTCGCGAGTGGGCATGGGCGGGGAAGGTACGCCCGCGCACGCGAGGGCGAGAAACCGGGAGGCGCGAGGGCCGTACGGGGGCCATGGCCGTCACCGATCGCCCACCCGTCGCGCGTGCGACGCTCGACCCGCTGCTGAGCGACCGGCTCCGCTTCTGGAGCCTGATATCGATGGTGTTGCTGGTGTACGTGCACGCGTTCAACCTGCACCCGCGCTACCTGCACCCCATGACGCTGGTGGAAGAGCCCGCGTCGCCGGCGACCGTGGTGCAGTATCTGCTGGCGAACGGGCTGCTGCGCTTCCGGATCCCCATGCTCTTCGCGATCTCGGGGTACCTGTTTGCGTTGCGTGACGAAGCGGGCGTGTCACACTGGACGCGGGTGAGCCGGCGACTGCGAACGCTGGGGGTGCCGTATGTCGCCTGGAGCGCGATCGCGCTGGCGATCACGTGGGCGCTCGAGCAGTGGGCGGTGACGCGTGGGTGGGTGGTGTCGGCGAGCCTCAGCCCGTTCGGGCCGGAGAAGGCGCTGCTGCGCGACCACACGGTGGGTGATGTCGCGTCGCGATGGCTCTTTGTGCCCGCCGCGTT